>WFUN01000103.1 GCA_015484905.1 Hydrogenimonas sp. | reverse complement strand
ATCAAGCTCTTCTTCGATTTTTTCCGCCAACCGTTCGGCACGCTCGATGGAGCCGTCTATGCCGAAATGGCTGATATAACTGTTTTTCTTTTCATCATTTCCAGTAGTCTTGCCGGCATCTTCGCTGCTTTTTGTAGCATCTATTATGTCATCTTGTATCTGAAAGAGCAGACCGGCATCAAGGCCAAAAGAAAAGAGCTCGTTCAAACGTTTCTCGTCCAATCCTGCGATTATGGCCCCCATTTTCAAACTTGCTGCAATCAATCTGCCGGTTTTGTATTCGTGTAGAAAATCCAACTGCTCGGAGCTCAGCCTCTGCCCTTCGAAATGACAGTCAATCGCCTGTCCGAGCACCATACCTCCGATTCCTCCATTATAGGAGAGCTCCTTTACAAGAGCCACTTTTACATCGTTATGCAGCGGGGCGTCCGCTATGAGATAAAAAGCGTGCGTGTTCAACGCATCTCCGACAAGTACTGCGGTAACCTCATCATATCTTTTGTGCAGTGTCGGAGTACCTCGCCTCAAATCAGCGTTATCCATAACGGGAAGATCGTCATGCACAAGAGAATAGGTGTGAAATATCTCCAAAGCCAGCGCCACCGGATATGCACTCTCTCTCAAAAGAGGGGTATACGCATCTATAACGGCCAGAAGCAGCTTTGGACGAAAACGCTTACCCCCCGCCTCCAGCATAACCCGCAACGCTTTGTCAAATGTGGGATGGAAGCTTGGAGCCTTTGGCAGATTCGAGATAAGATACTCTTCAAAACTCTGCATTGTCAATCTTTAAAATTTTCGCAATTATATCCAAGGAAGGGCAAAAAAAACTGAAGGCTTTCATTATTTGCAAACAGAGGCGAAAAAGAGCTCACCACACAAAAGTGTTGAAACAGAATCCAAAAGGGGTTCAAAGTTAAAAACAGAGCTGGAATCGTTAAAAAACGGTACCGGCAACGGGCTGCTGTCACTTATGGCCGTCTCCCTCTTTGGAGAAGATATCCATGCCACCCATCATATTCAAAGCTGCACTCTTTTTATTGTCTTCCACCATTTTAAGCACATCGTTGAGGGCGGAAATGAGTAGTATCTGAAGAGCTTCTTTGTCATCCAGCAACGAATCATCGATTTCAATATCTATTATTTCACCTTTTCCATTCGCCGTTACCTTCACCAATCCTCCGCCGCTTTTTGCCGTAAGCTCCATAGATTCGTTTTTCTCCTCGAGCTCTTTGGCTTTTTTCTGGACCTCTTCCAACATTTTGCCCAGATCATTCATATTCAAACCCTCAAACATCTTTTATATCTCCTCTTGAACGGAGGCGATCGTATTGCTCTGCTCGTTCATCAACACCACAGTAGGCTTATAGTTTTCCAGCTCCTTCTCGTCGTAAGTAGCGTAGGCTACGATAATGATTTTGTCTCCCTGATGCGCTTTTCTGGCCGCTGCACCATTCAGACATATGTCACCCTTACCGCGCTCCCCTTTGATAATGTACGTGCTGAAACGCTCACCGTTGTTTATATTGAGAATCTCCACTTTCTGGCCAACACGCATTTTGGCGGCATCGAGCAGATCTTCGTCGATAGTGATCGAACCGACATAGTTTAAATTGGCATCGGTCACCGTCGCACGGTGAATCTTGGAGTAGAGCATCTCTATACGCATCTATTGGACTCCGGACATTTTCATCATCTGATCCGGTGCAATCGGATCATCCCACGCCTCATGCTCTATAACAAACTCTTCTACGACCTTCCCGCCTATTATGTGTTCATCTATTATACGGTCTATCTTCTCTTTCGTCAGACCGGCATACATTACGTGACCAGGCTCTACAAGCATCACCGGTCCGTAATTACAGCGATTCAAACATCCTGTACGCACGGGCTGGACCGTACCTATTATACCTTTTTCCATCAGACGCTGTGTCAGATGCTGAAACAGATCGCGATTTTGCTCTGTCACACAGCTCGGACGAGGCATACCTGGAGGAGACGACTGCTCGCACTTGAATATATAAAATGCCGGTTGTGGAATTCCCATTTTCCCTACTCCTTTTTCATATATAGGATAAAATTTGTCCAAAATTATAGTATTTGAGTCTTAACATTGAATTACACTATAATTTTACCAGAATTTATAAAAAATGAGACCTTTGTATGGACATCCAGCCGCTACTTTACTATTCCTCCCTTATTGTAGGCGAAATTCTGGCTATAAGTGCACTCTTGCACATGATTGCAACTCGCCGTTCCCCAAGCAGTATGATCGCCTGGATACTTGCAATATTCATGTTTCCGTATATAGCCGTACCATTCTATTTTTTCTTTGGCCACAGAAAACTCATAAAACGGTATCAAAAATTTCCCTTCTCTTTAAAGCCTATTGAAAATGGGCCGAGTTCCGGCCGCCATCCTATAGACAGGCTCTTATACACCAACGGTATCCCTCACGCTACTTCGAACAACCGTTTTGAGCTTATAGACTCTCCCACCGAAGTTTACAAAGCGATCTCGGATTCTATAAAAAAAGCGGAGCACTCAATCGACCTGTGCGTCTATCAATTTACCCTTGATAAAACGACCAAACCACTTATCG
>WFUN01000102.1 GCA_015484905.1 Hydrogenimonas sp. | reverse complement strand
TACGCTTGTAGCCATTATGGAAAACTGTCAGCAAGAAGATGGTTCCATAGAGATTCCAAAAGCTCTGAGAGCCTACCTGTAGGAAACGGCAGATGGCTGACGAAGAGCTGATCATTCTTGAAGAAGAACCGGAAAAAAGCGACTTGGATTCACAAAACGAGAAGAATCCGGAAGTCGAAAAAGAGAACCCAAAAAAAAAGAGAAAACTCCTTTTTTTCCTCTTCGCCGGCCTGGGAATCGCTCTTGTTTTTCTTATAGCGCTGCTTATTCTCTTTTTCAACAAAAAGGGCCCCTCGAAAATTGAAGATATCAACGCTTCCGAGCTGGTCAAAAAGATAAGGTCTGCGGAAAAAATCAGACCGCTCAGTGCCCAGTCACAGCTTGAAAGAATGATCAAAAAAGCCAATATACTCTACAACAGAGGCGACAAAAAAGAGGCTTTGAAACTTTTCGAACAGATAGCATCCTACAGCGCCTCGATATCAAACTACAATCTCGGTGTGGCAAGGATGAAGCAGTCGCACTACGAAGAGGCGATACGTTCGTTCAAAAAAGCGATACAAAACGGTGAAAACCGTACTATAAGCGCACTGAATGCCGCAGCATGCGCTCTGCATCTGAAAGACCCAAAACGTTTTGAATACTATCTTCAGCTTGCAGAGGCCTATCTGCCGGAAAGTTTCAATTCGCCGCTTTATAGCTATCTGTATGCTCTGATAAATTACTATCGGGGCAACTTTTTCGAGATTCTCAGTGCAATCAGGCATCCCTCTTCGGATGAATACAAAAAAGAGCTCGATCATATAGGGGCGGTAAGCTATATCGTCTTCGACCGCCCCATAAAAGCGATAGATCTGCTTGAGAAAAGCACATCTGCCGGAGACTCTCTCCTTCTTGGCGAACTGTATGCCCGTATCGGTGACTACACTCTGGCATCACAGTATCTCAAACGTGCCATAGAGGAGTCCAAATATCCTCTTAAAAGCAGAAAAGCGCTTGCTCTTGTAAATCTCAAAAACCAGAAACCGCGTAGCGCATCGAAACTCCTTGCGGAACTCAAAAAAGATTTCAAAGGCAGGGGGCTTGATCTCTATCCCATAAAAACCCGCCTTCATACATCTGTTTACGATATAGATGCCGCTCAGAAAAGATTTTCTGCAGAAAAGATGGTTACTCCTCCCGGCGCCTTCAGACTTCTGTTCGAGTTTGCCCCTTTCAAAGTTTTCAACGCCCACCAAACCATCAACTATATCAAAAAAGGAAACGCTTCGATCTATGTCGATGAAGATACCCAGGCTTTCAGATATCTTTCCAGAAGCTCAAAGATATCCGGAGTCAATCTCCTGATTTCCAAAGCTATCAAAGCGGCCATAGACAATCGTTTGCAAAAAGCGAACTCTCTTTTAAAAGAGGCTCTGAAGAGCTATCCAAACCACTCCATACTACACTACAATCTCGGACTCACATACGCACAGCTTGGCAACTTCACCAAAGCACAGGAGCATTTTCTAAGAAGTTATCACCTGGACTCTACAAACTATAGTTCAGCTATATTTTCACTTATGTGCGGAACCTTTACAGGCAAGTCGATTCCACAGGTGGAAGAGTTCATACAAGATGATCTCAAACAGATTCACAATCCAGATACCAGACACATTTTCTACAAGACTCTACTCTATTTCTATCAGGGCAACAACTCCGCAGCCACCAAATGGCTTCAGACGAAACATGACAATCGTCCGATTTATACTTTGCTGGATATACTCGTTGCCGCAAACCAGGGAATGTGGAACAGAGCCAAAGCCGGAGTAAAAAAACTATGTAAAATCATGCCTCACGATGTACTCGCCCATCTGCTCTATCTTGAAATTACATACAAAAATCTGGATATCAAGGCATTCAGTTCGAAAGTGCGGCTCTATCTGAAACAAAATCGGCTGAACCTCGATGCAGTCTTTTACGGAAGTACTTTTGCGAGAGAAAACTATATAGCTTTTAGGTTTATAACCGGTACACTCTATCGGTTCAAAGAGCTTTTGGAGCGCAAGCTCCTCGAAGAGCAGCAAGATCCCGTAGGAATAATCGAATCGCTGGGTCTGAGCAATATTTATCTAAAAGATTTCGAGGAGGCTTACGTACTCTTCAATCAATTGGTGGATCAGTACAGGCACCAGGATAGTCGTACGCTTTTTCTGGCAGCCGTAGCATCCGTGGGAGCGGGCCATCCGGCAAACGCTTCAGCTCTCCTGGAGCTCGCAAAGCTAAGCGACCCCAACAACCTCGAAAGCCGTTATGCACTCGGACTGCTCTATCTGGAGCAAAAAAACAGCAATGCAGCCATCATTCAATTCTCTAAAATCCCCAACGGTGTTTTCAGATCCGAATATTTCGATTTCGATGTTGTAGGAATGGGAACGGAGTGAAAGAGATCCTCTTACACTCCTTCACAACTCTCGATTCTGCAATCGGCAGGAAGCATGGAGAGATAACTGTTTAGAGCTCCGATATAGGCCTTTGCGCTTGCAAGCATTGTATCGATACTCAGTCCATGGCCTATCACAGCCGTTTTGCTGTTGTCAAACTGTACATTTACAACGACTTTGGCCAGCGCATCTTTTCCTTGACTTACAGCTTCTACCCTGTAATCTTTCAACAATCCGGAGTGTTTGCTGATACGGTCTATCGTTTTGAAAATGGCATCTATTGTCCCATCTCCTATACCGGCGTCGGTAATTGTGTCGCCATTATGCCTGATCGTAACGGCGGCACTTGGAACGCCTGCAGAACAATCCGCTATCTGAAGCCCTACAAGTTCGAAAGCCTGAGGAATATTTGTGATTTCACTTGCGATAAGCATTCTGAGGTCATCGTCGAATATCTCTTTTTTCTTATCGGCGAGAGCTTTGAATCTATCGAAAGCTTTATCGATCTCTTCCTGACTGAGCTCGAAACCAAGCGCCTCGAGTCTGTCTTTGAATGCATGTCGCCCCGAGTGTTTTCCAAGCACCAGTCTATTTTTGTCCAAACCTATATCTTCTGCTCTCATTATCTCATAAGTCTCCTGGCACTTGAGCATACCGTCTTGATGTATTCCACTCTCGTGCGCAAATGCATTTTTGCCCACTATAGCTTTGTTGGGTTGCGGCTCTATTCCGGTAATCGCTGCGACAAGGCGGCTCGTCGGATATATCTCTTTCGTATTGATTCCGGTCTCTATATTTTCAAATATGTCAGAACGCGTCTTTATGGCCATGACAATCTCTTCGAGTGCGGCATTGCCTGCTCTCTCTCCAAGGCCGTTTATCGTACACTCCACCTGTCTGGCGCCATTCATTACGCAAAAGAGCGAGTTGGCAACCGCAAGACCGAGATCGTTGTGACAATGTACCGACATGACCGCACGTTCACCAACATGATCTGAAAGCTCCTTTATCATCGACCCCATCTCCTGAGGGAGACGGTAGCCTACCGTATCCGGAATATTGAGAGTGGTCGCTCCCGCCTCTATTACAGCATCGAGTATCTCTTTTAAAAACGGTATTTCACTTCTTCCTGCATCTTCGCAGCTGAACTCCACATCGTCTGTAAATGTGCATGCAAGCTCTACAGCCTCTACAGCACGGCGAATCACCTCTTCCGGCTCCATCTTAAGTTTGTGGCGCATATGGATCGGACTGGTGGCTATAAAAGTGTGTATCCTCTTTTTCCTGGCGTCATGAAGCGCCTCAGCCGCTTTTACAATATCTTTATCCACAGCACGCGCAAGTGAACAGACGGTACTTTTGTCCACCACCTCGCAGATTCTGCGGATCGCATCGAAATCACCCGGACTTGCCGCGGCAAAACCCGCTTCTATAATATCCACTCCGAGTTTTTGAAGCTGTACAGCTATCTTGATCTTCTCTTCCGTATTCATAGAAGCACCTGGACTCTGCTCTCCGTCTCTGAGTGTCGTATCGAATATATATACTCTGTTTTTCATTTTTTTCGTCCTTGTTACAGTTTAAATTTGATTGTTAAATATGGAGAAAGTGGTGAGGTGTTACAGAGATAGGAGAGTGTTTTTGATTTCGATTTTTGGCAAAAATTTGATAGCTTTGATCCTTCCGGTATCACTTCCATACATGCTCTCTCCTTTTTCGCTTTTTAAAACGACAGTATAGCATAAGCGAAAAATACCGAATCGTCGATACTCTCCATTATCTTCTGGAATGTATCATTTTTCTGTTTATTATGGTTCTGAGCGCTCCGGCTATTCCCCATATGAGATATAGTGTACTGATCGACGCGAAACCCTCTACCGGATAGAGATAGATCAAAGAGGCCGACATGATCAGCAAAATCAAAGTTTTTGTCAAAACCGGTTTTTTTAGATTGATCTTTTTGAAACTCGGATATCTGATATTGCTTACCATCAAAAGCGAAACCAGCAAAGTGGCGATTAGCAGCGATAGGCTGTATTTTTGCAGCGCTCCATACTCTTCAAACATCAAAACCCATACAGAAACGAATATTGCAGCGACCGGTATAGGAACACCGATGAATACCGAAGGATCCGCATTTAGGCTCATCGTATTGAACCTCGCCAGACGTATCGCTCCGAAAATAATATAAAGTGCCATTACCAAAACACCGAGTTTTCCATATTCATGACCAATATAGAGATAAAGCAGCAGAGCCGGTGCCACACCGAAAGCGATTATATCGGCCAGAGAGTCAAACTCCGCTCCAAATCTGCTTGTAGTACGGGTCAAACGTGCTATGCGCCCATCCAGACCGTCAAAAACTATCGATAGAAAAATGAGCCATGCAGATTTCTCGAAATTTCCGTTTATAGAGGAGACGATAGCTACAATAGCGGTAAAAATGGAGGCGGCGGTAAAGAGATTTGGAAGGATATAGATCAAATGGAACTGTCTGCCGCTCATTCGCCGCGACCATGTGCCAGTAAAGTGTAGCCTCCCACTACCCTGTCGCCCGAGCCAACCTCCACTTTCAGGTTTGAAGGCAGCAGCAGCTCGACGGTACCATCGCTAAGAAGCGCCGCTGTTTCTCCTGCATATTTATGGCCGTTTGTAGAGAATATCTGAAGGCCGAGAGCATATAAACCGCATCTTATTCTCATTACGATTTCCAAAGAGCCGTTTTTTTGGACGATAGAGCCATTTTCGTTTAGATGTTCAGCCAGTTTCCCTCCATTTTTGAGAAACAGCCCATGCACGACTCCGCTTTTTACGATCTCTCCGTTAATTGGCAGACGGAGCGCGCTGCATCCGCTGAAAATCGACTTTTTCAATAAAATGGTGGTACTCTCGGTACCAGTTTTTATACCTGTAACAATACCGTCTACAGGAGAGAGGACACTATCTTCGAAAGTCTCAACGGCTTTTCGTTTCGGTACAAAAAAAAGATATGCGACCAGGAAACTGACCAAAATCAAAAACAGATTCAATACTACAGCATCGCTGAAAATCAGTACTATGAACGTCACCGCCCATACCGGGAGTATATAGCGCCACCCTATCTTCATAAATGTACCGTTGTCGCCCATATGTTACTCTCCGGACTCTATATCCTTCTTGTTCTCTTTCTCTTCCCGCAAATCCTCTTTCATTCCGTTTTCACTATCGACCAGGCGCGACTTTATCCCGTGCCTCTTCTCAAACCCACGAATGATCTCTCGAACCCTTTTCCCTTCGATAGTTTCGACCTTGAAAAGCTCTTTTACCATCTCCTCTATCGCTTCACTGTACTCTTTGAGCCTGTTTACGACATGTTTGTAGCGTTCATTCAGAAAGTTTCTGACGAACTCGTCCATCTGTTCTGCCGTCTTTTCGCTGTAGTCCTTTTGGCTCATACCGCCGCCGAGGAACATATTGGTCTGTTTTTCAAGAACCATAAGTCCTGCCACATCGCTCATTCCGTATAGGCTCACCATCGCTTTGACAATATCCGTAGCCCGCTCCAGATCGTTGCTTGCCCCGGTAGAGATCTCTTTTATAAACACCTCTTCTGCAGCGCGTCCTCCAAGTAGAGTGTCTATCTCTGCAACCAGTTCATGTCTTTGCATGAGATATTTGTTCTCTTCCGGAGTGTTGAGCGTATATCCCAAAGCGGCAAGACCTCGTGGAATTATGGAAACTTTCGACACTTTTTTGGCTCCGGGAGTTGTCTCGGCGATCAGTGCATGCCCGCTTTCATGATAGGCGAC
>WFUN01000101.1 GCA_015484905.1 Hydrogenimonas sp. | reverse complement strand
ACCCAGAACATCGTATGGTACTCTCCACCGCTCTTTACGAAAGATATCGTCGCCGCGACCTCTTCCGCTTTCATCGCACCGAAGTAATATTCACCCATGTATATAATGAACGACAAAGATGCGCTGACTGCAAGAACTATGGCCAAATCCCGTTTTACGTTTCTGTCTCCTACGCCAACAACCAGGTATAGGGCAGATCCACCTATAAATGCTGCAAGTGCCATCTGAACAAGCTCGGTAGGCGTCTGCCAAAGTTCTCTGGCTGTCGACTCTCCCATGATAGTGGCAGTATAGAGCGTCACCGGAATCGCAAATATGAAAGCGGCCCAAAGAAGTTTATTGTAAAGTTCATCATCGAGCCTGTTCAATACCCTTCCTGCGGCCATGACGAAAATTATACCGGTAAGAATTGTAGCGAGCCATGCTCCTACAGTGATCGCGGAAGTGAAGTGCGGATGAAGAAAGATATTTATCATCCTGAAAGGATGGTGCAGATCAAGCAACGTAAAGAGCAGGAATATATTCAGGAATATGAACGAAACCACCGGCATGAGGGTCTTCACTCCACTTACCCGGTCTCCATATTTTTTAAGCAGATACACTCCCATCAAAATGACACCGGTCGCGATACTTTTGGCCCACATATTCAATGTAATCATCCATCCCCATACTACTCCCGGAAGTGCGACATCAAGAGTCACCACTGCATTGGTTGCAGCCGTCGTATGTTCCAGCATTTTAGTGGCCTCCTATATGTTTGAGATGTGTAATATTGTCAAAAAGGCTGAAACCTTCGACACGTCTACTCGCCAGAGGATTCAGATTTACTTCACCTCCACCTACATAAAAGTGTTTTGGAAGTGTGTTTTTCTCGGGTTTTCTTACTTTTACGTTGCCTTGGCGCTCCATTATATACCTACTTATACTGCTTCCCGGATCATCGAGATCTCCGAATATATTCGCCTCTACCGGACACGCTACGACACATGCAGGCATCATGCCTCCTGCGACCCGATGTGCGCAGTAGGTACATTTGTCGGCAGAGTTTGTTTCGGGATCTATGTAAATGGCACCATAAGGACACGCCATTACACAGCCGGCACAACCTATGCAGCGCTCTTTATCCACATTTACTATTCCGTTATCGAGATAGTGCAGTGCACTTACAGGACAGATACGTTCACAAGGTGCGTTCTCACAATGGTTGCATCGAAGGGGCGTAAACGTGCGCTTTGTTTCAGGAAACGTACCCACATCCACATATTTGACTCTCAACCTCCACATCCCGATCGGTACACTGTTTTCCACTTTGCAAGAGACTTCGCACCCTTTGCAACCCATACAGAGCCCAAGGTCTACCAAAAAGCCGAGCTTCATAAATCCCTCCTCTGAATAATTAACTGATCAATAAATCGTCCATTTTGCAACTATGGTAATATCAAACCGATGGCCTGTGCCCACTCGGCCCAAAAACAACCCATAAAACTCCATACACGCAAAATGGGTGAAAACGCCTGATTACCGGTAGATAATTCAGTCTATCAATAGTTTTTTTAATTGAAGATAAATTGTGAGTGATTGGCTCTTTTTAACATGAAAGGTTGATTGAAGAGGAGGTTTTGCGTCTCTTCCATCAACCTTTCTTCGGTGCTGGTTCATTTTTATTGATGATTCTGCTGATAACGGGAAGATGAAAACTGACCGAAGTTCCTTCTCCGGCTTTTGATCTGATAGAAAGAGTGATTCCGTGAAGTTTAAGCACATACTTTACTATAGCAAGACCGAGCCCCATGGAATTATCCCAGCTATGCTTGTCTATACGATAGAACTTTTTGGTTACCTCTTCTATATGCTCTTTGGAAATACCTATACCCTGATCCACAATGGTAACGGTCGCATTCTCCACTTTTACCGTAATATCCTTTTCTGAATATTTAAGAGCATTGTCCATCAGGTTTGTTACTACCATTTCCATCATTGTTCTGTCAGCATGTATCAATACAGGCCCGTCAACCATCAGAACAATATTTCGTTGCGGATACTTCTGCAAAAGTGTATGTATCGCTGTTTGCAAAACCTCCGTAAAATCGAAATCACTCATTTGCAAAGAGACTTCACTGTTTTCAAGACGCGTCATGAAGCTTAATCTGTCTATCATATCGCTTATACGACGTGTATTCTGTTCTATACGTTGAAGAAATCTTTTCCTGATGCTCAAAGGCAGATCGTTCTCTTCAAGCAAAGTCTCCGTATACCCGAGTATCGCAGCAACTGGATTTTTGAATTCATGGCTTATTGCGGATATTATCTCATTACGCTGACGGCCCGCCAACCTCAACCTGGCGGTATATTTACGTTTTTTCTTTTCACTTTTTTCAAGCCGCCTGGCAAGCTTTTTCAACAACAGAGCAATAGTTTTGAATTCGGTTGAAAACCCGGCAGAAAAAGAAGCGTTGTATCTCTTTGTCGTTATTGCCTTCAAGTAATCCGTCACTTTGCCGAGTTCAGCATCTATTTTACGCTGTATAAGTCTGCTTATGACAAACCCGATCGCCAGAGCCAGGAGAAACACCATCGCTATTCGAAACCATAACTGTGTAAAGTCCTTCATTACCTGATCTAAAGAAACAGAGAGCCTCAAAATCGTTTTCTTTCCATTCCATACAATACGTTTGGCTGCATAGATTCTGTCGTTTCCAACTGTTCTGGAATATCGGACAGCCGTACCGAAACCCAACCTTCTTGCAGCCATAACCTCAGGTCGGTTTGCATGGTTTTCCATCCTGTATACATCGGCTTCATTATCAAAAAGTGGTTTTCCATTCAATGCAATAAGCGTTACACGAACTTTACGACCGGTTATTTCACTTATCTCTTTTGCGGTAATGTCCAATGACCTGCCTTCATGAAGTCTGGAACGGACATATGCAAGTTCACTTTTAAGCTGATTCGTATACTGTTTGACTTCTATCTGCCGAACAGAATAATAGATAATGACGGACGCGACCGCAAAAGTGCCTACAAGAAGCAGAATAAAGTTGAAATAGAAAATCTGGGAGAGTTTGAATATAGATTTCAGCACATCTGGTACCCTATGCCTCTGACGGATTTTATATAGTTTTTTGACTTGTCCGGATCGATTTTATCTTTCAGTCTGTTTACCGCAACATTTACGGTCCTGTCCTGATACTCTCCCACATCTTTCCAGACTCTTTCAAGCAGCTGATCCCTGCTAAGAACGATATTGGAGTTTTTGACAAGCTCCAAAAGCAGATCGAACTCGAGTTTGGTCAGATCCACTCTTCTGTCTCCAATTACAACTTCATGACTTCTTGGTTTTATAACGATATCTCTATATCGGATTACATCGCTCTCTTCAGGCTTGCATCTTCGTAAAACCGCACGTACTCTGTGCATCAACTCTTTGAAATTGAAAGGTTTTGTAACATAATCGTCTCCCCCGCGCAAAAAACCCTCTTCTATCTCTTTATCTGCCACTTTGGCTGTAAGAAATATTACCGGAATATCTACTCCCTCCTCTCTGAGCCTGCTGACAAATTCGCTCCCTTCGATACCGGGGAGATTACGGTCGACTATCATCAGATCAGGTGTCTCCTCTTCCAAAAGCTTGCGTACCGGCTGAACGGAGAGAGATGCAAAGGTCTCATAACCCTCTTTGGCGAGATGGTACTCCAACAGCTCAAGGAGATCTTGTTCATCTTCTATTACTACGATAAATGCCATCAGTAACTCTCCAGCTCTCCGCCGGTTTTAATATATAAAAGAAGTTTTGCCACATTTATCGCATGGTCACTGATCTGTTCGAGTTTCTTGGCGAGCTTGAGCACAGTGATAAAATCAAGAGGATCCACGTCGATACGACACAACATTTCGGAAATATCTTTTTGAACGACGGAGTAGAGGTCGTCGCACTTGGACTCTTCCACTTTTATATGGCGATACAGTTTTCTCGTCTCCTCCTCGCTTACACTGAGATCGATCATTTCAACCATATGTCTTATTGCATTAAGAGCACTTCTGTGAAGCGGAACGAATGAAGACTCAAGCTCACCTATATCAAAACCGCTTACAATCAGCGCTTTGTTATGTTTTACATAAGAGCGTATGTTGGATGCTGAATTTACAAGTTCGTTCGTGATTTTTAGATACCCCACCATCTCCCTCAACTGCGTCGCTTCCGGACCATACAACGCAAGAGTTTTTATGACTTCGTTGTCGATTTCATTGGCCATAGGTCGGCATACCTTTACAGATTCACGGGCGGCATCGAGCATTTCCATGCTTTTGCTTTTGAAACCTTCGAAACAGAGTTCTTCTCCTTTGAGTATCATTCCGGCCAACTCTTTCATCATACCGTTAACCTGATTTAGCTTTTCCTGGAAATTAGAGAGCATTGCAAATACCTTTACATTAATATTAATAGTTTACTCCGCGAAGTCTAATCCAAATTGATAACGTTTTGGTAACAGTTATTATATCAGCTGTAACCAAACTGTATCCATGTGGATTTAAAATGTTGACGTTTAAAAACCAGCAAGGAGCAAAAATGCTTAAAAAGACAGTAGCTGCACTCGCAGTAGGCGTAATCGCATCAAGCGCAGCCAATATAAGCGGTGCCGGAGCGTCATTTCCGGCCCCTGTCTATTTTGACTGGGCATATATGTACCAAAAAGAGAGTGGCAACAAGGTCAACTACCAGTCAATAGGCTCGGGGGGAGGAATAAAGCAGATATCGGCACGAACAGTCAATTTCGGTGCCAGTGACAAGCCTCTCAAGCCCAGGAAGCTCGATAAAAAACGGCTATATCAGTTTCCTGCAGTCATAGGTTCTATTGTCGCTGCATATAACATTCCTGGCATCAAAGATGGTGCACTGAAGATAGAAAACAGAGATCTGGCGGATATTTTTCTCGGTAAAATCAAACATTGGGACGACAAGCGTATAGCGGAGGATAATCCCGGCCTGAAACTGCCTCACAAAGAGATCGTTGTCTGTCACAGGGCGGACGGCTCTGGAACGACATTCAATTTCAGCTATTTTCTCTCTCATATTAGTGAAGAGTGGGCCGACAATGTCGGAATAGGAAAAGCACTCGACTGGCCAACCGGCCTCGGTGGTAAAGGGAATGAAGGTGTTTCCAGTCTGATTGCCCAAAATCCTTACTCCATCGGTTATGTTGAGTACGCCTATAAAAAGAAAAACGGCTTTAGCGCCGCTGTCCTTCAAACCAAAAGCGGCAAATGGGTAGAAGCGACCGAGAAAAACTTCAAAGCTGCCGCGAAGTATGCCAAATGGTCGCCAAAAGAGCACTTCTATCAAATTCTCGCTCTTCAGCCAGGCGACAATAGCTACCCTATCGTTGCAGCCACATTTATTCTCCTTCCAAGAGAAAAGAGTGAAATGAACAAAGAGGTAGTCAAATTCTTCGACTTCGCCTTCAACAAAGGAGATGAAGATGCAAGAAAACTTGGGTACATTCCACTTCCTACCGAAACGAAGTCCATGATACGTGACTACTGGAGAGAGCACGGAATATATTGATTATCAGTGTGTAAATTGAGTATCTGTTACGTTTTTACATAAAACGAGAGAACTCTATTCAAAAACGGAATAAAGCTGCCGAGTATCTTGTCAGGATACGATAAATTTTTATAACTCTAAAAAAGGGGAAGAACAGATGAAAAAGATTGTCATTCCAACAGTTGTCGCAACTATCGCGGCCTCAACACTTTCAGCCGGAGCCGTCACGCTCTATCAAGATAAAAATACAGGTGCCATATATACAAAACCTGGAGCGGATCGCGTGGAGCTTGGCGATTTCATAAATGCGAAAGAGCAGTATATCGAAAGCCAGACTGCTCTTTCAAAACTAAACAAGAAGATGGGCATAAAAGTCAAAGCGAAAGTCCCTGTTCTAAAGTTCAGCGGAAAGCATTATATAGGCTACAAATACACCGATGACAAAACTACCGCAAACGACGATGCAAGTACATTCGAGACGCGCAGAAACTATTTTCAGGTAAAAGCGTACTGGAATAAAAAAGATTATGTGAGACTAACACTCGATACCTATCAAAACAGTACTACAAACGACTGGGCTGTACGTCTTAAATACGCTTATATTTTTATAAGCGATATTCTTCCCAACACAGGTGTAGAATTTGGTCAGTCACACAGATCCTGGATCGACTGGGAAGAGCACCACGGCTGGTGGTATCGCTCGATCTCGAAAACTTTTATCGAAGACAAGCATGCGGCAGATCTAACCAACTCTGCGGATATCGGTGTAAACTTCAAAACAAAAACTCCCTATTTCAGCTCCGAAATAGGAGTATACAACGGAGAAGGTTACCACGGCAAACATGAAGGAACCGAGATGTCCTACGAGTGGAGGCTTACCGCCAACGTTCTTGGAACCGGAAAGAAAAAGGTGCATATGGATGACGAATATTTCGACATCTCTTTTCTTGGACAGTACAACAACGACAACTACTATAAAAGCGATGCGTTCGGCAATCCATCCAAAAAGCAGTGGTGGGGTATTCACGCAGTATACAACCAGCCGCAGTTTCTTATTGCGGGTATGTATGTAGACTCAAGCTCAAGCACCTACAACTACGGTAAAGGTCGCGGTACCGGCTACAGCGTCAACGGCGAGTTCCGCCCGGTCGAAAAGTGGTCGGTTCTGGGCAGATACGACTACTGGGAGGTCGAAAAAGATGCCGAAGCCGGATCATACGGTGGAAAAGATAAAAACCAATATATTGTCGGCGTTGCATACGACTATAACAAAAATGTAAAATTTATAGGGAACGTAACTTCCTATGATGACAAAGTGAACAAAGCAAAAGCAGACAATATTATGTTCACTGCTGAAGTACACTGGTAAGAGCCAAAACAGTATCTCTTGATGACCACAAGGCTTAACAGCCTTGTGGTAAAGCCGATTATATAATACAGGTTTGAATGAGCCATTTTTAAAAATGGCTCAGAAAGCTTGCAAATTTCACCCTTACTCCCTGCAGCCGGTCCGGTAGATCGGCTGCATTTTATCTTTGTAACTTTTTTGTAACCTAACCTGCATATAATTGCGCAAATTTTTCAACAGCTACAAGGAATCGGCGTGAACCGTACCATGGACATACTTTTTCACAATATTACACGCTTCTTCGCTCTTTTTGTGCTAATAGTTCTGATCGCCCTCTTTTTTGTTTTGTTCAGCGAAGCGAAACCCGCTATTGATGCTTTCGGACTGCAGTTTGTCACAAACAGTAAATGGGCTCCAAATATGGATATTTTCGGCGGTTATCCAGCTATCTACGGCTCTATAGTCTCTACTGTAATAGCGATGATCATAGCGACACCGGTAGCCGTCGGTATCGCTATTTTTCTAAGTGAACTTGCACCGCCATGGCTTGCAGCGACAGTTGGAATGGCAATAGAACTTCTCGCGGCGATTCCCTCTATTATCTATGGCATGTGGGGCCTTTTCTATCTCGCGCCTCTGCTTCGTGACATCTGGGGAGGAAACGGATTGGGGCTTGCAACTGCCGGCGTTGTGCTCTCTATTATGATTCTCCCGTTTATGGCAGCCATTACACGGGATGCGATGAAAACAACTCCATCCATATTGAAGGAGTCGGCATACGGCATGGGAGCTACCAGATGGGAAGTTCTTAAAGATGTGGTTATTCCCTATGTAAAAAGTGGAATAATCGGCTCTATTATTTTAGCGCTCGGAAGAGCCATCGGAGAGACAATGGCTGTAACATTCGTTATGGGCAATGCCCATAAAATTCCAAACTCCATATTCAAACCTGCTACAAGTATACCGGTAACGCTTGCCAACGAGTTCACCGAAGCGGATACGGATCTCTACTATTCAAGTCTTTTCTATCTTGCACTGATATTGCTTATCATAAGCTTTACAGTCATAGCTATTGCAAAGTTCTGGTTTTTAAGAAACCTTCAGGAGCAAAAAATATGACACTTCAAAATAGGCGCATATTGATAAATAAAACTGTCATGGTTCTTTCCACGGCTGCAGCCATAGGAGGTATAATATTTCTTTTCTGGATTCTGGCTGTTCTTTTGTTTAAAGGCTTTGCAGCACTGAATTTCGATATTTTCATGTATGACATGGCGCCTCCGGGCAGAGAACCGAGTGGTTTGAGGAACGCTCTTGTAGGACAGCTTATGCTTGTTGTCGGCGCTTCAGCCATAGGTGTTCCGGCCGGGGTTCTTGCCGGAACATATCTGAGTGAATATGGCGGTAAAAAGAGCAGACTCGCCCGCTTTATACGAGATATTTCCGATATTATGATGAGTACACCAAGCATTGTTATAGGCGCCTTCGTGTATGCTGTTTTGGTCGCTCCTTTTGGTCATTTCAGTGGATGGGCCGGTATCGCCGCGCTTGCGATCATGATGATACCGATTGTTCTAAGAACTACTGACGATATGCTACAGCTGGTACCAGGCAGTCTGAGAGAGGCCGCTATAGCTCTTGGAGCTCCTAAATACAAAGTTATCATACAGGTTGTATACAGAGGAGCGAAAACCGGAATGTTAACAGGAATTTTGCTTTCCATAGCAAGAATTGCCGGTGAGACTGCACCTCTTCTGTTCACCTCGTTCAGCAACAATTTTTATTCTACAGATCTGAATCAGCCCATTGCATCGCTGACGGTGACGATGTACAATTATGCCACCAGTCCATATGAAGAGTGGATAGACCAGGGCTGGGCCGCAGCTCTTATACTGGCGCTTTTCGTTCTGGGCGCCAATATAATCGGTAGAATCATAATAAGAAAGAGAGAAGGAGAGCACTGATGCCCACTATCTGTGACGTGACCCATGAGCATATAATAGATGTAAAAAATTTCAGTTTCTATTATGCCGGAGTAGATACGCCAAACCTGAAAAAGATCAATATGCCAATAGGGAAAGGGGCAGTTACCGCTCTCATAGGACCGAGTGGTTGCGGAAAAACGACTTTACTGAGATGTTTCAACCGTATGCACGATCTGTATCCCGGAAATAGATACGAGGGAGAGATACTTTTCGATGGCCACAATATACTTGACAAAAATGAAGATCTCATAAAGCTAAGAACGAGGATAGGCATGATATTTCAAAAGCCGACACCTTTTCCGATGAGTATATTCGATAATGTTGCCTACGGTCTTAGACTTCAGGGATTGAAAAACAAAAACGAATTGAGTGATCGTGTGGAACAGGCACTTAAAGATGCGGCTTTATGGAAAGAGGTAGGCAGCAGGCTTAAAAGTCCGGGAACCGCTCTCTCCGGAGGGCAGCAACAAAGATTGTGTATAGCTCGTGCAATAGCCGTAGAGCCTGAAGTCCTTCTGTTTGACGAACCCACTTCGGCTCTGGACCCGATCTCTACCCAGGCTATAGAAGAGCTAATTACCAAACTGAAAGAAAAAGTGACGATAATTATCGTCACTCACAATATGCAACAGGCTGCAAGAGTGAGCGACTATACAGCCTTCATGTATCTTGGCGATCTCATAGAGCTCGGAGTTACCGAAGAGCTTTTTATAACCCCTAAAGAAGAGATGACAGAGCAGTATATTACCGGAAAATTCGGTTGATTTTTTATAAATATTATCTATATTCGGCCATTTTACCGCCCAGTCTGCCCATTCTGGCGAAAAGCTTCTGTACGGCTTTGTCTCTTTGAGTGGCAATAGCGGCCTCCTCTTCCTCCAAAAGCATCTGTTTCTCAAGCAGCTTTTCCTCTTTTGCAACCAGCCTGGAGTAATACTCTTTGAGCCTATCATATTCGCTGTCAAGCCGTCCCAGCTCTTTTGCCAATCTTTTAAAGTCTCTTTCGAGTGTTTCAAGCTGCCTGTCGCTCTTTGCCTTCAATATCTTCTTTTTGACCCTGACGATTCTGTTTGTTTTTTTATGAATCTTCTTCTCTATTTTTCTTATAGCCGAGGCTGTCTTTACAACCTCTTCTTCGATTTTGGAAACCTTGTCATGAAACCTGTGAATTAACGTGTCTATATCATATAGTCTCTGTTCACTCTCTCCAAATACTTCCAAAAGCTCTTCAATGGCCTTTTTTGTCCTCTTAAGCTCTTTTTGCATTGTACAACCTCCTTTTCTTTACATTTTAGCAGATTTATATTTTCCAAAGTGCTACCGGAAGCACACAATACAAAATTCAATCAAACAAAAATCTACCCGCTATCCAAGTATACGACAAACCAATTGGCATTTTGAGGCAGCGGCCCAAGGGTGCTCTTGCAGTAATGGACCATAAAGTCCATCCGAAACCAGATGCGGTAATAGTGTAAAAAATGGGGAAATATCTATTTATGCTCTTGCCATATCGCTTTGAGCAGTTGAGGGGAGATAGATTTCTTCGTTATTATCGATTCTGTAAAAAACCGAACTATTGGCCGCTCATACCTGTAAAAGGGCCGGCTCTTCAACTTCTGTTTTCCTTTTTCAAGACTCTATGAGATATTTTAATTCAGGCGATTTTCTCAGCCTATAGAGTGCAACTTTTTCTCTATAACATCTTTTCTTCATCTTTATGGCTCTATATGCCTTTTTCCAATACTTTTGCATACTATTTTCTCCCATATATTCGATTTTTTGTATCTTTTTGGCTTCAGCGAATCTACGACAACCGACCCATCGACACACTCGCCAAACTCTCCGTCGACTCCCAGGTTCATAAACCAACCTCTTTCATCCTCTCTCCTTTTTGGTTCTTTCGCACGGTGAAGTATCATATAGTTTTGTTGCAGAAACGATACAAAACCGTTACACACAAGTTACAGCCATACAATTTTTTCGAATTTAAGACTTTGCCTTCTTTAATCAATCCTTTGCTACCATTTCGTAATATTTTTGCAAGGTACAGATAATGGAGATAAATATATTTGAAAAGATGCAAAAAAAAGCGATAAAAAAGAGTCGCACAGAATTTTTGCATCTTGGAGTTTCCCTTCTTTTCATGGCCATCGTATTGATGGCGACATACAATAAAATTCCGGGTAATCCGTTTCTCGCTGTAGCGGCTCTGTTTGGGGCATATATGGCAATGAACATAGGGGCGAACGACGTTGCCAACAATGTCGCTCCTGCTGTAGGCTCAAAAGCCATGACAATGATGTGGGCGATCTTTATAGCTGCCGTCTTCGAATCGGCAGGGGCCATGATAGCCGGAGGTGACGTAACAGGGACTATTAAAAAAGGAATTATAGATCCGGTAGCGTTCACAGATCCACAATATTTCGTATGGGCAATGACAGCCGCTCTTCTTGCCGCGGCACTATGGCTAAATCTTGCAACATGGCTTAAAGCACCGGTATCTACTACACATTCGATAGTCGGTGGAGTTATGGGAGGAGGAATAGCCGCGGCAGGCTCTTTCGGCATTGTAGCGTGGGATACAATAGGTAAAATAGCTGCGAGCTGGATAATATCCCCTTTGCTTGGAGGAGTTATTGCAGCCGGATTTCTCTTTGCAATCAAAAAAACTATCGTATTCAAAGAGGATATGAGACAGGCGGCACTGAAACTTGTACCGCTTTATGTCTCTATAATGGGATGGTCATTCATTACATATCTCATTTTAAAAGGGATCAAAAAAGTAGTGAAGCTCGGTTTTCCAACTGCTGCAGGAATCGGATTTATAGGAGCCGTCATAATATTTTTTGTTATCAAAAAGAGTTTAGAAAAAAATGTTCATATGCTGAACAACGACCGTACCAGTGTAAACAGTCTATTTACCATCCCGCTCATATTTGCAGCCGCTTTGTTAAGTTTCGCCCATGGCGCAAATGATGTGGCAAATGCGGTAGGGCCTCTTGCCGGAATATACGACGCCCTTGCGCATGATACCATATCTACGAAAGCCGCCATTCCTTTATGGATAATGACCATAGGAGCGATAGGAATTTCATTGGGACTGGCTCTTTATGGACCAAAACTCGTAAAAACAGTAGGAAGTGAAATTACCGAGCTCGACCAAATCAGAGCTTTCTGCATAGCTCTTGCAGCTGCAATTACCGTCATAATCGCTTCTCAGCTTGGTCTTCCGGTAAGCTCTACCCACATTGCACTCGGAGGGGTTTTTGGTGTCGGTTTTTTACGAGAGTGGCTGGATAGGACACAAAGGCTCGAATACCGCATAAACGAAGAGAAAAACAAACTAAAAAAGCTTCATTCGAAACTTGATGCTTTTAAAAATGAGCTCCAGAGCCTGGAAGCAAAAGAGCATAAAATTCAGCAAGATTACGAGCGTATAGTGCAACTGTTCGAATTGATAGGAGAGTACGAAAAAAGATTGAAAGCGGAAAACAAAGCACTCAAAAATGTCTATAAAACAAAATATGTTCAGCGTAATGCCGTCAAAAAGATCATCGCCGCCTGGATAATAACCGTACCTGCAGCTGCGCTGCTTTCAGCTACCATTTTCTATATTATAAAAGGGATAATGCTCTAAATATTTTACTGTTTGGCAAGGATGGGGCATAGATTCCATCCTTTAAAACATTGACAGAAATTTCAAACAGGCATTTTAAACTTCTGGGTAATCAGCTCCCCTTCATTGTTGAAATAGAGATAGTAGAGCAGATCTTTTTTTACATTTTCACCTGCTAAATACCGTAATGCAAGGTTGGCCTGAAGTGAAGCTATATGCATAACTATGGCTCCGGCTATACCGGCCGGCTGTCGATCCATAATTTTGAAAGCATCGAAACTACTTCGTTCAATGAAGCATACCTGACCATTGAAAGCCTCTGCCGAGCCATAAATCCAGGGAGTTCCTATGCTTTTTGCATATTGATCTATCTGGGCGCGGCTTGGCAGGTTGTCGGTAGCATCAAGAATCAGATCGTAGGTTCTCGGGGTTTTTATAAACTCTTCGAAGTAGACAGTGTGTGGCGTAACTTTTACGTAAGGGCAACGGCTCTCAAGCAGCTTCGCAGCAACTTCGGCTTTAAGCTTTCCCTCATCTCCAACTTTGAAGGCGATCTGTCTATGAATATTGTGTACCGTCACTTCATCAAAGTCCACTATATCTATATGTCCTATTCCACTGGCTCCCAGTGTTATGGCAAGAGAACTGCCCAACCCGCCAGCTCCGATAATGGCGATTCTGCGGTTTTGCAGGGCCTGTTGCCTCTCTTCTCCCCAGAGCATTACCTGACGGTTAAAATAGTGAAAGTATTCTTGCATCTCGCACTCCGTTTTTTAAAGATTATAACATATAATTTTTTTAATGAGACCTTTGTTTAAGCTGCTTCCTGAAGCCCCACATCCTTTTCGCCTCTCTCGCCTCTCTTCTTTCCACAGGTACAACCATCAAAGACTCTCTGTCTTCAAGAGTACTCAATATTTCACCTGCAGGATCCGTCAACAGCGAATTGCCGTAAAATTTCCATTTCAGCTCTTTATCCATATAGTCACCGACCCGATTTGCCCGAAGTATATAAATTCCATGCAGAAACGATCTGGTTTTAAGTATTTCGCGCCATCTGTTATGTGATTCGAAAGTAGCCGATGTTGGCAAAAGCAGTACATCTACATCCCGTGCATTCAAACGATCAAAAAAGTGGTTGAAGTGAAGCTCGAAGCCTCCTATCACTCCAAAACGGACTCCACTGTGGTTGAAAACCATCGGATCTTCCAAAGGCTTCACTTCATTGGCAAAAAATCTGGCTTCATTCCAATGGGGATAGTCCATCAGAATCTGCTGATAATAGGTATGGGTACTTTTGGGAGTCACCTTTAAAATCGTTTTATAGCAGGAGCCATTTTTGACCTTTACAAGAGGTGCGACTACTACCATATCATACTTTTTACAAAGATCCCGGACCATTGAAAGATGGTGGTCGCTCTGATCCTTGATCATGTTTGCGGGCATATTTTCAAGTTCTTTGAAAAAATGGTTGAGTACATATTCACCAAGCAATATCAGTTTCGCCTCTTTCATCTTTGCAATTTTAAAATAGTGGTCCAGAGCGTTGGGACTTATTCCCTGTGTAGGCATTTGCAGTGCGGCAATTTTTATCACTCCTGCTCTCCGATATCGACTTCACTCTTTTCTATAGTTTCTACTTCTATCTTCGCAGCCTCAAGAATTTCACTCGCCTCTTTCAAAAGCTTCATCCCCTCTTTATAGAGCCTGACGCCCTTTTCCAACGGGATCTCCGGATCCATAAGCTCTTCCATTATCTTTTTTGCCGCCTCTATTTTCTCTTCAAAATTCATATCTTTTTGTGTCACAATCAAGCCTTTTTTTGATATCGGTTTTAAAACAACCTCTACTCTACCTCTTATAAAACCAAGCTATATCCGATAGTGCCGTATTAAGACAGATAAGCTACCTTAAAACATCGGCGACATAGTCACCGAATTTATCGACCTCCACCAAAAAAGCATCGTGTCCGTAATCGCTCTCTACTTCATAGTAGCTAACGAGCCCACCTTGTCCCTGCGCCTCCATCACTATCTTGATCTCTTTCATCTCTTCAGGCATAAACAGCATATCTTTACGAAAAGAGATAAGATGCAGATCGGTTTTTATCCGTTTCAACGCCTCTTCCAACGTATCGTACCCACGCGAAATATCGAAAATGTTGATGGCTTTTGTCAAGTAGAGATAGCTCAGCGGATCGAACCACTTGCTGAAGCCGTATCCGTTATACTCAAGATATCTCTCCACCTGATATTTTCCGAAAAGCTCAAAAAGGCCATCGGTATCTACATAACTGCGGCCAAACTTTCTGTTCATGGACTCGGGACTCAGATAACTGATATGCCCCGCCATCCGTCCTACTGCAAGTCCTGTAAACCCCTCTTCCTTGAAATCTTCAGGGTCATAATAGCCGTTTTTGAATTTCGGATCTTTCGTTATCGCCTCCTGTGCCACTTTGTTGAAAGCTATAGCCCATGGCCGTGTTGCATGGGTAGCCGCCATTACAATCGTATGTTTCGCAAATCCTGGAAACTCGACAGCGATACGGAGTGCCTGCATACCCCCCATAGAGCCTCCTATAACGGCATGCAGACGATCTATTCCAAGTCGACTCAACAATATTCGCTGGGCTTTTACCATATCTTTTATGGTAATTACGGGAAAACGGAGTCGAAAACGCTCCTCACCGGGATATATTTTAGACATTGGTCCGGTAGAGCCGTAACAGCTCCCTATGACGTTTACGCATATAACAAAATAGCGTGAAGTATCTACCGCTTTCCCGTCTCCTATAAGACCATCCCACCATCCCGGTTTTCTGTCACCCTCATAAAGGCCAGCCGCATGATGGCTTCCACTCAGTGCGTGCGTGATCAGTATGACGTTGCTCTTCTCTTCGTTAAGCTCTCCATATGTTTCATAAACCAGTTCGTATGGCTCGATAATTCGTCCACTTTCGAGATAGAGTGCATTGGTAAAGAGCTCTTTATGGGTTTGTATTTCCAAACGATTCCGCCCTCTCTTTCGCGATCATCAGTTTCGAGTATCAAATATAATAGTTAGGCGCCTCTTTGGTAATCATGACATCGTGCACATGACTCTCTTTCAACCCGGCACTCGTAATTTCCACAAACTCGGCACGCTCCCACAATTTCCGAATATTCTCGCTTCCGCAATACCCCATGGACGAGCGAAGGCCGCCGGTGAGCTGATGAATAACATCGGCTATGCGTCCTCTATATGGAACCCGCCCTTCTATACCTTCCGGTACAAGCTTGTCAGCCGCTGTTCCTTCCTGAAAGTATCGATCGGTACTTCCCTTTGTCATAGCGCCGATACTCCCCATTCCACGGTAGCTTTTATATTGGCGTCCCTGAAACATAATGGTTTCTCCGGGGCTCTCCTCTGTGCCGGCTAGAATGGAGCCTGCCATTATGCAGCTGGCTCCGACCGCCAATGCTTTGGCAACATCACCTGAATATTTTATTCCCCCGTCGGCAATGACAGGTACTCCATATTTGTGTCCAACCTGTGCACACTCATCTATTGCACTGATTTGGGGAACACCCACTCCGGCAACGATTCTGGTGGTACATATGGAGCCGGGTCCTATACCTACTTTTATAGCATCGGCCCCTGCCTTTATCAGATCCTCGGCCGCTTCACTGGTTGCAATATTTCCGGCAATTATATCGATATCCAGCTCTCTTTTCAGTCTCCGAAGCGTATCTATTATCCCCTGCGAATGGCCATGCGCCGAGTCGAGCACCAGCACATCCGCGCCGGCTTCCGACAATGCATGAGCTCTTTCTATCTGCCCCACTCCGATCGCCGCACCTACCCGCAGCCTGCCGAACCCGTCTTTGCATGCGTTCGGATACTCTTTACGCTTTTTTATATCTTTGATGGTTACCAATCCCTGCAATATGCCCTTTTCGTCAATAAGCGGCAGCTTTTCAATCTTGTTTTTATGCATTATATCCGCTGCTTCATCCAGTGAAATACCTTTTTTTGCAGTGATCAGAGGCATGCGCGTCATTACATCTTCAACCTTCTTGTTCATATCGGTTTCAAAGCGCATATCGCGATTGGTTAGAATACCAAGAAGTTTCATATCTTTATCGACAATAGGTACACCGGATATTCTGTACTCTTGCATTATCGCTTCAGCTTCGCCAAGAGTCTGTCCGGGATACATAAAAACCGGATCGATTATAATTCCGGATTCGCTTTTCTTGACTTTTTTTATCTGCTTTACCTGTGTTTTTGTATCCATATTCTTATGTATGATTCCTATGCCTCCAAGACGCGCCATCGCTATGGCTGCACGAAATTCGGTGACGGTATCCATTGCAGCCGAAACAATAGGTATATTAAGATGAATGTTTTTCGTTAGCTGCGTCGATATATCAACCTCTTTTGGCAGTACAGCTGAATGCTTCGGGACCAGCAGAACATCTTCAAATGTCAGAGCGCGCTTTCTGATTCTCATAAGGTTTCTCCTTCGTTATTTTTCATATGCAACCGCTTTTTCAAGACTCAAGGCACCGTCAAACAGAGTCTGTTCATCGAAATGTCTCCCGATTAGCTGCAATCCTACCGGTAGACCGTCGCCATTTTTTTGTATAGGCAGAGCTATAGCCGGCAATCCCGCAAGATTTACTCCGATCGTATAGGCATCACTAAGATACATCTGCAAAGGATCGGCCATCTCGTTAAATTTGAATGCCGGCGTAGGGGCTACAGGTGAAAGTATAAGATCCGCTTCTTTGAAAATCTCTTCAAATTCATTTTTGATCAAATGACGGACTTTTTGGGCTTTTAGGTAATAAGCATCGTAATAGCCGGAGGAGAGTACGAAACTGCCAAGCAGTATTCTTCGCTTCACCTCTTCTCCGAAACCTTCACTTCTTGTTCTTATATAGAGTTCTTCAAGGCTCTCCACGTCCTTTGCCCTGTTTCCATATCTGATACCGTCATATCTGCTGAGGTTGGCGCTCGCTTCGGCAGTGGCAACTATATAGTAGGCAGCTATATCGTACTTCGCACCAATCATCTCTTTATGAATGACAGTGTGGCCGGCATCTTCAAGTGCTTTGACAGCGGTATCGTAGGCCGATTGAACATCCTGGCTGGCATCTTCGATGTAGTTGTCGATAACTGCTACAGTAAGCCTCCTCGTTTCGTCGAGATTTGCGGCTACGGGAGTATACTCGACATCGGCACTGGTGCTGTCACGTCTATCATATCCGCTGATAATATCGTATAAAATCGCGGCATCTTCTACATTCTGTGTCATGGGTCCGATCTGATCAAGACTTGAACTGTAGGCTCCCAAACCCCATCTGCTGACACGCCCGTAGGTTGGTTTCATTCCTACAATTCCGCAAAATGCGGCGGGCTGTCTTATCGAACCTCCTGTATCGCTCCCCAGAGCCGCTATGGCGACCCCGGCAGCGACAGCGGCGGCTGAACCGCCGGAAGATCCTCCCGGAACACGCTTAGGATCGTGAGGGTTGAGCGTTTTACCATAATAGCTTGTTTCCGTAGAGCTTCCCATGGCAAACTCATCCATGTTCGCTCGCCCAAACGGTGACAGTCCGGCCTTTTCAATCTTTTCAATAACAGTAGCGTTGTATGGTGCGATATAGCCTTGTAAAATTTTACTGCCGGCTGTTACATTCCAACCCTTTACCTGTATATTGTCTTTGATCAGAACGGGTACACCTTTGCCGGCTCGATCCAGTGAAACGTATGCATTCAACTCCCGTCTCTCTTCGATTTTTCGTACAAGATCTTCACGCAGTAACGAGATCTCCTCTTCCGGCAGTCCGAGAGCCTCCTTTAGAGTAATCAATCTTCTCTCCTTTTCTTCATCTTCAAAAGGGCAATGCCCACTATTACCGCAGCACAGATAGCCAGTATGGTTCCAACAACAACCTGCCATGTGACAGGTTTGGACAGATCAAACATTCAGCACCCTCGCACAACGTTCACAGAGCGACTCCTCTTTTGGGGCTGCAAAGCGCCAGCACCTTGGGCATTTCCAACCGGAAGCCCTGACGATAACGAATCTGTCACCCTCTATTTCGAATTCACCCAGAGCTTCCCTCTGTGCTTCATCTGAAATTTCGCTCACATTAAACCAATCTTGCGCATCCTTTTCATTCAGCACCTGCAGCTTTTCGCTCTTTGCTACAATAGCCAGTTCCAGAGTCTGTTTTATAGTTCCATCTTTTTTTAAACGGTCTACAAT
>WFUN01000100.1 GCA_015484905.1 Hydrogenimonas sp. | reverse complement strand
ATATTCTGTTTAGTCTCTTGTTGATGGCGATACCGGAAGGCCTTCTAAGTTCTCCCTTTTCTCCGAGTGCAAAAAAGAGAGCGCCGTTTTTGCGGTATCCAAAAACTTTTTTAAGTTTTGAGTCGGAGACGAATATAGTGTTGTCTTTACCCAGAGCGATGCTTACAGGCAAAGCCAGTTTTCCAGGAGGCCTGTCGCCAAGAAAAGTGACCTTTTTGTTTTTTCTGTCGATTACAAATACAAGGCCCATAGCCGTATCTGTAACATATACCGTATCATTTACAGCGGCCACGCCATAAGGTTTAAAGAGGTTTTTTCCTATTCCTTTTGACTCTTCACCTATTAAAACGTCAAGAACTTTTGTATCTTTGAAGTCGGCTTCTCCTCTGAAGCTGCCGACATAAAAAAGCTTGGGCTCTTCCGGCGGCGGAGGCATGATTATGCGCACCTCTTGGTTTTTTTTAGGGGCGCATCCGGCATAAAACAGTGAAAAAAGGAGTATAAATGGCACAAACAGAGATACTTTTTTCAAAGGGCACTTCCTACTTTATAATATAGTTTATTCGTCACTATTATATCAGAAGAGAAATGCTTGCAACAGCTTACGTCGTAATGCTGTTTTTTGTTTTCTCATCCGGTAAAAACCTGTCAAGCCCGATAAAATTGTTCTGAGAAATCTCGATTTCCCATGACAATTTTACATTTTGGGAAAAAACAGCCCGGTTGTAAAAAGACCGGGCCGTCATAGTCAAACAGTGTTTATTTGTCGTGGCAAGTCAGACAAACAGCACTCCCTTTGTTACTTGCTTCACCTACAGTAGCAGCATTTCTTCTAAGGAACGTGTCGCTCTCACCAAGATGCGGATCGTGACAGCTTGCACACTCGACTTTTCCGTTTCTAAGAAGATCGGCAATCGTAGAGGCTCCGCTCCAGCCTGTAACAGCAGTAGTGGTTGGTTTCAAGCTTGCAGCGCCTTCTACGTAAGTGATCGAAACAGGGTGGTCGTTTGTCAAATCGGTTCCAATCTGTGTTACACCTGCAGGCATGGTAAATGCTGTACCAGCTGCAGTAGAACCGAATGCGACATTCTGTCCGCCTGCGACATATCCACCGGATCCCGGTGCGTTGACGATAGAGTTGATGGCGCTTACACCGTCATGGCAGCTAAGACATGCCAGTGAAGGAGCGCTTGGCGCGGTATCTGTAGCGGTTCCGGCAATGGTGGTACCTGCTACTCCGGCACTTGTCGCCCCATACATTGTAAATGTTCCCGACGGAGTCGCTTTGTTCCATAAAGGCGCACCTGTGAAATCTGTATTCGATGCGTGCGGTGTATGACAGTAGACGCAGATCTCATCATTGTTCTGTCCTGCATTCGCTTTGATCGTTCCACCGCCTGTGGCAGAAAGGTCGTGTTTGCTTCCTGTGATAACAGCCATAGCAGACGTTACACCGAATGTAAGCAGTGCAGCGGCTGCGATCTTCGCTAATTGGTTCATTCTCATGATATCCTCCTCTTTTTGGTCTATATTTGTTTTACAACTTCAATTGTAGCAAGAGTATGTAAAAATAATGTAAATTTAAGTATTAATCTCTGTTTTGATGAAAATATACCACTCTATTTCATTTTGCTTCACTACATACGGTATGCGCAATATCCTCTTTTGCCAGGAACTCTGCAAAATCCCCGTAGTCACTTTGCAAATATCTATCTATAATATTTTCCAGAAAATAGGGTATCTCTTCATGTGTCAGGAGTACTCCGGTCCTTTTTGAAAAACGGCTTCTTTCTCCTTCGACTTTTCCGCCCACGAGCAGTTCAAATCCTCTTATACTTACACCATCTCTGGTAAACTTGCTTCCGCTGAGCCCTATGTCGACAATGCAAGGATGTGCACACGAGTGTGGACACCCGTTGATGCTGATAGATACCGACTCTTTAAATGTTGGAAACCTGTTTTCCAGATATGATGCGACATCTTCTGCTACACTCTTGGTTTCACTTATTGCGAATTTGCAAAAATCGAGACCTGTACAGGCTGTCGTTTTTGTTCTGAATGCAGATGTATAAGGGTTTATCTTTATCTGTTCCAAATCGTCGCATACCTCTTTTAATTGCGAATCGGGGACATCGAGTATCAAGAAATTCTGTTTCGAAGTAGTTCTTATTTCAAAAAGCCCCCTTTTTTTCATAAGATCGTATAGTTTCAAAAGTCTCTCACCCCCCAAAACCCCTCCATAAAGAGAGCATCCAATATGGCTGTAGCCGGCTTTATTTGATGGAACTATTCCGCAATGGTGTCTCTTTTTTGCCGGAGTAACATCCATGAGATCTCCGCTTCTTATATCGACACCTGACAACTCCTGGAGTTTCCCTTTAAATCTTTCTACTCCCCAGGCTCTTATCAAATGTCCGAGCCTCGCTCTGTTTCTTTTTTCTCTGTTGCCAAAATCTCTGAAAATCTCTACCGTCGCCTTTGCGATCGGAACGATCTCTTCTCTTTTTATATATCCCAAAAAATCGGCAAATCTTCTGTTGCTTGCAAGGCCGCCTCCTACAAAAAGAGCGAAGCGAAGCTCATTGTTTTTTTCTCTTTGTGCCACAAATGCAAGATCTTGAATTTCGTGAGGCATACAATGAGAACCGCATCCGCTTACACCTATTTTGAATTTTCTCGGCAGATTGCTGAAATTCCTGTTACCGTCAAAAAGGCGGTTTATCTCCTCGACTATATCGCTTACATCCTCTATTTCGTTACCAGATTTTGTGTTTAGCGGACAGGTTACAGTGTTTCGTACAACATCTCCACAAGCCATGCGGGTAGTAAGGCCTATATCTTTCAATGCCTCAAATATAATGGGAAGATCTCTCATCTGGACCCAGTGAAACTGCATATCCTGCCTTGTGGTAAAATCTGCATACCCTTTTGCATATCTGATAGAGAGCTCGCCAAGTTTTTTGATCTGTTCGGTATTCAGGGTCGCATTTTTTATCTTAATACGCAACATAAAATAGACATTGGTATCTTCTTTGGGCTGGAGGCTGCGATTTTGAATATATACACCGTACCATTTTAGCCGATCTATATCTTCCGGGTCGATCTCACCATCATGTTTCGCATATCTATAGATATCCTCCACTACATCCAAACCGTCTTTTTCACGTTTTATTCTCTCTATTCGAGCCGACTTGCTCTCTTTCATAAATTTTCTCCTTGAAAATGAATCATTCCCCGATCTTTACACATCCCCACTCTGGATAATGTTTTCTTATGTAGGCATTGAGCTCTATCTCTGCTTCGGTATATACCCTTTTTCTCTTCTCTTTATGCGATGCGTCGATTATCATACCTGCGGCAACGGTATGGTTGGTTATTTTGTCGATTACAATGAAGCTGCCGGTGCCTTTGACTCTCACATATGGATCGCATGCAATCTCTCTGGTAAGAACGAGAGTACACTTTCCTATCTCGTTCAGTTCAAGCGTATCGGCTTCGATCTCCTCCCAGCTGTTTATATCCTTTTTGTAAAAGATAGAGTCGAAAACGGCGTTCAGTTTGGTCGTAGCCCTTTTTATCTCATATTCTCTGCCAAGTTGCAGCGGTTTTTCATCCATCCATACTATCATCGCTTCGATATTGTTGGATGTTTTAAGAGTGTCGTCGGATTTGACGATCATGTCGCCTCTGCTTATATCTATTTCATCTTCGAGCGTAAGAGTTACCGACATGGGAGCGTAAGCCTCTTGTGTGGTTGCAAGA
>WFUN01000099.1 GCA_015484905.1 Hydrogenimonas sp. | reverse complement strand
CCTATGTATAATTGCTCAACTTGACTGGTATGCAATAGAAGCTGCAGAGGAACAGAGGTAGCATCTTCACTGTTGTCCGGGAGTCTGACAACTATAAGATCGGCGAAATTTCCTTTTTTTATTCGTCCTATCGGAAGATTCAGCCCATCTGCCGCTATAGAGGTTACAGCTTTAAGCAGATTGAGCGCAAGAGATTCCAGACTCGTAGAATAGTGCAACATCAACGCTCCTCTCATTTCATCCCATAGATTCAGTGAAATATTTGAGCTGATACCATCGGTTCCAAGAAGCAGTGGAACATTCAGTTCATCAAGCTCTTCGATCTTTAGTCGTCCACATCCAAGAAGCCTGTTGGAACGCGGACAGTGAACGACGCTGTGACCAGCTTCTGATACCATTTTCAAAAGACTTCTGTTCGCCTGAACCGCATGTGTCAAGAGGCACTTTTTCCCTTTCAAGAGCCCAAGGAACTCCTCCGGAAAACATAGCGGAGATCTCTGCTTGAGCAGAGTTTCAAAAAATGGTTTGAAAGGGCCTTTACCATTTTGCAGCCACTCTTTTTCTGCAGGAGACTCCATAAAGTGCGCGCTAACGGGTCTCTCTTTGACTTGGGACAGGACTTTTTTAACAAGTATCGGATGTACGGAATATGGCGAATGGATAGCTACTGCGGGTATAAAAGTGTCCGAAGCGAGCTTTTCACTCTCATTTAGTCTTGACATAAAGTCGGCGTATAGAGCATCTACGGCAGCAGGTTGCGATCCGATTATCTCATTGAAATAGACCACCCTTTGGGGAGCGGCTTTGCATGCGATCATATCTTTGCCGTAACTGCTGATCGCTCCGAACGCTGTTGTTCCGCTTTTGAGCATCTGTTCAATCTGCCGTTTGTAACAACCTGCCTTGCAGTTTTCGATAAGTTCGTCACGCCTGGATATTACGCTTTGCAGCCACTTTATGAAGTCTCCATAATGCAAATGAGTGGTATTTGCTCCAAACTCAAGATGCACATGAGGGTTGATCAGTCCCGGAAGCAGTATTTCATCGGCCTCCGCTTCCACAAAGTCGGCGTTTGGAAAGCGTTTTTTCAGAGTATCAGCACTCTCTATAGCCACGATGCGGTCCGTGAAAGCCACGGCGCGATCGGCAAGTACGGTTTCTCCATCAAAGACCCATTTTGCAGAGATAATTTTCATGGACACTTTTTCCGTTTTTCAAAATATATGCAGTGCAAGCCCGGATGGTTGTAACGTTAGCTTTGCAGTGTCAGTAAAGATTATGGCAAAAGTAGATAAAATCTATCATTAAAAATCAAACCAAAAGGACGAATGAATGAAGATTATGGTGATTCAGGGACCAAATCTGAATATGTTGGGTCTTAGAGAGCAAAATATTTATGGACCTATGAGACTGGAGCAGATACATGAGCAGATGAGAGGGGTTGCCCAGCAAAACGATGTGGAAATAGAGTTTTTCCAAAGCAACCTCGAAGGAGAGATAGTAGATAAAATACAGGAGTGTCTCGGTGATGTTGACGGCATTATAATCAATCCGGCAGCCTATACACATACTTCAATAGCGATACGGGATGCCATTTCCGCGGTTTCGATTCCTACGATAGAGGTGCATATATCCAACATTTACGCGCGTGAAGAGTTCAGACAAAAGAGTCTTATCGCACCTGTTTGCGGTGGGCATATTGCAGGATTCGGGCCTTTTGGTTATCATCTTGCCATGGTAGCCATGCTACAGATTTTAAATGAGATAAAAGCTATGAAAGAGATGCATCAGTCACAACCAGGTCAGCAGCCAGAGTAGTATGAACTATATTTTCCGCAACGAAAATGCACTCTATTATGAGTGCGGTTATAGCAATGACAATGCAATTTTCGTTAATCTAAAGAGCGATAGATGGCTGATTACCGACAGCCGATATACGGTGGAGGCCAGGGAAAAGGTTAAAGATGCAGAAGTGATAGAGGCAACCGATCTGCTAAACGCGGTGCGCTCTATTCTTCGCCACCGCGGTGTAAATCGTGTCGTTTTCGACCCGAAAGAGTGGAGCGTGCAGGCAATAGAGGGATTGCGAAGCAGACTCCCGCATATACGCTTTGTCCCCAAAATCGATCTTTCGCATCGAAAACGAATAATTAAAAGAGCTGAAGAGATTGAATTTTTGAAACGTGCAGCGGAACTTGGGCGTGAAGGTTTTGAACAGTTTGCAGAATATCTTAATCTATCAGGACTCGATAGAAGAGAAAAGCGTCTCAATTTCGAAATGAAGGCTGCAATGAGCCGCTACGGCGAATTTGAGCTCAGTTTTGATCCGATTGTCGCAATAGGTGCCAATGCGGCAAAACCTCATGCCATACCGGGAGAGATAGTTCTTAAAGAGGGAGATCTGCTCCTTGTTGATGCGGGAGTCAAATATTGCAGATACTGCTCGGATAGAACGAGAACAGTATATTTTAAAGAGGGCGTACGCTTTCACAATGAACAGCGTTTTAAATCGTTAAAGACCCAGAAGGCTTACGATCTTGTAAGAAGTGCTCATGACAGAGCGATAGAAAACTTGAGATCGGGAATGACGGGAGCCCAGGTAGACCGTCTGGCTCGGGAGGTAATTGAGAAAGGTGGCATGGGAGAGTTCTTCGTGCATTCGACTGGGCATGGAGTAGGACTCGATATCCATGAAATGCCCTATATTTCAGCAAGAAGCAACACTATTATTGAGGATGGCATGGTATTTACGATCGAACCGGGTATATATATTCCCGAAGAATTTGGTATTCGTATCGAAGATATGGTTGTTATCTCAAATGGAAGGGCTGAGATTTTGTGAATCGTAAGAGTGACAAAGCTTCATATATTTTTACTGATCGAAATTTTCCCAACCGTTTCAAACAGATCGGAATGTCTCATCGTGTACTGATCGGTATCGGGGGCAATATTGGAGATGTCCAAAAGCGTTTTACGAAACTCCTTAACTATATGCGGACTTCGCGCCTGCTAAGGCCGATCGAAACCTCTCTTCTTTTAAAGAATCCGCCATTTGGATACAGTGATCAGCCGGACTTTATAAATTCCCTGATAATGGTCGAAACAGAGCTTGAACCACGCAGACTGATGCGATATCTGCTGTGGATCGAAAAGCGTTTCGGAAGAAAAAGAAGTTTTCCAAATGCTCCCAGAACGCTCGATTTGGATATAATATTTTTCGCCAATCTACATTTGAGAAGCAGATGGTTGACGATACCGCACCCACGCTTTTCACAGCGAGATTCGGTAATGATACCGTTGTGCTATATATTGCTCAAGAAGAGAAGCCGTAGGCGAATATGCATTTGAATAGAAGAGAGGTCTGAATGAAATTGATGACTTTTACGGCACCTACACCGGCGCAGGCGTTAAAAGCGGCTCAGCGAGAATGCGGTGAAGATGCTCTGGTTGTCAGTACCAAACAGATAAGAAAAAAGAGTCTGAGTCAGTCCGCTCTTTACGAAGTTGTTGTTGCGATAGAGGATGCGCCCCCTCCCAAACGTGATGGAAAAAAAGCTCCTGCCTCTTCAAAGAAGGACGCCGTTCAAGCCCATGGAAGTGAAAAACAGAGTTTGAAAGAGAGTGATGAAGTTTTTGTAAACATTTCTGAAGCAGCTCGTCAGATTTCCAGGATTGCGAACGTTTCAGCTCCAGCCTCCCGTCCCAGGGTCAAAGTTGAAGTACATGAAGATGAAAATTACCAAAAAAGCCCGATAGAAATGGAAGAGCTAAGGGCTATAAAAAGTGAACTGGTAACTCTTTCTGATAAGATCAAGCTTATACAAAACATGGTTTGGGAGGAAAAGAAGCCGACACAACCGGGTACGATTCCTCCCGAGTTCGCCGAAATTTACCGTATAGCGAAAAAAAGCGGTATGGACCAGGTGCATCTGGATGAGATTATGCGTCTTACACTTGAGCATATGCCACTACAGATGCGATCATCAACCCAGACAGTTCGTCGCTATTTCAAAACTCTGTTGCGTAAAATGGTACCTGTTAGAATTGAGCGTGAGCTTGTTCCTCCTCAAAAAAAAATATTGATGCTGGTGGGGCCTACAGGAGTAGGAAAGACCACTACGTTGGCAAAACTGGCTGCAAGATATGCATATATGATGGACAAGAAATACAAAGTCGGCATAATAACACTCGATACGTACCGCATAGGTGCCGTCGAACAGCTTATGCAATATGCAAAGATGATGAGAATAGGCATAGAGGCCGTGGTAGATCCGCCCGAGTTTCTTACAGCGCTACAGACACTGCAGCATATGGATATCATTCTTATAGACACGGTCGGTAGCAGTCAGTATGACAAGCAGAAGATAGAGAAGCTTCAACTCTTCCTCTCTTCGCATACAGAAATTGGAATAGATGTGAGCCTTGTTATGGGTGCTCCAACGAAACTGGAGGATCTTCGTGCGATCTATACGAACTTTTCACTTTTGGGTATCGACACTCTTATATTTACCAAACTTGATGAAACGAGAGGGTTTGGCAATATCTTTTCGCTCGTCTACGAGACCGAAAAGCCTGTCAGTTACTTTTCTACGGGACAGGAGGTTCCGGATGATTTGATGTGTGCTGATAGCGACTATTTGGTAGAGTGCCTGATGGAAGCGCGTGTCAAAAAGGAGAGTGAATGAGTACGCAGGCCAGCAAACTCGAAGCCTTGATGGACGCACAGCGAAGTGAAAGAGGCGGTACAAGAGTTATAGCGATAACCAGCGGAAAAGGTGGAGTCGGTAAAAGCACGCTTAGTGCAAATATCTCCTATGTTCTTGCGGCTCATGGATTCAAGGTGGGGATAATGGATGCGGACATAGGACTTGCAAATCTCGATGTTATGTTCAATGTACGTGCCGAAAGAAATATCCTTCATGTGCTGAAGGGTGAAGCGGGGTTCGAGGATATTGTAGTGCCTATAGAGAAGAATCTCTATCTTATTCCTGGTGAGAGTGGAGATGAAATTCTTAAATTTTCAGATGCTACAATTGTCAGCAGGTTCGTAGATGAGTCACAGATGCTTGAAGGGCTCGATTTTCTAATAATCGATACGGGTGCGGGTATCGGTGACACTATTCAAATGTTTTTGCGGGCAGCCAATGAGGTGGTGGTAGTGACTGTTCCTGATCCGGCGGCCATAACGGATGCCTATGCAATGGTAAAAGTGGTAAGTAAGATCAAAAGTGATCTATCGATGGTTGTCAACCAGGTACGAAGCCATAAAGAGGGGACCAAGATTTTCGATACGATTAAAAAGGTCGCTTCAGGAAATATAGAGAGTGAGCTCAATCTGAAAATGTTGGGTTCCATTCGCTCTGACTCTCATGTAGCCAGAAGTGTAAAGCAACGTATTCTGGTCTGCAAAGAGTTATCGAATATAGCTGCCGCTGCAGATATAGAAGCTATAGCGATGACTTTGGTGGACAAAAAGGAACATAAAATGCTTGAACGAAAAAAAGAGGGTGGAATCGGCACCTTTTTCAAAAAATTGCTGGGACAGTTTTGAAGGATATGAATGCGAGAGAGCAACTTTATAGCTTTTTGGGTGGTCAGTGGATTTTTCATAGGGCTCATGGCTGCACTCATGGGATTCGACGGACCGTCAGAGATTCTGTCAGTCGTACTCTTCATAACACTTTTTTTCTATCTGATAGCTCATATAAGCGTGGCTCTTTTTGTCCGTTTCATGGAGTTTGGCAAAGTATACTTTGAAAAAGAAGAGTATGATCGCAAACTCGACTTTTTCTATAATCAGCTGTTGCAGCGCGAGAAAGAGGTGGATGCAAACTATGCATATATTTCAAAAGATGAACCAGATGTGCAAGATATGAAAAAGGATGGGTAAGAGGCAATGCTCGAAGGATACGATGCGCATATCCGTCACTATCAGGATGAAATGGCGGTTAAATATCTGCCGGCTGTAAAAGCTATGGCGTATAGACTAAAGGAACGTCTGCCAAGATCTGTAGAGTTTGATGACCTGGTCAGCATAGGAGCAGAAGAGCTTATAAAGCTTGCAAGACGCTACGATAAAGAACAGAATGATTCGTTCTGGGGGTACGCAAAAAGCAGAGTGTATGGTTCTATGTTGGACTATCTGCGCTCTCTTGATATTGTGAGCCGTGCCAATAGAAAACTTATCAAGCAGATAGACGAAATAATTTCGCAATACATGGACAAATATGGTGTAGAGCCGGAAAATGTCTATATTGCTGAAATCTTGCAGGAGGATGAACAGAAGATTAAAGATGCCAGGCGTGTTGCCGCAATATATAATGTGATGCCGTTGCACGATCAGCTTGAGAGTAACGAGAGGGACGCTTTTTCGACTATCGAACAAGAAGAGCTGATAGAGAAGATTATGGATGTGTTGAAAACGATGTCGGAGCGTGATCAGATGATAATACAGATGTATTATTTCGAAGAGCTTACCTACAAAGAGATTTCGGAAATTCTTGATATAACGCCATCAAGGATTTCTCAAGTACACAAACGGGTTATCACAAAAGTTAGAGACAGTATAGGATAAAAGATGGCAGACATATTGAGTCAGGAAGAGATCGATGCACTTCTTGAAGCCGTAGAGGATGAAGGGACTCCGGAAGCGCTCGAGAATGAAAAAGAGGTTTTTGATCAGCGTCAGATAACTCTTTATGACTTCAAACGCCCGAACCGTGTAAGCAAAGAGCAACTCAGAGCATTTCGTGGCATACACGATAAAATGGCACGTTCTCTTGCGTCACAGATATCTTCCGTAATGCGTTCGATCGTGGAAATACAACTCCACTCTGTAGATCAGATGACATATGGTGAATTTCTCATGAGCCTTCCAAGTCCGACGAGTTTCAATGTCTTTTCCATGAAACCACTCGATGGAAGCTGCATTTTGGAAATCAATCCGTCCATCGCTTTTCCAATGGTAGATCGTCTCCTTGGCGGGGCCGGAGAACCGTATGAGACGACCAGAGAGTTTACAGATATTGAACTCACTCTGATGGAGTCCATATTGCGAATTATTATGGGTATATTGAAAGAGGCCTGGAGTCCAGTTGTGGATCTTTATCCCAATATTGAATCCAAAGAATCAAGTCCAAACGTCATCCAGATAGTAGCGCAAAACGAGATTGTCGTTATGGTGGTGATGGAGATAGTCATTGGCCATTCCAGCGGTATGATGAATATCTGTTATCCTGTTATCACTCTTGAATCGATATTGAATAAACTGGGTAGCAGGGATTTTATGCTTGCCGAGACAAGTGCTAAAAAGAGTAGGAACAAGGAGCTGAAGGCACTTGTGGGAGGCGCACAGGTTAATGTAAGTGCATACCTCGGAGAGGCTGAACTGACTCTCGATGAGCTGCTATCTCTTAAAAGAGGGGATATACTCCGGCTCAATCGTCCGGCTGATGACACTGCGGTCATAAATGCCGACGGCAAAGATCGTTTTGTCGGTAAAATAGGGCTTCGTCGTTTTAGGAAATCTTTGGAAATAACAGAACTAATCATAGATGAGAAAGATGAAGTCAAAGAGATACTCAAGCAGATAGAGAATGAACGACGTGCCAAACTGGCAAAAAGTTTTAACGAGGAGGTCGTCAATGGCTGATTGGATAGAGCTGCTTGCCAAAGAGACGGCCGCTACTATTGAAGGATTGACAGGGCAGCGGCCCGAAGTCACATTTAAAAACCGTGAAGAGGTAACCGACATATCGAACGTAATCGCCCCTATGTCTATAGTTACGATCGATGTAAGTGGAGATATTTCAGGCAAACTTGCAATCGCCATTTCACCTATGATCGGAACGGCACTGTCGGATATGATGCTCGGTGGCGAGGGGACAAGCAAGCATGAGATGGACTCTGATGATCTGGATGCGGTAAAAGAGATAGTCTCCAATATTTTTGGTGCTCTTTCGACTGCCATGAAAGCCCAAAAGGAGTTTCCGAATCTTTCCTTTTCGGTAAAAGATATTCACTTTTACAAAGAGGGAGAGGATATTGACCTTGGAGAGTATTCCACTCTTTTGGCATATACATTTTCTCTTGGAGTTATAAATGGGATTTTCATGACTCTTTTGGACGACAATCTGACCCCACTTGCGGACATCGGCGAAAAAGAGAATGAGGCTGCCAAGCCCGATACCGCTACAAAAAATGGATCATCAGAAATTGAAGATTCCAATTTTACCGATCATTCCGAATTTAAAAACATCGATCTCATTTTAGATGTCAAACTTCCTCTGCGTGTTCGTATCGGTAGCAAAAAGATGCTTTTAAAAGATGTTCTGTCAATGGATATAGGTTCTGTAATAGAGCTGGACCAGCTTGCAAACGATCCCCTGGAAATCCTGGTCGATGACAAGGTCGTAGCATATGGAGAGGTGGTAATAGTTGATGGAAATTTCGGAGTACAGATTACTCATATAGGAACAAAGCGTGAAAGACTTGAAAAGCTTAAAGGACAACCTTAAGCTTTTTTGAAGGAGCCTGGTACTATTATTCGCACAAATTATATATTGCCTCTAAAGAGATTCGGATCAATCTCTTCAGTCTCTTGAAACAAAACCCTTGTGAATCTTACAAAAGATTATACAAAAGCCTTTGAAAGAGACCTATATCGTTACAGAACCGGCGACAATTCGTCTGTAATTGGAAGGAGAGACCAGTGAAAAAAAAAGTTTTGGTCGGAATGAGTGGTGGCGTAGATTCCACCGTAACTGCAAAACTGCTGCAGGATGCAGGATACGAAGTTGAAGGCGTCTATATGAAACTTCATGATAAGCCCGGGTATCATGAAGCCAATTTTGCGAAAGTACGTCATGTGGCCGAATATCTTGGAATTAAAGCCAAAATGCTTGACCTTTCCAAAGATTTCGAAGAAGCTGTATACAAACCGTTTGTAAACGGATACAAAGAGGGCCTGACGCCAAACCCGTGTGCAAACTGCAACCGTCTTATAAAATTCGGAAAAATGATGGAATATGCACAGAGCATAGGTGCAGATTTTATGGCAACGGGGCACTATGTCCGCCATGACGGGGAGTATATTATAGAAGCCCTTGATGAAACGAAAGATCAGAGTTATTTTCTCTTTGATATCGACAAGAGTATTATTCCGCGCCTGATATTCCCGCTTGGCGAGTGGAGAAAAGAGGATGTAAAGGCTTACGCTTCGAAAATAGAGGCTCTTAAAGATTTTGCTACCCAGAAAGAGTCGAGCGAGATCTGTTTTGTAGAAACCACCTATATAGATATTCTAAAAGAGCATACAAAGGTTGAAATGCCGGGCAATGTTTTGGATACGCAGGGCAATGTTATTGGTCATCACAAAGGGTATATGCACTACACCATAGGCAAACGTCGCGGTTTTTTTGTACGTGGAGCGCATGAACCCCATTATGTAAAAGAGATCAGACCAGAGACAAATGAAATTGTCGTGTCGCGTCACAGCGAACTGCAGGTGTATAGGATAAGACTCAAAAGAGTCAATCTGATGGACGGCTTGAAAAGTTTTTCGTGTGATGTAAAAGTTCGCTATAGAACGAAACGGATTGCCTGCAGAGTGGAAGTTACCGAGGATGGTGGAGCGATAGTCGAGCTGAAAGAGCCGGTTTTCGGAGTAGCCGCGGGACAGGCTGCCGTATTTTATGAAAGAAACCGTCTTCTTGGGGGGGGATGGATAACAGGATGAAAGTTTTATAATCCGACATTAAGAAAAATAGGAATAAAATTGCGTTCTGCACATTACGGGGTGTAGCGCAGCCTGGTAGCGCGCCTCGTTCGGGACGAGGAGGTCGAAGGTTCGAATCCTTTCACCCCGACCATTGGAACTCTTCGATATTTTCACTTCAAAATTTCAGAAATTTGGATAAAAACATACCGGTTTTTATCGGTCTTTATGGAACCCCGGTACTGGATTTTGCAACACTTTTCCGGTATTGAAATTAATTTGGATATAATTGCGCCAATATTACAGTCGAGGTTGTAGATTATGCGTGGATATAAAATTTTTGCAGGGACGGCATCGGAATCTTTTGCTGCTGAAGTGAGCAAGTATCTCGATGCACCGCTGAGTGGAGCGAACATCAGCAGGTTCAGCGATGGTGAAATAGGCTGCCAGGTCAGCGAAAGCGTGAGAGGACGCGATGTGTTTATCGTTCAGTCGACCGGTGCTCCATCCAATGACAATCTGATGGAACTTCTTATCATGACAGATGCGCTTCGTCGTAGTTCTGCCCGCTCCATAACGGCGGTAGTTCCTTATTTCGGGTATGCCAGGCAGGATAGAAAAGCGGCTCCGAGGGTCCCGATTACTGCAAAACTGGTGGCTAATCTGATTCAGACATCCGGGATTGACAGAGTTGTAACGATGGACCTCCATGCCGGGCAGATTCAAGGGTTTTTTGATATTCCGGTTGACAATCTTTACGGAGCCATCCTTTTCGTAAATCATATCAAGTCGAAAAATCTTGAAGATCTCGTTGTCGCCAGCCCCGATAT
>WFUN01000098.1 GCA_015484905.1 Hydrogenimonas sp. | reverse complement strand
TCTTTTTTACACTTCTTGCCATATTTTTGACATGGCAGGCCATTCTTTATTATAGACGGAGAACTCTTTATAAAAAATTGGCCAAAGAGGAACTTTCTCAGGAGTGGTTGAAAACTCTTGAAAAGATTCCCCACTACAATCTTTTGTCAAATCTCTTGAAGCAGAAGCTGAGGCTCAAAATGCTCTACTTCGCCTCGAACAAGGAGTTTTTATGTGTTAAATGCGAGCTTAAAGATGAGATGAAAGCGATTGTCTCCTTTTACGCATCCTTGATGGTTGTTGGTTACGATGAACTCGAGCCTTTCAAGGGGCTTGATACGATACTTATCTATCCTGACGACGTCGTTGTAAATCGTACATATGAAAAAGATGGGGTCTACAGTAAACAAAAGAGTGTTTTAGAAGGTGAATACACATCAGGAACAATACTGATTGCATGGAATGAAGTGGAGCGTGAAATCTTTCATCACAGCTGCAACAATGTGATCGTTCACGAACTCGCCCATCAGATCGATTTTGAAGAGGGATATGTCGGCGGAGCACTTTCTATGGGCTTGCAAGATCGCAGTCGATGGAGCAAAATATTCAGTCGGCATTACAAAGAGTTGCTTGAAAGATCTGTCAAAGGAGCGGAATGGGGAAATTACCATATCATCGGTGAGTATGCCTCTACCGGTGAAGCGGAATTTTTTGCGGTTTTGAGCGAACGTTTTTTTCAGTGTCCCGTCTCTTTGAAAAAGCACTTTCCCGATCTCTATAAAGAGCTGAAGAGTTTTTACAGAATAGATACAGCAGTTATCTTTTCAGATCTCGGATGAACAAACCTCTCCTTTTTTCAGTAAATTCCGTATCTTCCGTTATGATCAGGTTCTCTAATCAATTTATGTTCGTTTTTTTTGTATTGAATCTATTGTAAAGCATGCTTACTTTGTGAGCTCTATATGCGGCTTCTCTCTTCTTCGTCGACAGTTTAATAAATATTCGCTACATTTCAGATTTTGGTGTCAAGCGGCGGATCATCTTATGCTTTTATAGCCACCCTTTACTCCCTCTTTTGAAAATACAATCTGCCATACCTGGTTTATTCTTGTGCTAAAAGTTGCCGCCGAAGAGAGCAGATAGAAAACCCACATTCTGTAAAAACGATTGTCGTAACGCTCTTTTATCAGAGGCCAGGAGCGATTGAAATTTTCATACCACTTCATCAATGTCAGGTAATAGTGATACCCAAAGTTATGCCAATCCTCGATAACGAAAAGTTTTTCGACCGCTTTAGATATCTGAACAGGTGAGGGTATCATGGAGTTTGGAAAAATATATTTGTCTATCCATGGGTCGGCTGCTTTTCGGCTGACCGGGCTTCCAATGGTATGCAGAAGAAAGAGTCCATCTTTCTTGAGGCATCGATGCACCACTTCCATATATTTTCTATAGTTTTTTATGCCCACATGTTCAAACATACCAATTGAAACGATATGATCGAACGGTTCGTTCAGACTTCTGTAGTCTTGATATCTAAATTCGATGGGAAGATCACCGCGCGATTCATTACCGTGTTTAACCTGCTCTTTCGAAACCGAAATTCCAACACATTCAACACCATGTTTTTCGGCAGCATAACGTATGAAACTTCCCCATCCGCATCCGATATCGAGTACTCTGTCACCTTCTTTCAAACCTATCTTTCTACAGATCATTTCAAGCTTGTGTTCTTGTGCTTCATCAAGTGTTTTTGCTTCCGGCAAATCCTGAAAGCTGTCCCAGTAGGCACATGTATAGGTCATTCGTTTGTCGAGCATGTGTGTATAAAGATCGTTTCCTATATCGTAATGTATTTGGCCGACTTTATATGAGCGGTGGCCTTTTTGTGGATTTGAAAAGAGGAATTTAAGATAGTATGGCAACAATTTCAGAGGTTGGATTTTTTCATCGAGATGCGCAGATAGTACCTTTTCAAAAAAGAGCTCAAGATTCTCAACGTCCCACCATCCATCCATGTATGATTCTCCAAAGGCGACTGTGCCACCGCGCAGAGTTCGTTCGAAAACATCCTCGTTGTTGATCCGGATATCCCAGGGCCGATTTCCGTTTATCTCTATATCGGCCTCTTTTAACAGATTAACGGCCGCCTTCTTGAGATCAAAGCATACTCTGTTTCGAATCATCTCTTTTTTCCTTTTCCTTTGTAATCTGATTTATGCAAAAGCAGAGGAAATAGGCTTACTTGTTTACAATTAATACTATTTGTTCGATAAGATTTAGAAC
>WFUN01000097.1 GCA_015484905.1 Hydrogenimonas sp. | reverse complement strand
GATTTCAGGTATCCCTATGAACACGGTGTATAATATCTGAATCTGTTCTTATTGCCAATATCGGCATAACAGACTTTTTTTTAACAGCTTAAATATATATTATATCCAATATAAAGATTCATTCTTTTCGAACCGCTACAATCTGTAGGGTATATAATCATATCAAACAAAAGTTTGGCTGTGTTGAAAAACGGATTGAAAGGAGCTTCATGAAAAAATATATAATGGTATCGTTTTATGCGGTTCTCTTTTTTGCAAATTCTCTTTTTGCAGAAACGGTAGAGAAAAATGTCATACTCAAAAATATGATAGAGGTTTATGGGGGAAGCAGCGCATTGAGTCATGCATCAAGTTATATACAGCACTGGAAAGTGATAAGATCGACAGACGGTATAGAGGGAAATGATACGAGAAGAATCACGTTTCCTGAGAGGCTTTTTGTGCATCTTGAATATCCCGATAAAAAAGAGAGCAGGATTCTTGAAGGAGAAACGGGTATTAAAATCTTTAACGGAAACAACAAACGGCAAGCTTTCGGACCTGTGCTCGATGCGATGAAAGTCCAGCTTATGAGACTGTACAATCCGCTCGTTCTTTTTCAATTTTCAAATGATCTGAAAATCTCCCGTCAAGATTCTGGTTATATACTTACATTATCAAGAAACGGGGTGGAGTGTGATTATTATGTAAACACTCGAAATTTTCATATAGAAAAGACGGTAGGTAAACTTAAAATGTATGGGAATACCATGAAATTCATCACACTATATAAAGAGTTTGTAAAAAAAGAGGGGGTCCTAATGCCGGCTGTGGAGATCAAATTTGCCGGAAGAGTTAAAACGGCTGTAAATCGTCTGATCGATACAAAATTCATCCATCTAAAAAAGGTTGGCAAGCACAGATATGAACGTATTTGAAAACATCGAACAATGAAAGTCAGCGCAGGGATAATCCTTTATAAAAAAGAGCATGGTATCAAAGTGTTTCTGGTACATATGGGAGGACCCTACTGGAAAAACAGGATTAGATCTTGGAGTATAGCGAAAGGTGAAGTGGAAGAGGGTGAAGATTCATTCAAGGCTGCCATACGTGAGTTTATGGAGGAGACCGGTCAAAAGATCGAAGGGCGGTTCGTTTCACTCGGAGAGATAAAAGGATCCAACAAGATTCTCAAAGCGTGGGCTGTAGAAGCTTCTCCCGATACTGAAATCCACTCCAATACATTCGAAATCGAATGGCCTCCAAAATCTGGCAGAAAAATGAAATTTCCCGAAATCGACAGAGCAGGGTGGTTCGATATCGAAAAGGCAAAAGAGGTTATCGCAAACTATCAGCTTCCGTTGCTCGAACGTCTTGAGACAAAAGTGAAAACAGAATAACTCAGACATCTATTTTCATAAGATCATATGCCACCTCGACTCTGCCTTTGAAGTATTTTTGCGCTTCATCCAAAATTTCATCAATTTTGTCATTTTTGTCGTATCTTGGACTGATATGGGTTAATATCAAACGTTTCACGCCCAGTGATGCTGCCGCTTCGGCAACCGATTTTGCCGTTGAATGCATAAACTTCCTGGGAAGTTTTTCGAAATCTCTTTGTGTATAAGTGGCTTCATGTATCATCACATCCACATCTTTACACTTAAAGATAAAAGGATTGTCATTGTCACCTCCTATAATCACTCTTTTTCCACGTCTGGGGGCGGATATAAAATCTTTTCCGTCCACAATCCGTCCATCAGGCAGTGTAACTGTTTCACCTCGTTTGAGCCTACCATAAAGTGGCCCTTCTGGAATTCCGGCCATTTTGGCCTTTTCGACATCGAAACGTCCTCTTTTTTGCACCCCGTTTACGATAAATCCGAAAGAAGTTATGGAGTGCGACAGCTTTTTTATCTCAACTGTGAAATTTCCAAAGGAGAGAATATCTTCGTTTAATATCTCTGTGACCTTCATGTTAAACGGTAGATTCAATTGAGAAAGGCGAAAGACCGTATTCAAAAGCTCTTTGATTCCAAAAGGGCCATAAATTTCGATATCTTTCTCAGCTCTTGAGAGTCCTCTTGAGGCAAGAAGACCGAAAAGTCCATAGATATGATCACCGTGAAGGTGAGTGATGAAAATTTTGGATAGATTGAAAGGGGAGAGGGGAGTCTGCATAAGTCTATACTGTGTACCCTCCCCGCAGTCAAAAAGTATCCACTCCCTACTGTTTTCGAACTGTAGAGCCAGCGCCGAGAGATATCTGTTCTTAGTCGGTATACCTGCAGAAGTACCCAAAAATGTAATCTTCATCTCTTCTCTTTCGCTATATCGTCCATTACGCTTGCAGCCTCTTTGAGTCTATCTTTGTCAAAGTGGGTATAGATGCGTGAAGTATCGAGACTGGCATGGCCCAGAGCCTCCTGCACAAGAACCAGATCCTTCTTTTTCAGGTAGAGCATCGTAGCGAAAGTATGTCGAAGCATATGGGCGCCGTTTTTCTCCTTTCTTATTCCAGCCTGCATCAGTATCTTTTCGACTATGCGGCTCACATACGCCTGGGTTAGGGGAGTGCCTTTGTTATTGCAAAAAAGATACTCTCCCTCGCAGCTCCTTATAGTAAGCCACTCTTTTAGATATTTATCAATATGAAGGGCTTTGATCATAACGATACGCTCCTTGTTCCCTTTGCCGACAATTCGTATGAGGTAGACACCGTTTTCGGGAATCAGATCTTTGACTTTGAGATTCAGGGCCTCACCCACACGTATTCCGGTAAAGAGTATCATCTTTATAAGAAGTCTGTTCCTTGCGGAAACGGTCTGCCGGAACGGATGGGTCTCGATAGCCTCCAAAAAACGCTCCACCTCCTCTTCACGCATATAAGAGGGGAGTTTGGTTCCGCTTTTTCCGGAGAGTCCTCCCCAATTTTTCAGCTCTATGCCGTAATGGTGAGCCGTACCGTCATCTTCGCCGTTTTGCCTGTCTATGTAGCCGAAGAAGTTGATCATGGCTATTCTATAGTTCTTTTTCGTAGCGTCCGACAGACCGGCCGTCGCAGAGGCCAGAAAGTCGCTTATAAGCTCCTCGTCTATCTCTTTCATCGAAGCGGGGCCTATAT
>WFUN01000096.1 GCA_015484905.1 Hydrogenimonas sp. | reverse complement strand
ACGTATTATAAAAAAATATAATCCTCATTCGGTTCTGCTATACGTGCCGATGCCTCACGAGCCAGACCTACGGCCGCTATTTAGGCGTCTCTCCACTAATTGCAGGATATATGTTCCGTTTATGGAAGGAGAAAGTTTTAAACTGGTACAATACAGATTGCCTCTACGCCCAAAGCGTTTTGGTATCAAAGAACCGAATAATTCACATTTTTATCTGCCAAAAATTGACTTGGCTGTCGTTCCGGTCCTGGGGGTTGACGGGAAGATGCGCCGTATAGGATTTGGAAAAGGTATGTACGATAGGTTTTTTGCATCGATTCAAAAAAGGCCGATAACACTGTTTGTACAGCTCTGTAAGTGCCATACCAAAGAGATTGTAACCGATTTTTTCGATATTCAGGCAGATTTTTATATAACCCCCGAAGATATTATAGTCCGAGGGAAACGATATGTTGACAGAGCTTTTGATAGGAGGTGCCGCAGCAACCGTTAGCGGGATTGCAGCATTTTTCATAACGAAAAAAATAGATGCTTCTAAATATGAAATATATGTCGAGCAGGCCAGAGCCAAGGCTAAAGCTATTGAGCATGAAGCAGAAGTGGTTTTGCAGAATGCAAAGCTGAAGGTTGCCGAGGCCGAACTTGAGGCGAAACAGAAGTATGAAGAGGAGCTGAGGCGGGTAAATAACGAGTTTAATACCCGAATGGCGCAGCTTGAAAAGAGGGAAGAGGCGCTCTCTTACAGACTGGAAAACGAACTTAAGCAGGTTGCAGAGGAGAAAGAGGATCTCAAAAAGTCCAAAGATGAGCTCGAATCTGCAAGAGCGGAGATGGAGAGACTCAAAAACGAGTATCTTGAAAAACGCAAAGAGACTCTTGAAATTCTCGAACGTGCTTCCGGGCTTACCAAGCAGGAAGCGAGGGCGATTATTCTTGAAGAGGCGAGAGAGAATTCGCGTGGAGAGATCGCTCATATCGTCAGAAAATATGAAATGGAAGCCAAAATTGAAGCCAAACGGAGAGCAAATTACATAATAGCGCAGGCAACGACACGTTATGCCGGAGAATTTGCGGCTGAAAGGCTTATAAATGTGGTGCATCTGCCCGATGACGAGCTCAAAGGAAGAATTATTGGAAAAGAGGGGCGAAACATAAAAACGCTTGAAATGCTGCTGGGTGTCGATATCATCATAGATGATACGCCGGGAGCGATCATTTTGAGCAGTTTCAATCTTTATCGCAGGGCTATCGCAACCCGAACGATCGAGCTTCTTATAGAAGATGGGCGTATACAGCCGGCACGTATAGAAGAGATTTACGAAAAGGTGAGTGAAGAGTTTGAACAAAAAATTCTTGAAGAGGGTGAACAGATAGTTATAGATCTTGGGCTCTCATCTATGAATACAGAGCTTTTAAAACTGATAGGACGATTGCGCTACAGGGCAAGCTATGGTCAAAACGCACTTGGACATTCGCTCGAAGTTGCATATCTTGCCGGAATAATGGCTGCAGAGATGGGAGGTGACGAAACTCTCGCAAAACGGGCCGGAATTTTGCATGATATCGGCAAGGCTCTAACGCACGAATATACGGGAAGTCATGTAGATATCGGTGCGGAGTTGTGTAAACGATACAAAGAGCATCCTGTAGTCATAAATGCGATTTATGCGCATCATGGCCATGAAGAGCCCGAGAGTATCGAGGCAGCTGCAGTATGTGCGGCAGATACTCTTTCAGCTGCAAGGCCTGGGGCTAGACGCGAAGTTTTGGAGAGCTTTCTTAAAAGAGTCAAAGATATCGAAGAGATCGCTACTTCCAAGCATGGAGTACATCATGCCTACGCCATCAATGCAGGAAGAGAAGTAAGAGTCATAGTGAATGCATCGTTGGTCAACGATGACGAAGCTGTTTTGCTCAGTAAAGAGATATCGGAAGATATCGAAAAGAGCGTACAGTATCCCGGAGAGATAAAAGTGAATGTCATTCGTGAGACGAGGGCCATAAACTACGCACGTTAAGAGAAAATTCATACAATATGCTTAAAATCAAATTCAAACGAGGAGTCGATTAACAATGTCTGAAACAGGATCAAAAAGGTGCGGGCAGATAAAAGCGTATTTTCGGCGGGAAGAGCGTTATGAGGGTTTGCAACTCGTTTTCAAAGAGCATCCTGAGCTAAAAAACGAGATTCTAAAAGCTATCGAAGATACTATCAGTGAAACCGGCGTGACTCCTGCAGTTTTTGAAAATTGTGAAAAAATAGGAGCGGCCCCCTATGCTTTTTATATCGAGTTTAACGACGATTATGACAAAGAGGGGGGAAATTTTTTTGAAATTTTATTGAAAAAGCTTGGTATAGAGAAGTGTGGATGATATTTCAGCTTCTTATGACCCTTTTTTACGCAGGTTTTCCAACTCCGACTCTTCTTCGTTGATGACAGAGTCGTCATATGGATCGAGGTGAATATTGATGAGCCAATCCGCTTTTGGATTCAGCTCCTTGATTTTCGCCTCCACATTGTCGCCGATACGATGAGCTTCCAGCAAAGATATGTCGGGAGTGAAAACGAGATGCACGTCAACGAAATAGTCGTTGCCGGCCTTTCTTGTTTTAAGCCAGTGGTAATCGGTCACTCCGGATTCTGACTCTATAACCTCTTTTATTTTCTTCACAACCTCGTCATCCAACGAGACGTCGAGCAGCACCAAAACTCCCTCCTGAATAAGCTCGAAGGCAGAGTAGACTATATATATGGCGATAAGAATGCCCAAAATGGCATCTATCATGAAAAAGTCGGTAAAGTAGATGACTGCCAAAGAGACCAGTATCGCAGCATTGCTTAAAAGGTCGGTCTTATAGTGCAGCGCATCGGATTTTATTACCATGCTCTGCGTAACGTCGGCCACATGGTTCAAGAACATCACCAGAGCACCGGTAGCAGCGATGGAAACGATCATGACTCCTATTGAAATATCAAGATGCGTAACGGGTTCTGCATTCACCATTTTCTGTATCGCTTCATAAAAGATATAGATACCGGATGCAGTAATTATAAGACCTTCCAAAAGTGCAGCGATAGCTTCGATTTTTCCGCGTCCGTAATTGAACTTTTCATCGGCTGGTTTCTCCGCGTTCGTTACGGCAAAAAGATTGAAAAGAGAAACGGCAAGATCGAGACCGGAATCGATGGCAGAGGCAAGTACGGCAACCGATCCGCTGATAAAACCCACTATCAGTTTTATTACAACCAAAGTTATTGCGACTGAAGAGCTTATGATCGTCGCTTTTTTCTGTAGTGTCATAATGTTCAATTTTCTCCAGATTCAGATCCTGTCGAGGGGAGACAAGTTTGTGAGATTTTATCCAACTTTAACTATAATCTCCTTTATGGATATAAAGAAGATAATAAAAGAGCGCAAATCGTGGCTGGAGTGGAAAAATATAGCACCCTTGCGAAAATCCCTCCGTAACCTGCCCGATATCGAAGATGTTGAGATAGAGCTGGATGACTGGATAAAGATAACTTCCAATCAAAAAATTTCTGAAAAGAGCATGGAATCCATATTGGAAACAGCGCTCATGATGAAGCCATGGCGTAAAGGGCCGTTCGATCTTTTCGGAATACGAATAGACAGCGAATGGCGCAGCTATATGAAGTATAACCTCTTAAGGCCCTATCTTGACCTTGAAGGCAAAAAGGTTGCAGACGTGGGGTGCAATAACGGCTACTATATGTTTAGGATGCTTGAATTCTCTCCCGATTTCATACTCGGTATAGACCCTTCTCCTCTCTTTTTTACACAGTTTGAACTGATTAACCGTTATATTCGAAACGATCGACTCAGATATGAACTGCTTGGAATTGAACATATGCCGGGATTTGCCGATATGTTTGATACGGTATTGTGCCTGGGCGTGCTTTATCATCGCAGTGATCCTGTTACGGCATTGAAGTCACTGAAACGTTCTTTGAAGCGTGGAGGCGAACTGATACTGGACACTTTTGTTATTGAAGGTGATGAGCCGGTCTGTCTCGTTCCGGAATCGACATATTCCAAAATACGGAATATCCACTTTGTTCCAACAGTTACGGCGCTGGAAAACTGGTGCAAAAAAGCCGGTTTCGTGCGTTTTGAGGTTTTGGAAAACGTAAAAACGAAGACGGAAGAGCAGCGTAGAACCGAATGGATGGAGGGAGAGAGTCTCCGGGAATTTCTACATCCGGACAATCACGACTTGACAATAGAGGGTTACCCCGCACCTCGGCGGGTTTTTGTCAGGACTTACAGCAAATAGAGGGGAACGATGGCTGAAGACAAAGAAGATGAACTTGAAAACGGTATGGAAGAGACAAAAACCTCTTTGCCGGAAGAGTTGGAGTTAAAAACACACCGTCGCATAGATCAGACGTTGTGCGGTACACTGTTGGAACTAAAAGAGGGATATGCAAAGGTTGAGCTTGAAACAATAAGAGAGATGGCCGTAGACGAGATGGGTCTCGTGCACGGCGGTTTCACTTTTGCGGCTGCCGATTTTGCCGCGATGGCGGCCGTCAACGATCCAAACGTAGTTTTGGTCAGCAGCGAGTGTCGTTTTCTCTCCCCTGTCAAAGTCGGAGACAGAGTGCTTTTTGTAGCGCGTGAACTGTATAGAGAGTCGAGAAAACGGAAAATCCATGTAATAGGAACTTTTGAAGATATAAAAGTCTTTGAAGGAGACTTTATGGCCGTGGTTCTGGAACGGCATGTGCTCAAACTGAAACTGCTCAAAGATGAAGAGTGAAGTTTTTAATCAAAGCGCCTTGATCCAGTATGGTATATTTCTTTTTTCCGCTTCGAGCGTTGATTTTGGACCGTGTCCGGGCAAAAGGGTCACATTTTTAGGGTAGTTAAGGGCTTTTTTGAGACTCTTTTTCATGGCCTGTGGATCGGAATATGGAAAATCGACTCTGCCTATCGATCCTTTAAACAAAAAATCTCCACAAAACCAGTTTTCTTCTATTTCTATTGCACTGCATCCAGGAGTATGGCCCGGAAAGTGCAAGAAAGTCACATCAAGCCCGCCGACAGTATGTTTCGAATCGGGCTCTACCGCTACATCCACGCTGCATAGAGGCACATTTTGACCGAAAAGATCTTTTTCAAGCATAAATACATCATCTTTTGGACAAAAAACAGGAATTTTGAGAAGCTCTTTGAGTTCTTTGTCGCTCCAGACATGATCGAAGTGCCCATGTGTGTTGAAAATGGCGACAGGTGTCCTGACATTTTGCAAAACCCACTCCGTAGCCCCAACACCTGGATCTATGATAATCTCTTTTTCTTTGTGCGATACTATATAACAGTTTGTCTGATACTGCCCCATAGCCTTTACTTTTATGTGCATGAAACGAAAATCCTTCTATAATGTCATTTATGGAAACTTTAGAATTTTTTACTCTTGTGTGGAATGCTCTAAAAAAGAGCGATCCATCTACAAAACTCTTTCTCGTAAAGAGATTGTACACAAACTTGGTACAAGAGAGGCTTACGTTCGACCATGAATCTGCCGTCATGAAGTGTGAAAATCCTTCATACGAGCGAATCTTACAGATAGTAGAACCTCACGAAGTTCCAAAACGAAAGCATTTGAATACCAAAGAGGGACAGGCTGTTTTGTTGCATGCAATCGCTCATATCGAATACAGTGCCATAGATCTCGCTCTCGACTCCGCTTACCGTTTCAGGCAGATGCCTGTAGAGTATTATATCGATTGGATAGAGGTGGCTAACGATGAAGTCAGACATTTTACAATACTAAACGAGCTGATGAAAAAAATCGGAGTCACTTATGGAGATTATCCCGTGCATTCAGCACTTTTTGACGCCGGAAAGAGAAGTGGATGCGACGTTTTACACAGAATGGCGGTTGTGCCGAGATATCTGGAGGCAGGTGGATTGGATGCAAACCCAAAAATAGTTGAAAAGCTTTACAGCTATCCAAGGGACGTTTTTCTGTCAGAAATTATAGATGCTTTGAAACTGATTTTGAGAGAGGAGGTCAGCCATGTTTCAAAAGGAGACCGTTGGTTCAAATATGAGGCCCTCAAACGAGGCATAGATGAGGATGTTTATTTCAAAATAATAAAAGAGTACTATCCGGACTTTGAAAAACGTAAAGTGAAGTTAAACATATCCGCGCGTAGAAAGGCCGGTTTCAGTTGTGATGAACTTAGACGAATGGGTGCAAAAGAGTGCGACTGAATCTTCTATTCTCTTATGCAGACAAATTATATATAAAAGCTGGATTTAATACTTGTTTCAGTAATATGGTAGGATATTATCCTTAAAATTTACAGGAGCCCAACAGATGGCGCGCGAAATTCCATTTTTCAAACCGGATATTGGACAGACAGAGAGAGTACAGATTGAAGAGGTCCTGGATCTTGTCAATCTTTCCAAGGCTGAAGAGCTTGAAGAGGCTTTTACCAAAAAAACGGGGGCTTCCCATGCAGTTTCCACAAGCAGTGGGACATCGGCTCTTCATCTATCTATGTGTGCGATGGATCTTAAGCGTGGAGACAAAATCATCTGTTCTGTAAACTCGTTTCCTTCTGTTCCGGAGGTTGTACGCCATTTCGATGCTGAACCGATTTTTGTAGATATAGATCCGGAAGATTTCAATATAGATCTTGACGCTTTTGAAAAAGTTCTCGAAGAGAATATATCCAAAAAGCTGAAAGGGGCTATTGTAAACCACGTTGGAGGCCAGCCGACCGACCTTGAACGTCTTTACGACATAGCGAAACGATTCAACATAAAAATTGTGGAAGATGCCAGTGATGCCCTTGGCGGAACCTATAACGACAACCCTATAGGTGCCACTGGAGGTGATATCACATGCTTCAGTTTTTCTCCCCATATGAAAAATTCAGTTGCCAATGCCGGGGTTTTGCTTTGCGAAGACGAAGAGCTGTATGAGCGTGCTATGTTGCTGCGCAACCATGCCATAGAGTCGTCGGGATGGGACAAATATGGAAACCTGGAATATGTTTACGATGTTGTGGACATAGGATGGAAATATGATATCAGTGAGCTTGATGCAGCATATGCGTTGGCACAATACGAGAGGGTGGACAGAGCGATCGAAAAAAGGAAAAAAATCGCCGAAATTTATGACGAAGCCCTTGAAGGGGTCAAACATGTCTCCACTCCCATACGCAAACGTGACCATATATACCACCATTACATCATCAGAATAGACCGAAATCGAGATGGTTTTGCAAGAGCATTGAAAGAAAGAGGCATACATTGTGGCCTGCACTACATTCCTCTTCATCTAATGAGTTATTACAAACAGAAATACTCACTCAGAGTCAACGACTTTCAGAATGCTCTTCAGACATATCAGCAAGTCCTTTCACTACCTATTTACCATAATATGAGTGACCTGGATGTAGAGTATATCTGTGATATGGTCAAAGAGGTGGCGTCAAAACATATTTGATGAGTCATGTAGTCTCTTTTTTCGAAAACCTATATTTCCGGCCAAAATGGTATCATTGGCCGGTAGCAATTTTTTTTCTTCCTATCTCTTTGTTATACGCTTTTGTCGTGTGGTTTCGCAGAAAAAAAGCAGTCCCTCAGGAGTTTGGTCTGCCTATAGTCAGTATAGGGAATCTCCTCATAGGTGGCAGTGGCAAAACTCCGATGACTGTAGAGATGGCAAGGCGATATGATAAACCGGCTGTAGTTTTACGTGGGTATGGCAGAAAAAGCAGAGGCCTTTTGGTCGTGAGCAGATGGGGAGAGATCGAAACCGTTGTAGAAAAGTGTGGCGATGAAGCGATGCTTCTTGCAAAATCACTGCCCAAAGCTACGATTATTGTATCCGAAAACAGATCGGAAGCTATAAAACTTGCCGAAAGAATGGGAGCCAAAATAGTCTTTCTTGATGACGGCTTTGCAAAAGTGGGAATAAAGAAGTTCGATATTCTGCTCTACCCCCAAAATATACCCAACCCTCTACCGCTTCCTTCAGGGCCGTTCAGGGAGTTCCCTTTTGCGAAACGTTATGCTCAGATGATTCTTACGGAAGGCAAAGATTTTAGACGTATCGTCTCTTGCAACGGGTGTGACGAGCCGTTGCTGCTCGTTACCGCCATAGCCAACCCGCAACGGCTTGAGCCTTTTTTGCCACAAGCTCTTGTGAAAGGGCGGTATATTCTTCCTGACCATTCATGGTTTGATAAAGAGAGTATTGAAAAAGCTATGAAAAAAGCAGGGGTCAGAAAAATTCTCACTACTGAAAAAGATGCGGTAAAACTTGAGAGATTCGGTTTCGATCTTGCCGTTTTGAGACTTAGACTACAGATAGATGAAGAGGTTTTCAAAAGAGTCGACAGCGCTCTCGGGTTCGATAGCTCTTTGTGACAACAAAATCACGTGTGGGACATTTTCGATAATCTTTGCATGAGACAAAAGCTTTTCTTCGATTTTTATCTTCAAACTGATATACTCTTTTTTAGAAGTATTCAATGGAGTTTTCTATGCAAAAAAAGATGCAGGTTGTCCAGACTCTGCTCGATACTCTTCCTTTTATAAAGAAGTTTGCAGGCCATACCATCGTTATAAAGTTTGGTGGAGCGGCGCAGATAAAGCCGGAGCTTAAAGAGAAATTTGCACAGGATATTGTGTTGATGCATCTTGTAGGAATTCATCCGGTTATCGTGCATGGAGGGGGTCCCAAGATCACCAGACTTTTAGCCGATTTGGATATTCCTACCGAATTTGTGGAAGGGCAGAGAGTTACGACAAAAGATGCCATGCGTATAGTAGAGATGGTTTTGAGCGGAGAGGTAAACAAGCAGATCGTTTCGGCACTGAACGATCATGGTGCCAAAGCGATAGGAATAAGCGGAAAAGATGCCCATTTTATACTTGCTCGTGCAAAAGACAGAAGCAAATGGGGTTATACAGGAGTTATTGAAGAGATTCATGCGGAAGTGGTACAGAATCTTATGAATGAAGACTTTATACCAGTTATAGCCCCTATAGCCGCCAGTAAAGATGCAGGAGAGCCGGGGTTCAATATAAACGCCGATCTTGCCGCCAGCAAAGTCGCGGTAGCTTTAAAGGCGTCGAAAGTCGTGTTTTTGACGGATACTCCGGGTGTTTTGGACGCCGAAGGAAAGTTGATAGGTACACTTGGAACGGAAAAGATCAACCTTTTGAAAAATGAGGGCGTTATAAGTGGAGGAATGGTACCGAAAGTGGATGCTTGTCTTGAAGCTATAAACGGTGGAGTGCAGAAGGCGCATATAATAGACGGGCGTATAGAGCATTCGATTCTGCTTGAGATATTTACCAGCGAGGGAATAGGGACGCAGATCGTTCATTGATAAAGAGGCAAAGGAGCCAGGGTTGAGATTGAGAGTTTTTGAAGCGCACCGCGAAAAAGAAGTCATGCAGAATTTTTTCCAAAAGCATTGCATGGGTAAAGGTGGATTTGTGGGAAGTTACGGTGTCTGTACCTACAAGGATGAACCGCGAGATTGTCATGCGATTGAGAGAGGAGTTGAGCTGTGAGTAAATATCGTGTCGTTTTGGTAAATACCTCTTCCGTTGCCGAGGCTGAAAAAGTGGCCCGCATTCTCGTAAAAAAGGGGCTCGCCGCATGTGTAAACATTGTTCCGAAGATCCGTTCCATATACCGATGGAAAGGGGAGATTGAAGAAGAGCGTGAAACGCTGCTTATAATAAAAACCAAAAAAGAATTTTTTACCAAACTCAAAAAGACGATAAGAAAAGTACACAGTTATGAGACCCCGGAGATAGTCTCTTTGAAAATAGAAGAGGGAGACAAGTCGTATCTTGAGTGGATCGATTCAGTCCTCAAATAGACTCTTTTGGATATAATCGCGACTAAAATCAATTTAGGATCGCAGATGACTTTTATTGAAACACGTGGGAATGACGGGCAAAAAGCGTCAAATGTGACATTCAGCCAGGCAATTTTAAGCCCAGGTGCCAGCTATGGCGGACTCTATGTGCCAAAAAGTTTGCCGGAGCTTGGCTTTGGCTTTTTAAAAGAGCATATAGATAGCAATTATAAAGATCTTTGTAAAGCGCTTTTTGAAAAGTTTGATGTCGATATAAAAAAAGATGACCTGCATGCAGCGTTGCAAAGATACGATCTTTTTGATAATCCAAACAATCCTGTGCCGCTTAGAAGGGTTGAAGATGACGCTTTTGTAAGTGAGCTCTGGCATGGACCTACAAGGGCATTTAAAGATATGGCGCTGCAGCCTTTTGGATATCTACTCTCGAAATTGGCACAAGATAGAGGTGAAAGATATCTCATTATGGCTGCGACAAGCGGCGATACTGGGCCTGCGACACTTGAGAGTTTTAAAAATGCTCCTTCCATAAAAGTGGTCTGTCTTTATCCGAAAGGCGGTACAAGCGATGTGCAGTGGCTTCAGATGGTTACCGAAAATGCTCAAAACGAGAAGGTTCTGGGAATATACGGAAATTTTGACGATGCGCAGGCGGCACTTAAAAACCTTCTTGCGAGTGAAAGCTTCAAAGCCAAACTCAAACAGAGCCATATGCAGCTTTCAGCTGCCAATTCCGTCAACTTCGGCCGTATAATATTTCAGATTGTATACCATATATACAGTTATCTGCAACTGGTCAGAGAAAACGAAGTCCCTATGGGTGAATCTGTATAC
>WFUN01000095.1 GCA_015484905.1 Hydrogenimonas sp. | reverse complement strand
GCACTCGGAGAAAAGGGAGAACTTAGAAGGCCTTCCGGTATCGCCATCAACAAGAGACTAAACAGAATATATATCGTCGACACCAAGTCTCACAACATTAAAGTTTATGGCCTAAAAGACGGGAATCTGCTTTTCGAGTTTGGCAAAAGGGGCATCGGTGAAGGTGAGTTCAATTTTCCTACCAACATTGCGATAGATCCAAGAAATGACAATGTAGCCGTAGTTGATACACAGAACTTCAGAGTGCAGATTTTCGACAAAGATGGCGACTTTTTGACCAGATTCGGACGTCTTGGTGACAAACCGGGCATGTTTGCCAGACCAAAGGGTATCGGTATAGACTCTGAAGGGCATATTTATGTATCGGATGCCGCATTCAACAACGTCCAGATTTTTGATGACAAAGGAACCGTTCTGCTCTATTTTGGCGGAGCCGGTTTTGGCCCTTCCAAATTTTATCTGCCTGCCGGAGTTTTTGTAGATGAAAATGATCGTGTCTACATAGTAGATTCGTTCAATGCCAGAGTACAGATATTTCAATATGTAAGCGAGCGATGGAAAAAGAAGCATCCTGAAGAATACAGGAAGCTAAAAATCATCGAGAAAGAAAAAGAGAATGAGAACGTCAGTTAAAATTGCTTTTTCACTCATGCTAATTTTGTCTTCAACCATTGCATACGCCTTTTCAACGAATGGTGAAGACTCTGATGGAATATACAAAACCAAACACAATCTTATGAGAGGTATCGTTCTTCCAAAAGGCCAAGAGCCAAACGAACCGTGTGTCTGGTGCCATATACCGCACGACCCATTTAACGAAGACACTAAACCTCCGAAGTGGATGATGCCCAGTGATAAAGAAGATACATTCGATATTTACGGTACTGGTGCAAAACCTTCTTCAACCTCCAAAGGCCCCAAACCAGATGTTATGACACGAGTCTGCTTTACATGTCATGACGGAGTAAACGCCCCCAATATATCTTTATACAGCGAACAGGCACCCGGACGGTTCAATTTAAACGAAGCATCAGAAATAACGACAAAAGGAAGTTTCGTTCACAGCCACCCGGTCGGAATAGATTATCTGCCTTCAAGCAAAGGCGGAACAAAAGCGAGTCTAAGGCCGGAAAGCCATACGCTCCAAGGATGGTCTGGTGCAAAAACCATACGTGACCTTGTATCGGAAGGGACTATCAGATGCACCAGCTGTCACGATCCTCATACTACAAACGATCTTTTTTTAAGAACCAAAAATACCGGCAGCACACTATGCAAAGGCTGTCACAACAAATAATCTGTTGATTGTAAAGGAAAAACTTATTATGAAAAAACTGTTCATTCTTGGCATAATATTTGCTGCAGTTTCTATATTTGCATCAAACCAAAATAGCAATGAAAAAGAGCGTATAATCGCTACAGTCGACGGATACAAAATTACAAAAGCCGAACTTGACAGACAGGTCGCCATACTTTTACCAAAAAGCTTCTACCACTCTACCGTAACGGAAAAAAAACTCAAAGAGGTCGAAAAGGACGCTTTAAAGGAGCTTATAAAAAAACATCTTCTTTTGGAGTATGCCAAACAAAAGAGATATGAAATTTCAGACTCTATTGTAAATAGAGAGGCGAAGAAGATAGAAAAAGCGTTCGGCTCGAAAGAGAATCTGCTAAAGCGGCTCAAACGCTCCAATCTTACTTATGACGAATTTAAAAAGGAGCTCAGAAATGATCTCATCATGCAGATGCTGTATGATAAAGAGATAAAGACGGATCTAAGCGAAGCCGAACTTAAAAGATATTATGAAAAAAACAGGTACAAATTCAAAGTTCCTGAAAAAATAAGAGTAAAGATTATATACATAAGAAACGATCCTACGGATCCAAAAGGGTACGAAAAAGCGCTCTCAAGAGCGAAAGAGGCTTTAAAGAAGATAAAGAGCGGAGAGGATTTTGGCGATATTGCATCCAAATACTCCAATGCAATGAGTAGAATAAAAGGTGGCGACATGGGTTTTATCCACAAAGGAATGCTCGATGAGCCGATCGAAAAGGTGGCTTACTCTTTAAAAGCGGGTGAAGTAAGCGATATAGTAGATACGCCGAAGGGTTTTTATATTATAAAACTTGAAGAGATTTCCCCCTCTGTACAGCTTGAATTTGACGAGGTAAAGGATCGTCTGAAAAAGGAGCTCAAAAGCAAATATGAAAAAGAGAAGTTGGACAAAATCCTAAAAACCATGAGAAAAAAAACGAAAATAGAATACAGGTAATACCGGTTGAAAATAATGAAGAGCAGACTCTATGTTTCTTTTCTTATGATATTCATACTGCCAGGTTGCTTGTACGCAAGCTATACAAGAGGTGTCTACGGCAAACTTGAATATGTATTTATGCATGACAATATCAGTGACAAATACAACAGTACTGACAGAAAATCGTTTGTACAAAACTATCAAATTGGATATGAAAAGTATATCTACAGTCCGAGACTTCTAACTTACGACCTCGGTCTCTCTTTTTATATAGACAATACAACATCCAATGTAAGCGGTACTACGGCTGTAAAGAGTGAAAACGAAACAAAACATACAAACTATAAAGCCTACCTCAATTTTCTCAAAAGTTCAAGTTTTCCGTTTACCATATACTATGAAAAAATAGACTCTCCGATATGGAGCACCAATGCGGACAGCACATCGCTAATTACATACAAAACCGACAAAAACGGAATCTACGGAAGAGTAAAACTCGATATTTTCAATCTAAACTACGAATATAAAACTTCCAAAACCGAAAAAACAGAATCTTTCGCTTATGAAAATGGTGATACAAAAAGATATGCGGTAGGTCTGAACAGACAATTCGGTACAGACAAAACCGCAAGTTTCAATTACAGCCACGAGATAAGAAATTACTACAGAACCGATACAGGATTAAACTACATAGACAGCTGGCATGACATAGTGGATAACGCTACCGCAACTTTCTCCTGGATAATATCAAACACCATGAATATGAGCACTTCTGTCAACTATCTAAAAAACCAGTACCTTGAATATGAAAATCTCACAGGTACCGTCGCTTTTAACTGGTCCCCGGATATAAAACGCTCAGAGGCTGTCTCAATAACATCAGACAACACGAAAACTAAAGAGGGAAGAAACAGTTTCATTTTTTTGAACGAAAATGGAAACCATATCATTACAGACAACCTTTCAACAAATCACAGTTTTCAGATATATCAAGCCACTGGGGATCTGTATAATATGACGCTGGCAAGCTTGACATATGGATCAAACTACAAAAAGCAGTTGTCTCAAACGCTGAATGCCTCCTTTGGCGCTTCTATCACAGGAAGAACGGAACAGTATGACAACAGTGATCAGAACATATCGATACCAGACAGAAACATGTTCTCATATACACTCTCCAGCAGCCTTTCCAAAAATTTCGACAATGATAAGTCGAATCTATATGCCGGCCTTTCATATTATCAACTGATCTCTACAACCAAAGATGCAACCCGTAGAATCACTATGAATGCCGGGTACAATAAAAGTTTCAATGATCAACTTTCATATTTCATCAAACTCTACAGTACTTTTGACAGCAATATATATACTACTTCGCAGAACAATGAAACGGAAAGAACCACAACAATCTTCAGTGTTGACAATGCACTCAAATATTGGAGAAATGTAGGTTATAACGGCAAGATGACTATGAGAGGAGGCCTTGTATATACCGCCGGTACTTTTATCAATAGAGTAAACCCATATGGGACCTTGTCTTTTTTCTATATGCTAAGAAGAGATCTCATGTTCAAATCTGTAGCCAAAGTTTCAAGCGATACAGCATACAATGTAACTTCTTATACGGGAACAGTAGACCTGATTTACAGAATCAGAAAGATAGAGATGAGAACCGGAGCTCAACTCTCAAGACAGACAGGGGGTTCGTTCGGATACAGGAACCACCTGAACTACTTCTTTAGAGTAAGCAGAAGAATTTAATGGAGATAAAAATGAAAAAGTATATAGCTATAATTTCGTTTTTTTGCATAATAACAGCCCCTCTTTTTGCAAAAGAGAGACCAGTATGGCCTCAGCCACCTGAAAAACCGAGGATTGTTTTTGAAAAAACCATAACCAAAGCCGAAGATCTCGGTATAAAAAAAGGTTTTTTTTCAAAGATATGGGATTTTTTTGCAGGCAGCGAAGAGAAAGCTCTTGTAAAACCGTTTGGCATTCATACAGATGATGGAAAGATATATGTGACAGATACCGGTTTGGCTACCCTGTTCATATTTGATACCGCCAAAAAGAAGATGAGAACCATCCAGGGCTATAAATCGGAAAAGTTTATCTCTCCCATAGATGTAACGACAGATAAAAAAGGGAACATATATGTTTCCGACTCTATACAAAAAGCGGTATACGTTTTCAACGACCACGGGATAGCTCTTAGGAAATTCGGTGCCGATAAAGGGTTGCAAAGACCGACAGGAATTGCAGTGGACAAAGAAGATGAAGTGCTTTATATAAGCGATACTCTATCTTCAGAGATTAAAAAATTTTCCCTAAAGGGCAAAGAGCTTGCAAAGATAGGCTCCAAAGGAAGCGGAAAAGGTGAGCTGAACAGACCAACATTCATAACTCTCGACAATAAAGGAAAACTTTACGTATGCGATTCAATGAATTTTAGAGTCAAAATTTACGATAAAAACGGAAAGTTTTTGAAATCGTTCGGAAAACTTGGAAACACGATAGGAAATTTTTCCAGTCCCCGCGGCATAAGTATAGACAAAGATGGAAATATCTATGTAACCGATACTCTATTCAACGCTGTCCAGATATTCGATTCCAACGGTAATCTTCTGCTGGTTTTCGGTAACAAAGGTACAGATGCGGGAGAATTTTACGGACCGGAAGATATCGCCATATCTAATGACGGCAAAGCTTATGTAACAGATTCGTACAATATGCGAGTTCAAGTCTTCAATATAGTAAGCTATAATAGAAAATGATGAAGGAGTCAACGATGGGGAAGAGGAATATAAATAT
>WFUN01000094.1 GCA_015484905.1 Hydrogenimonas sp. | reverse complement strand
TCTTTGAATAGGTACACTAATATCTGTCGTCTTCCAAAGATTGTCACCGTTGCTTAGCCAATTAAGCTTAACTGTTTTAATACAACTAAGCACCGGCTTGGTTCCTTCTCCATATGAAGCAAAAGTTATAGGCTGATCTACTTGCCCATTTCTTCTAAATCTAAAGCTTCCATTGAACTTTCCGCCTCTTTTAAAAAGAATATTGTCTCCTGCTACAAAAGGGTAGGAGGCGACTTTTGACAAGCTCTTCCATGCCGTTGCCGGAGACAAACCGTCGTTGCTGTCATTTCCGTTCACAGCATCTACATAATAAGTCGCTGCATATATGGAACTGTTTATAAACAGCAATAATATCAGTATAAATTTTTTCATGACATTCCCCTTACTTTCTGTTTTCCACTATTTCACCAGATGCAACGCCAGCTATGCTGCCATTGTACTTGGCGCTGTATTTCCATTTATAATTTGTAGCTTCCAATGTAAAATCTTCTCCTGGTACCACTTCTATCTCAAAGTAACCATTTTCATCTGTAGACAGATCTGCTCTTATCCAGTTGGGGCCCACAGCGTAAACTCTTGCATCTCTGACAGGATTGCCTGTACTATAAATAATCTGTCCGCGATATATCCCTGGAGTTTCGAGAACGGGTTCGCTCAAAGACCAGATACCGCTTTGAGAAATTTCTCCAGCATAAGTACCATCGCTCTGTTTGGTTGCATAGCCTTTTTCTATCCACATTTCACTTCTCTCATCAAACCACCACATTGGTATAGTTTCTTGTGTCGTTGCGGGTACTGCCGGAAAAGTGACAGTTGCGGTATCCGCAAATTTGAGCTCGTTTCCGTTTGCATCCTCGACATTTACAACGATCATTCCATAAGATACAAAAGGCACGGTCTCACCATTTGCGCTCAATCCTTCAAATTCGCCCGGAAAAACATGTTTGCCTTTGTCCGTCGATACATCTTCATATGCGGCTTGCACATATACATCGCCCTCATATAGCGTATTTTGCTGGGTATTGAAAATGCCGGCAGGGAAAAAGACCGAAGCGTCCCCTTCTATATTTAAAAAGTATTCGGTCTGCGAGTTGAACGAATCTTTTTTATCATATGCTGCAAGAGCGAATTCCAAATAGTTGGGAGAAGCTACGACGGTTCCCGTGGAAAACTCGTTTACCTGTATAACGGTACTGCCATGATAGTAACCGTCGAGTTCAAATTCTACGTTTACCCTTTCGGATGGTTCGATATTTGAAAACATATATCGACCAAGCTCATCTGTAGTGGTCGTACATCCGTTGAGAGTCACTTTTACGCCGACAAGAGGCTCTTTGGTATCGATATCTACGACTTTTCCCTCCTGCATAGCGGTTCCAGGCCGACACTCGTCGTTGCCTGCGGAAACTTCTACCGTAACCACATCGGAGTTAACAAGCGGTGTCTCTTCAATACCGGCCGATTCCGTAGTTGACTGCACCGCATCCGAGTAGACCGGACCAGCGCTTTGCTCGTCGTTATCGCTGTTATTATAATTACTCGACTCAGCTTGAAAATCATCCAAAACCGGATCTGCTGACGTATCATCGTAGATCGCTGCAATGTCTGTATCGTTCTTCAGATTTTGAGAATCGTCACTAAAATCCGCAACATCCTCTTTCTCTTGTTCCGCAATATGCGTTGCAATACTTTGACGCATATGTTCCATAACTTTCTGTCTGCTTACAACCTCTGTTTCAAGCTGATTCGATATCTCTATTTCAAAGTTTTCTGCAGGAATAGAAAAGTCGATATCTTTTTTCAGCTTTACTATCTTCGATTCATCAAGAACAAATCGGTTCAAATCTCCATCATCATCAAGAGATTGCAATAGCTGCGCTACATTGACAGCGGCCTCTTCATTGCCTGGATAAAGCGTATATGGAGTGATAGTCTGGTTTACTTCGGTACTTCCTATTGTGATGTCTCCTATTTTAAATGTAATATAGTCATTTGCTTCACAAACGAATCTGCCGTTTTCATCTGTTATTCCGACTTTACCAGATGAGCACTCATATGTAAGACCAGCTACGGGCCCATCTATAAACTGGCCACTGATGGAGTTTGAAAACAGGGTGCTGCTGCTTCCACCTCCACCGCAGCCTGCCATAAAAAACGAAATGGAAAATGTGAAAAAAATATTTTTCATAATTTTGATACGTTTCAAGATTTCCTCCTAATGATTGCCTTGAAAATAGTCCAGGCACAATTGTAAAAGGCCACAGTCAATAAGGTATGAATGGTTTGTAAACGATTGTTAATCGCGGCATTCAACTTTGAAAAACTCACCGACTATGTACCTTTGAGTTTCTAATTTTTGATGAATCATAAGAGGAAAGCTTATTCTATATAAAGAAGAAGCAATAGAGTGAAGAGCTTTAAAACTCCGTATCTAAGGCAACCCAGCCATCTCAATAATGAGACCTGAAGCTTTCCGTCCCTGATTCACACCAGGTTTGGCTTTTTCTCAGCTTGCCCACTATATTATTTTTTTTCTTAGAGTTATGTTACTTTTTGCGATTAATATTGGTCATTTTCACAGCTCAATAAACGGTTTGGTTCCATTCGATACAAAAAAGCTCATGTTCTACTCTTTTTTAAAAGGAAAAACGCTATTTTCGATATAATTTGCAAAATTTTATCATATGGGGTTTTTACTTGATAGGCTTATTCAAAAAAATATCCAGCCACAAAAAATTTAAACAAAAATCAGAATCCAAACTATATGTCGATATACACTCCCATCTTCTGCCAGGAATGGATGACGGCTCCAAGACAATGTTCGAATCTATCAAGATGATAAAGAAATTTCAAGAAATGGGATATAAGAAACTGATCACAACGCCACATATTATGTCTCACCGATACAAAAACAGTTCTCAGATCATTCTTGACAAGCTTGAAATGCTCCAGGACGCACTATATGATAAACAGATCGATATAGCAGTAGAGGTAGCATCGGAATACTATCTTGACGAACATTTTTTATATCTTTTGAATAAAAAGGAGATTTTGACTTTCGGGAAAAACTATCTATTGTTTGAATTATCCTATACAAGAGCGCCTAATAACCTGGAAGAGGTGGTATTCGATATACTTCTGGCAGGGTATACTCCCGTTCTTGCGCATCCTGAACGCTATTTGCATATGCACAAAGAGTTTTGCATATATGAATCTTTAAAAGAACACGGTGTCCTGTTTCAACTAAATATAAATTCATTGGCAGGTTACTACTCCAAAAATGTACAGACGGTAGCAAAAAAACTTATAAAAAAAGGGATGATCGATTTTCTGGGAAGCGATGTGCATAAGATGGAACAGATAGAGACGTTGAAAAAGGTTCTTCAATCCAATACATACTATGAGATTTTTGAAAAAAATAAAATTATAAACAATGATCTTTTATAACGCTATTTATAATAATTGCTTTTATATCCATAACTTAATCCATATCCATATCCATAAGCTCCACGATTTCCGGCCACTTTGAGCCCGTTTAATATAAGTCCGGCTTTTAGCTTGTGCTCTTTGACAAAACGGTTTATGTTTTTGAGGAACTCTTTTTTTGAATATTCTGAACGCAAAACGATAAGGTTCAGATGTGACATTCTCATAGCTATCATCGCATCGGTGACAAGACCGATGGGAGGAGAGTCGAAAATAATATAGTCATATTCGGTTGTTAGAGTGCTGACAAGCTTTTTAAACGCTTCTGACATCAACAATTCAGATGGATTTGGAGGAGTAGGGCCACCGGTAATCACATACAGGTTCTCTTCCGGCCCTTTTTGTATAACCTCTTTGAGTGCATTTTTGCCGGCCAGATATGTGCTTAACCCTTTTTTGTTGCTTAGGTTGAACTTTTTATGTATTTTAGACTGTCTCATATCAAGATCGAGCAAAACAACTCTTTTCCCGCTTTTGGCTATAATTTTGGACAATTCGCAGGTGATCGTCGTTTTGCCTTCCTTTGGAATTGACGATGTTATCGTGATTATTTTCGACTTCCCTTCGTTTTGTAAAAACTCCAGATTGGTACGAACCACCCTCAAAGCTTCATGGAAGGTCCCCAGGTTTTTCCTTCCGTTAAGATATGGGACTGCACCATATATTGGAATTTCTGTAAGTTTTTCAACCTCGTCTGTGGTTTTGAGCGTATCGTCTAAAGAGTTTCTTAAAAATGCCAAAGCTATGCCTGAAACAGTACCAAATATGAAACCGACGATCACTATAAGCAGGCGTTTGGGCTTGGAAGGTTTTTCGGGCAAAACAGGAGTGTCTATAATACGGGCTTTTGGCACGGTGGAAGCCTCGATAATCGCAGTTTCGGCTCTTTTTTGCAAAAGATAAGAGTATATTTTTTCATTCACCAAGAAACTACGACTCAGCTTTGTAAGCTCCTGCTCCTGCCTGGGAAGCTCTTGTAACATCTTTTTGTTTTCTTCAATAATACCCTGCAATGTCTTTTTCTGGTTTTCAAGACTGAATATTGTACTGCGAAGCGCTTCTTCAAGCGACTGTTTCAGGCTTCGTAGCTGTTTGGTGACTTTTACGACATCCGGATGCAGTTCCGTATAGTCTGTCAAAAGAGTTGAACGCAGCTCGTTTGCCTCTTGTATTTTTATGATCAAAGAATTAATAGCAGGGCTCAGCGCCTGAGACGCGTCAACATCGATTCCTTTTATATCTTTATGTGTGCTGATATACTGAAGGATGTTTTTCAAAACACCAAGCCGTAAATTTATGTCGTATAGTTTAGTCTGCAAATCACTCAGTTTTTCTGATGTCAGAGTGGCTTTTTCCCCTATATTGGTAATGATATTGCTGGCCTTAAACTCTCTTAGCTTCGATGCGGATTTTTCCAATACTTTATGTATTGCGGCCAATTGCGCATCTATAAATCTCAATTTTTTCTTCGCACTCTCCGTTTTTTCTCGCAATGTCTCTTCTATGTATGCATCTATCAATGCACTTAAAATATCTTTGGCCCGTAATGGCACCATGTCTTCGAAAGACAGATTGATAATACTTCCCAATTGTGAGGCAGGCTGAACATTCAGATTTTTTTGAATGTAATCAACCATTTCTATGTTTGGTTTTATGGAGAAAAAATAGAATGAATTTGCAGGGTCGAAAATTTTCTGAACTGCAATCGTAAACCATGGAGTATCTATCTGCTCTCCGTATCTGTGTATTTCGTTATAGACAATGGGCTTTTCGCTTTTTCCACCAAAAGGGAGGAAAGATCTGATTTTCATTATGATCTTACGTTTCAAGGATGGTTCTATGACAAGACGGAAACTATCGTTTGAAATCGGTAGTAGCTTAAATATAGTGTTTTGGGCCTTTTTTGTAGAGGCAGCTACAGTAACGACAAATGGTGAGTTTTTGTACAACTCTACAGTCTTTAAACGCTCTTTTGTATAATAACGCACTCCAAGGTCCAAACTACCAAGAGCTTTTATGGCGATATGTCTTGAGTGAAGTATCTGAACGGCATTGTCTATGTTGGAAGGAGTGCCTCCGGTAGCTAATGACAAAATATCTTTAGTACCTCTTGCAGCGTCAGACTGTACTTCGATAGACGCATCTGTTTTATAAATATCGGGTTTTAAATAAGCGACAGCGCCAACAAGCAGTGTAATAATCAGTATTGTAAACAATACAGACCATTTATATTTTTTTAAAATGCTTGCAACGTCTTTTACGCTCATTTCATTCATATTCTGTTAAATACCCTCTTTTTCTGTCAATTGAAACTTTTGTGTATGACCCCGACATCTACAAATGGAAGCAGCATGGCATGGATAAGCTCGAATAGCGGCAACTGCTCTTTTACAGAAACATTGAACGCTTTCATGTCTCTTGGCTGTACATAAACAATATCGTTTGGCCGAAGAACAAGGCTTGTCAATTTAATAGCCGACATATCTGTCAGATCCACCTCTCTAATAACGGGGTTTCTCAAATCGCCGCGAAGTATGAGAATGTTGGTTCTTTTTGCATCGTCTGTCAAATCACCGCTGCTCGCAAGCGCTTCGAACAGTGTCATCGTTCCATGTGGCACTTTCACTACACCGGGTTTTTTCACCTCACCCAATACAAAAAGTCTCTGATCGAGAATTTTGACTGAAACAAAAGGGTTTCTTAAATATTTTTTATATTCTTGTATGAGCTTTTCAGATGCCTGGTTTTCCGTCAAGCCAGCCAGTTTTACTGCACCGACCAGCGGAAGACGCATCTTGCCGTCTCTTGAGACAAGCATAC
>WFUN01000093.1 GCA_015484905.1 Hydrogenimonas sp. | reverse complement strand
CTTCTACGAAAAGGCGGTGGGAGCAGAAAGTCTGGGTGATGTATATGCTCTTTTGAAAAGTACGGTATACGCTCAGTTTATTGAAGATGCGGAAAAAGAGAGTATCGAAAACGGACTTGAAGCATCGTTTAAAACGATTTACAGAAAAATCACGTCGGTACTGAAGAAAAACGAGAGAGAGATAATCGATCTCTTTTTTATGGGGCGCAAACGTCTGATGAAGCACAAACTCGGCCTAAAAAACGTATCTGGAAGTGCGGCTGAATACAGGGTGGCCGATATGGAGTATCTAAACAGTGTAAAAGAGGCTCTTTCTCGCATGCAAAAGGATCAAAGAAAGGATCTTTCGGAAATCCTGGGCAGTTATTTCGATATATTGAATCTATATACGATACTCAGATTGAAAATCATCTACAAATTTGAACCGGAAGAGGTGGCAATTTTTCTGGTTCCATACGGAAACGTTTTCGATCTGGAAGAGTTGGTGGAGATATCGGCTGCAAAGACGGTAAGTGAGATATCCGGTTTTACCCATAAAAAACTTGGACGTACCTTTTCCGGCTATCATGAGTTCAGACAGGCTCTCATGGATTACCATATGAAAATACTTCACAAAGTTTGGTACGGTTACCCTTTCAAGCTCTCTGTCGTCTTTTCTCTTTTGAGAATGAAAGAGATTGAAACGAAAAAGATAAGATCTATTGTTGAAGGGGTATATTTCAGACTCCCTCGCGAAGAGATATCCAAAATGTCCGGGGTGGTATAGTCATGTTTTTCCCCGAAAGGATGGTCAGAGTAGAAATTTCCATTCCGGAAGAATATCTTTACCAAACCATAGAGGCCATAGGAGAGAGCGGATTGCTTCATGTGGACAAAAAAGGTGAAAAACCGATGTTTCAAGAGCTCCACATTCGTGTCTGGAAACTTTTGGATACAGTGGAGGGTTATCTTGAAAGTCTCGATATTCCTCTCCCCCGCCCCCTTTTGAAAAAGAAGGAGGTTGCTGATTATGAGCAATTTCTTTCTGAAGCTGAAAAATTTGTCTCTTCTGCAGCTCCGGTTATAGAGGCTTTGGCAAACAGACACAAAAGATTGAGAGAAGAGACTGCCTCTTTCGAACGCGCAAAGAGTTTTGCACAGGTACTCGGTGAAGAGATAGATTTGCTGCAGATAGCCGAAAAAGTCAAATATATAGGAGTAAAGGCCATAGTGCTTGCAAAAGAGAGCCTTGAGATGTTCATGGTGGCTCTCAAGCGTTACGATCCTTTTATCGTTCATGCCCCGTTTGCTTCCGGAAGCGTCGCAGTATTGCTCTTTTATGACAGGCTGGATGAAGCCCATATGCTGAATGTGATATCCAAAATGGAAGGAGTGGAAATAGCCAGAGACTATTTTCTTAAAGAGAAAATTGACGAGATAGAGCAAATGAAACAGGAGATGGATCGTGATTTTAAAAAAACGGCTGAGCGTTATGCGAATGAGTTGCTCGATATATATATGAAACTCAAAAGAGGGGTGAAACTGCTTGCGATAAGAGGCGCGCTCCATAAAAGTGCTGATCGATACTTCCTCTACGGATGGCTTCCAAAAAGAGAGGCAAAACGGTTCCGTGATGCTTTGAAGTATGCGGACGTTGTTTTCTTCAAAGCCGGAGACGATGCTCCTGTTTTGCTTAAAACTCCAAAGATTTTGAAATCTTTCGAAGTTCTCATAAAAAACTTTTCATATCCTGGCTACAATGAGATAAATCCTACCGTACCATTCGCTTTCGCTTTTTTGATAATGTTTGGGGCGATGTTCGGTGATATCGGACATGGTGCAATTCTTATGGCTGCAGGATTTATAGTCTCCAGGAAATTTAAGAAATATGAAGATCTCGGAAGAGTCTATATATTGGCAGGCATAGGATCTTTCATTTTCGGCTTTTTTTACGGCTCTTTTTTCGGGTTTCATGATGTAGTGCCTCATTTGCTTTTCATTCCGGTGGAAAATGTGAACTTGAGCATATTTACCGGAATTGCAATCGGTATATTTTTCATTACGATAGGATTTTTGTTGAATATTGTCTCTTTGAGCCGGAGAAAGAAGATTTCCGCCCTTTTTATGGGTGAGGGAGGTGTGCTCTGGCTTCTTATATACTGGTTCGCTATAGGTATCGCAGCAAAAGCGTTGATATTCGAACTTCCGGTCAGGTATGAGCTCTATTTTTTATCTGCGCTGATAGCTTTGTTGTTGATCATTTTGCTGATCAGAAAAAGAGAGTATACTCAAACGCTGCTTGATACGGTTATCCAGATGTTTGAACAGGCCGTAAATACAATATCTTTCGCAAGGCTTGGAGCCTTTGCGCTTGCGCATGGTGCTCTTTTTCTCGCCCTTTTTTCCGTTGCGGACATTCTTTCAAAAACCGGCGGGCGGGGTGTATGGTATTGGTTTATTATCGTTTTAGGAAATTGTTTTATAATAGTTCTTGAAGGTGTGGTGGTTACGATACAGACATTGAGGCTTGAGTACTACGAATTTTTCAAGCACTTTTTCAAAGGGGGCGGCAAACCCTACAAGCCTTTTGTATTGGAGAATGAGTAATGAAAAAAATATCCATCGTATCGCTTCTTCTGATGTTTCCCGCATTTTTGTGGGCTGATGGCGACTCCGAAGCATGGGCCTATATGGCGGCAGCGCTTTCGGTAGGGCTTGCCTGTATCGCTGCGGGAATTGCAGTGGGGCTCGTAGGCGCAGCCGCTATGGGAACCATGGGCGAGAAACCGGAAATATCCGGTAAGGCTCTTATATTTCTGGGTCTTGCCGAAGGTATTGCAATATATGGTTTGATCGTATCCATCATGATCCTTGGAAAGATAGAGTGAAGCTCCTTTTTCTTGGAAATGAAGATGAGTGTCTTGGCTTCGCTCTCGCCGGAGTAGAGACATGCAGGATCGGTAACGCAAACCAGTTTGATGAAAAAATGGAAGAGTTGCTCAATCTTGATAATGTCGGAGTGATAGTAGTAGCCGACAGATTTTTTGACAGGTACTTCGAAAAGTTTTCGAAATCTATGCAAAAAAGAGCGGTACCGGCCGTTGTTTTCGTCCCATCTTTCGATGGTAGACATGCAACTACAGATATAAAAGGTTATCTTTCAGGTGTACTCGGAATCAGACTTTGAAAACTTCTCCCAAAAAATAGTCTCATCAGCACTCGAGAGTGTGCAGAAGATATCTGAAGAGGCGAAGAGACGTGCCGAAAAAAAGATCGACAACGCCAAAATGGAAGCGAAAGAAATTGAAAAAAGATCTATGGAGGCTTTGAAAAAAGAGCTTCGCTCTTTTGAAGAGGAGCAAAAGGCGAAGATAGAGAGCGAGGCTGCCGCAGAGTGGTACCGTTTCCTTTCCGAGTTGAAGTCAAACGTCATATCAGATATAAAAAGAGAGCTTGATTTGAGGTTCGAGGAGTTGGCGGGAATTTTTCTAAAGTGGCTGAAAGAGGCTTTCGAAGATGGAGAGTTGAGGGTCTGGAAAGAGATTGAAAACGATATACCGGATCGATTCAACATACAAAGAATTCCACAAAAGAAGATCGTTTTTTCGAAAAACAACCTGATAATCGAGTTTAGTCCGGACTCTTTGATAGATGAGTATTTGGAACTGATAGAAAAAGAAATGGCAAAAAGAATAGGGGTTTAGATGGCTTATGTCTCCTACATATGCGGCCCTGTTGTAGAAGTCGCTCTCGAAGGCGAAAGTGTCAAACTGTATGAATTAGCCTATGTGGGAGATGCCGCACTTGTGGCGGAAGTGGTAGAGGTTTCCAAAAACCGGGCCGTTTTACAGATTTATGAAAACAGTGAGGGGATGAGACTGAAGGAGCCGGTAAGATTCAGTGGCGAGATGTTTTGTGCATACCTCGGTCCCGGACTGCTTGGAACCGTCTTTGATGGCATACAAAGACCTCTGGAAAAAATAGGAGACAAAATAGAGAAGGGGACCGCTGTTTACTCATTGGATACCAAGACATCCTATCGCTTTATTCCTTCGGTATCTGTCGGCCAGATGGTGAAAGAGGGAGAATTCATAGGCGAGGTGATGGAGTATGGGCTTGTCCACCGATTGACTCTTCCACCAGGTGTCGAAGGAGAAGCGGTATATGTGGCTTCGGAGGGAGAGTACGCAATATTGGAGGAGATATTGCGCATAGACAATGGTTTTTCCATGACTATGGTACAGAAAATGCCTCTTAGGGCTCCTCGGCCTTTTGTTACTCGTGAAAGCCCGAAAGAGCTTCTTGTTACAGGTCAAAGGATTATCGATTTTCTCTTTCCGATCGCCAAGGGAGGCACCGCTTCCATTCCCGGAGGATTTGGAACCGGAAAGACGATTTTGCAGCAGACACTGGCTAAATGGAGCGATGCTGATGTCATAATATACGTAGGATGCGGTGAGAGAGGAAACGAAATGACTGAAGTTTTGGAAGAGTTTCCCGAGCTCAACGATCCAAGAAGCGGAAAAAAACTTATAGAAAGGACCGTACTGATTGCCAACACTTCAGATATGCCCGTTTCTGCCCGTGGCGCCTCCATACTTTTAGGATTGGCGATTGCCGAATATTATCGTGATATGGGTTATCACGTGGCACTTATGGCAGATTCTACTTCAAGATGGGCAGAGGCGATGAGGGAGATATCCGGCAGACTCAACGAACTGCCGGCAGAAGAAGGTTTTCCTGCATATCTGGCATCCAATATAGCGGCTATTTACGAGCGTGCCGCCATGGTCGGTACACTTGGCGGGAAAATTGGCTCGGTAACGATTGTAGGAGCCGTATCTCCCCCGGGAGGCGATCTTTCCGAACCAGTTACAAGAAACACCAGGCGTTATACCAATGCCTTCTGGGCGCTTGACAGAGGATTGGCAAGTGCCAGGTTTTTTCCGGCGATAAACTATTCTCAAAGTTATAGTGCATATGCCGAAATGCTCAAAGAGTGGTGGATCGAAATAGATGAAAAAGCGATAGAGCTTAGAGAATGGATGTTGGAGCTGTTGCAGGAGGACTCTTCTTTGCAAAAAATAGTCAAACTTCTTGGAAGCGAAGCGCTTCCCGAAGAGCAGAAACTGACCGTCGAAGTGGCATCCCTGATAAAGGAGGTATTTTTGCAGCAGAATGCTTTCGATCCTGTAGATGCCTACTCTTCGCCGCAAAGAGTGCTGAAAATGGCCGCGATTATAAAAACTGTACACCACCTTTGGACAAGATGCCATAAAGAGGAGAAGATACCGGTGGATGTTCTTAAATCCCAGCCCGTGATAACGGAATTTGCAAGATCTAAATATGAGATAACCAACGAAGAGCTTGGCAGATATGATGAGTTGCACGAAAAAATAGTGAAAAACTATGAAAATCTCATACAAGAGTATGGCGGATGATATGTTCATAGAGTATAAGGGTGCTTTGAGCATAAAAGGAAATCTTCTTTTTTTTGAAACAGTAGCAGGAGTTGGGTATGGAGAAAAGGTAGTTGTAAAATATGGAGGCCGGGAAATATATGGCAGAGTTGCCGCTCTTGGCGAGAAAGTTACGCTGATAGAGATGCTTGGAGAGACTCATGGCATAGGTGTGGACGATCTTCAGGTCAGGTTTAGCGGAGAACCGTTCAAAATTGCGGTTGACGAATCGATGCTCGGAAGAGCCTTTGACGCTTTTGGAGAGCCTGTAGACGCAATAGGACCGATAATCGCAAAAAAGAGGGTAGATATAGCCGGTAGCGCATACAATCCAGCCAGACGGCTGCACCCGAAAGAGGCGGTCAATACGGGAATCAGCGCAATAGACGGTCTAAACACTCTTTTGAAAGGGCAGAAACTGCCGATTTTTGCACTATCGGGTGTCTCTACCGATGAGTTGGTTGCGCAAATAGTCAGACAGATAAAAAGTGGAACAGAAAAAAGCGCTGTTCTCTTTGCCGCTATCGGTATCAAACACGAAAATGCCGAATACTTCTTGAAAAACATTATGGCAAGCGGGCAGCGCCATAAAACAGCACTCTTCCTGAACAGGGCAGATGAGCCGAGCGTTAACTCTCTTCTGCTTGCAAGAAGCGCTCTTACTTTAGCAGAGTATCTGGCTTTTGAGAAAGAGTACGATGTGGTGGTAGTGCTTTACGATATGGCCAACTATTGTGATGCGTTAAGAGAGGTATCGGCGAAAAGAGAAGAGATCCCCAGTCGAAAGGGTTATCCGGGATATATGTACAGTGATCTGGCCTCCATCTACGAGAGAGCCGGCATATTCAAGGAAAAAAAAGGTTCTTTGACCCAGATTCCGGTTTTGACGATGCCTGACGATGACATTACACATCCGATACCCGATCTGACCGGTTATATTACTGAAGGCCAGATAGTGCTCGATCGCGGACTGCACCAAGCCGGGATATATCCTCCAGTAAATATACTTCCTTCGCTTTCAAGGTTGATGAACAAAGGTATCTCCAAAGTGCATCAAAGAGAGGCGAATCAGTTATATGCCGCCTACGCCAAAGCCAAAAGAGCCCAGATGCTCGCTTCTATTGTGGGAGAAGAGGAGATATCTGAAATAGATAAAAGCTATCTGAAATTTGCAAAAGTTTTTGAGAGAGAATTTGTCTCGCAGGGAAATTACGAAAACAGAAGTCTGGAGCATACTCTCGAGACGGGATGGAGACTCCTTCGTATGCTTCCAGATTCCGAGCTTACCCGTCTAAAACCTGAAGATATAGAGGAGTTCATAGATGGCTCTGAAGAGCAAAACGGCGCTTCTCGAGCTTAGAGAGGATTACAAAGCCGCATTCGGTGGTGAAGAGATACTCGAACAAAAGCGCAACATTATCCTCAAAGAGATCATATCGATGCTTGATGAGGTTCAGGCTCTTCGCGAAAAGACAAACGAGATCGTGGAGAAGAGTTACAGGCTTCTTGTCAAAGCTTTCATGGAGAATGGTCGCTTGCATATAGAAGAAGAGAGCAGGCTTGTCAGGTTCGAAACCGGACTTGAGGTGGTACGCAAAAGTTTTATAGGTATTGTGGTGCCGGAAATATATATAAAATGGAAAAAAGAGAGAGAATCTCCTCCTCTTTATACCTCAGAATCGATATATGTGGATCTGGCAAGAATCTCTTTTATGGACTCTTTGAAACTGATATTGCAACTTTCCAGCATGGAGATTAAAGTGTGGAGACTGGCGAATGAGTTGAAAAAAACGGTGGTGCGGGTAAATGCTCTGAAAAACTATTATCTTCCAAAATATAAAAAAGAGATAAAAGATATCGAAGATACTCTTGAAGAGGGAGAAAGAGAGTTTCTGACAATTCTTGGATTATTGAAGAAAAAAAGCAAGAAGAGTTCTTCAACGGTTATCTTTGGAAATTCAAATGAAGAGCTCTTTTCAGGTTATGGTGGCGGGGGGGAGACTTGAACTCCCGACCTCCGGCTTATGAGACCAGCGCTCTAACCAGCTGAGCTACCCAGCCACCTGTAAATTTTGGTTTGTGGAGCGGTATTTTAGCCAAAAAGCAAGCCTGTGTCAAGATTTTGTATTAGTCCATAACATATGGCACTCATCATAATTTTTCAGAAGATATTGTACAGGAGAATTCATTTGAAGAGAGTGATGAGGGATGATAGTATTGTAATCTATCAGCCAATCAGCCATTTTTTGATTGAAGAGTTCGATATCGGTAAAT
>WFUN01000092.1 GCA_015484905.1 Hydrogenimonas sp. | reverse complement strand
CCAGAGTATAGGATCGTTTTTGTTATACCATGGGAATATGCCTTTTCTATATGCAGCCAGGACTCTGTCCGGGTCAAGATCGCCTCCGTAAGCAAGCAGACCCTCTTTCATGGCAGAACGCGGATTTGGAAATATATGGTCATAGCCAAGCCTCATAATTCCCGACGGCCTCTGCTCAGACACGCTCTGCAACCCTGAATACAAGAGATCTGTTTTTAATACCGAAATGGACTTCTCCTCCATCTTTGAGAGATCCAAAGAGTATCTCTTCCGTAAGCGGAGCCTTGATCTTTTGTGCAATCACGCGACTAAGCGGTCTGGCACCCATGGTTTCATCGTACCCCTCTTTCGCAAGATATGTACGGGCCGCATCTGAAAGTTTGATGACGATTTTTCTGTCCGCCATCTGGGCATTGAGTTCATCTATAAATTTGTCGACGATCTTTTTGACATCTTCAAGCTTCAAATGTTCAAAACGCACAATTGCATCCAATCGGTTCCTGAACTCCGGAGAGAAGACAGATTTGATCGCAGCGTCATGTTTGGCTTCACTTCTTGCACCAAAACCCATAACATTAGTTTCCGTAGCGCCCACATTGGATGTCATGACTATAATGACGTTTTTAAAATCGGCACGGTTTCCCGTATTGTCGGTAAGCATCGCGTTATCCATCACTTGCAGTAAAACCTGAATCAGGTCAGGATGCGCCTTTTCTATCTCATCGAGCAAAAGTACGGTATAAGGATGCTTCCTTATCGCTTCCGTCAACTGACCTCCCTGTTCATATCCTACATATCCGGGAGGAGAACCGATCAGACGACTGACGGCATGCTTTTCCATATACTCACTCATATCGAATCTTTCAAAATGTACTCCCAAAATCTCCGCAAGCTCAAGAGCCAGAGCCGTTTTCCCTACTCCTGTAGGTCCTGCAAACAGGAATGAACCGACTGGTTTGTTCGGCGCACCGAGTCCGGCGCGGGAACGCTTGATTGCTGCCGCCACCTCTTCAATTGCATGGTCCTGGCCCATAATGCGGTTTTTTAAAATACTTTCCAGATTTTGAAGCATCGACAGATCGTCACTGTTGATACGAGCGGGTGGAAGGCTGAGCATGCGACTGACTGCATCTTCAATATCCCGTTCGTTAACGCGGCGACGTTTTCTGGCTTTCAACCTGAAAGATGCTCCCACCTCATCTATAATATCGATAGCTTTATCCGGTAAAAAACGCTCATGCATATATTTGACAGAGAGATCGATAGCCGTCTTCAGGGCTTTTTCGCTGAAATGTACATCATGATGAGACTCGTATTTGTATTTAAGCCCTTTTAAAATCTTGAATGTATCCTCAAAACTTGGCTCTGCCACATCCACTTTTGCAAAGCGACGACTAAGTGCACGATCTTTTTCAAAATAGTTTCTAAACTCCTCAAACGTGGTCGCCCCGATACACTTAAGTTCTCCGCTGGCCAATACAGGTTTAAGCAGGTTGGATGCATCCATACTGCCTCCATTGGTTGCACCGGCACCAACCAAATTGTGTATCTCATCTATAAAAAGTATCGCATTTTCCCGTTGCTGCAACTCGTGCAAAACTCCTTTGAGGCGTTTTTCGAAGTCGCCACGATATTTGGTTCCCGCTATAAGAGTACCGATATCGAGAGCATAGATCTCTGTATCTTTCAGCATTTCAGGAACATTTCCATCTGCTATTTCGAGCGCCAAACCTTCGGCAATCGCCGTTTTTCCTACTCCCGGCTCACCCACAAGAACCGGATTGTTCTTCTTTCGACGACAAAGAATCTGCATTACACGCTCAATCTCGTTTTCTCTTCCGATGACAGGATCTATCTTCCCTTCCTTCGCTTTTTTTACGAGATTGACTGTAAACTGGCCTAAATATTCATTCTCATCTTCTTTGCCATCATAACTTTTTTTCTCTTCCGTGCCGCTATCTGTCACCGCCTCCAATATTTTAAGTCGGTTTATTCCGTAAGAGCTCATAAGCGCAACGGCAAATGAATGCTCCTCATTAAAAATCGAGGCCAGAAGATCGCCGATGCTCGCCTCCTTTTTATCCGCATTCTGCGCATGACGTATCATCTGCTCGATGACACGCGAAAGAGCTACGGTCTCAAACGGCTCCCGCGACACTCCTTCTGGCAGAGGCCTTAAAGAGGCGATGAGATGCTGATTGATTCTGGTTTTCAACTTCTCTACATCCGCTCCGGCGGCTTCAAGTATCTTGGCGCCCTGCGGACTAAGCAAAACCGCCAGAAAAATGTGTTCAACCGTCAAATACTCATGACGGTGCTTTTTCGCATATTTTACAGCTTCTTTGAAAATTTCATTAAGATTTTTACTTATCATTTAAGTCTGTCCTCCAAAATTTCTAAAAACGGATTGGAAATCTCTCTGTTTGGCACAAGATAAAATAACCAAATATCACTCTTTCTCCATCGTTACACGCAATGGAAACTCATTGGCTCTGGCGCGTTTTATGGCCTGATGCACTTTGGTTTCAGCAATCTCGTATGTGTAGCGACCGCAAAGACCTTTTCCTTTCTCGTGTATCGAAAGCATGATCTCGATCGCTTCATCGTAACTCTTATGGAATATATCGGCCAAAATCTCAACAACGAAATCCATTGTCGTATAATCATCGTTCCACATGATGACCTTGTACAGCTCCGGCTCATCAAGATCGGTCCGGATTTCATACTCTGTCCACTCTTTTTGTGCCAATGTTTTTCCCTTATGAAGTAGTTTCCAGCACCTGCAAACGCAGGTCTGTTTTTAGATTACTTTAAGCATATCATAATTTTTGAATTTTTCAAGTTGTACTTCGAAAGCCCGAAAAGAAGGGAGGTGGCCCGTTGACAGCCACTCTTGCGCAGGATTTGGAGACGTACCCGAAATAGGCATCAAAACAGCAAATGGCACTATCGGCCGACTATGTGCTCAAGCCAAACCGTTATAAGCAATGAAGCGTTCACTCACCGCTCTTTTCCCATGCTTCGATTATGTCCTCTGCAAGAGCCAATGGCGTCTCGAGACCTATAGAGAGACGAATAAGACCCGGCGTGACGCCAAGCATTCTCCTTTCATTCTCCTCGAAATCTCTGTATATTGTACTCGCCATATGCAAGCCGAGTGTACGATTATCACCGATATTTGCCGTCTGAATAACCATTTTGGTTTCGTTCAAAAAAGAAAAAGCGCGCTCTTTGGTACCACACTCAAGCGTTATAATCTGTCCGCATCCATCTTCAAACAGCGCCTTGTAGCGTAGATGGTGTTCGTGCTCCATAAGACTGGGGTGCCGCACTTTTATACCGGCATCATGCAAAAGTGAAGAGACTTTTTCGACCGATCTGTTAACACGTTCTGTTCTCAAAGCCAGTGTTTCAAGTCCAAGGAGCGTCAGAAACGAAGCGAAAGCGTTCGCGCTCATACCAAAGTCGCGCATGGAACGCTTTTTCAAAACCATCATCAGTGCGCCTTTTCCCTTTTTTAAAAAGGTATGCAGATCGGAGAACTTCTCTCCTTCAAGCTTTTCGTTCTCGCTTTTAAGAGAACGGAACACCGCCGCACCTCCAAGAGCCGAAGAGTGTCCACTGATGATTTTTGTCGTCGAATATACCACAATATCCGCTCCCATCTTCAATGGCTGAACAATCAGCGGAGTAAGAGTATTGTCTACAACAAAGAGAGCACCGTAACGATCGCATAAAATCGCCATTCTCCGAATATCCGGAAGTCTGAGATTTGGATTTCCCACACTCTCCGTAAATACCATTTTAACGCCACTCTCGAGCAGTTTTTCCATTACATCAAACTCATCCACATCACAAAAATCGGCTTTTATTCCAAAACGGGACATCGTCTCTTTCATCATCGCATACGTGCCACCGAAAAGTCCACCTACACAAAGGACTCTGTCGCCGCTTTTCAAAAAAGCCGTGGCTACCATCATTGTGGCGCCCATTCCGGAAGAGGTTACTACAGCACCAGCCCCGCCATCCATTCTTGCAAGAGCATGTTCAAGTTTTCCCCCCGTAGGGTTGCCCATCCTGGCATATACGGGTTTTGCAGTCTCACCGGAAAATATCGCTTCCGCCTCCTGTGCGGACGAGTAACCATAGGCGGCAGAGGGAGTTATGGTCGAAGCGACCGGCCCCTCTCTGTTTGCTGTCAGATGAGGAAGCAATGTGTTAAAATATTCGTAATGTTTCATTTGTTGATCCTTACATAGAAATATAGCGTCATTGCCATATTTGAATTTAGCGCAATAGCAGAGTCTCTTGTCACTCTTTTTCTCTTCAGCAAGTCGGCAGTATCAGGATTATCGTTTTGTGAAATTATTATAGCGAAAGAAGAAAACTATGGCTAAAAGGATATTTGTTACAGCTACAAACACAAATGTAGGTAAAACCCATACCACTCTCGCATTGATGCAAGAAGCTTTTACAAAAGGACTCAGACCAGCCGCCTTGAAGCCGATAGAAACCGGAGTATCTAATGGCATACCGTCGGACGGGACACTTTTGCTGGAGGCGACCCACAGATTCAACCCGTATTCGGCCGAAATAGGTATGGATGATATGGTCCCTTTCAAATTCGAACTTCCGGCTGCACCCTTTGTTGCAAAGGGCAGCAAAACGATATGCATGAAATCGATTATGGAGAAATTGGAACGGATAGAGTCAATATGTGACATACTTTTCATCGAAGGTGCAGGAGGGGTAATGGTGCCTGTAGAAGAAGAGATTTTCATGATCGATCTTGCAAATATATTTGAAGCCCATACTCTTCTTGTAAGCCCATCCCGTCTCGGTTCCATAAGCGAAACCCTTTCAAGTATACAAGTAATCAGAGACAGAAGCCTAAAATTCGATCTTGCCATCAATGTTTTTGAAGAGAAAGAGAGTTTTAAAAAAGTGACCCTCCCTTATTACCTACAAAGCAGAACCAAACATTTTCTACTTCCCGAGGAGTCTGAAAAACTTTTTGAAAAGCTGATATCATAAAAACGGCGGCTCGAGCCACCGCTATGTTGGAAATTGAAAATCAGTAACTCACTGTAACGGTTACATCGATTCTTTTAAGCGGTTCGTCGCTGAATTTTACGATCTGCTGGCCTTTGTAGCGGGCATAGTTTTTATACCCTACAAAACGATTTTCCGTTCGTTCTTTATACCTGGTTTTACAGCGTCGCTCTATCTTGTACCCGGGTCTCGCCTCTCCTTGTTCGGAGAGATTCTTCCCCACAAGTGTTCCTATTATGGCTCCACCTACAGTGGCGGCAGTCTTTCCACTTCCACCACCCACCTGATGGCCCAATATTCCACCAGCCGCTCCACCTATTATTGCACCGAGTGTACCGTCGCTACCTGCAACAGGTACCTCTTCATTCCAGCACTCCTCTACAGGAGTACGTATTGTAACTGTTCTGTATATGGGCTCGCTTCGTATAACCTTTACGCTCTCGTGCCACGAAAAAGATTCGGCACTCAATATAGATACCGCAACTCCCAGAAGAAAGGCAACTCTTTTCATCGTAATCCTCCTTGTTTTTCTATTATATTATACCGAAACTGCGTGAACTCATCGTGAACATGAATCTGCACCAACATAGATTAGACCTTCCGCTTTATGTTGAAAAGGTCCACAATCTGGCGTGAAACGATCCGTTTTGTAAAAAGCCTCAAAACCATCTCCACCCCAAAAGCCACAAAGAGTGCTCCTATCATATAGTAACCTACCATCGGATCGTGTCTGCTTGAGTAATAGAGAGTCAACCCTGCAATAAAGAACATCACTACGGCGGCAGAGCCGACCACCCATACGTTTGCACCCGTCTCTTGTATTCGAAGAAGGTGGCCCGCATGCGCAAGCCCCTGTACTATCAGAACAGACAAAGCGGCGACTGTCGTAACCTCGGAAAGGTTAAAAAAGAGTATCATCGGAACGATGAGAAGCGCACTGATTACAAGCCCTTCGAAAGATTCGAAAACGTTGTAGCTGTAGATTTTGGGAAGGTCTCCCTCTTTTGCCATTGTATAGCCAATCTCTGTGGCAGCATAGAGCGTGGCGTTGATGGCAGATGCGGTAGCCAGCAGTGCCGTAGCCGCCATAATTTTAAAACCCCACTCGCCGAATACCGGTTTGGCAGCTTCGGCAAGCGCGTAATCTTTTGTGCGTATCACCTCCTGCAAAGAGAGATTGCCGAGTACGGCTATCGAAGTGAGAATATAGAGCAGGGCCACAAGACCTATCGCCCACATCATAGCACGCATCATTGTTTGGGAGGGGTTTTGCATATCTTCAACGGTATTGGTGATTACGCTGAACCCCTGATATGCAAAAAAGGTGAGGCCGATGGCAAAAAGCATATTCTTAAACGGCGGCATTTCATGAGCAGACAGGTATGCGGGATCTATCGTAAAGAGGGCAGCAACGACAAAAACGACCAGAATAGTTACCTTCGCAACCACGATGATACTCTCCGATCTGGCCACGAAAGTGGCGCCTATGAGGTTTATTGTAGTAAAAAACGCAACGACTCCCACCGCAAAAGAGTTTACTACCATGGTTTCGTGGCCGGAACTCATGAAGGTTGCTGCATAGACTCCAAACGATTTGGCAACAGCCGCGATTGCAATAAGTTGCGAAAAGTAGAAAAGGACACTTGCGCTTCCAGAAAAGATTCCCTCTCCGAACCCCTGGACCAGATACTCGACGATACCGCCTCGCGACGGATATCTAAGAGCCAGCTTCGCAAGAGAGTATCCGCTCAAAACAGCGGCGATACCGCCAAACAGGAACGAGAGCCATACGATATTGCCGGCGATGGACCCCGCCTGGCCAATCACTATAAATATGCCTGCTCCGACCATGGAGCCTATGCCGAGCAGTACCGCACTTACTACTCCAAACGCCTTCTTTTCTCTCATCTGCATCATCTCCACAACCGTTGCTCAAAAGACGCAACATCAGTTATTTTAAAAAGTATAACCAATAAGAGTGAATGGATCGTAAATAGTCAGCCTTTGCTAAAAGTAGTACCCCACCCTCATCGCAATATAGTTGTCGCTTGTAGAATCGCTCATCCCTCTGGCATAGCTTGCGGTTGTGAACCAGTGAGAATCTATACTGTAAAACGCGTAAATCGAGACATTTCTGATAGCCTCGACACCTTTATATATCGAATCGGACCGATAGTATGAGATACTCGAGTATAGCTTCGGCGTAAAGTAGTATCCTGTACCAAAGCTGTAAGCGTCAGTATTTTGATAGCTGATAGCGATAGTACCGTCATTTATATCATCATCTCCAATCAATGTATGGCTGTATCCTACAAAAAGATTTATCTTTTTTATAGAATAGCTTCCGTTCAAAGAGAGAGTATAATCGGTATTGTTGTTGCCAAGATCGCTCTTGTATGTCGGCAGCATCACACCGATACCTCCGTTGATACTTAAAGAGGGCAGAGGTTTGAATCTGTAGTATGCCGCAATCGTCGTATCATTCATGCCGTTGCTGTCGTATCCGGCCGAATCGCTGCTGGTATAGTAGGATGTAGAAAACTGAAACGAGAAGTCATCTCTGTAGTAGTCGGCCTGAAACGACGTTGTATAGGTATCTGTCTTCTCGTTCAACCTGTAGTTGAGTTCGCTGTAGGATAGTCCGAATATTATGTCGTATCGCTCGTTGGTGATGAGTGACTTTATCGAACAACCGTTTGCATCTACCAGATCCGTTATAGGAGTATTCGGACATTTATCCACCGTATCGTCCACGCCGTCCAGATCGCTGTCTGTGAAAGCGAAAAGCGTAAGAGTGCAGATAAGCAGTACCGTTAATATCTTTTTCATGGAACCTCCCCTCTTTTGCGGGCCTGAAGACCCGCTGTTTTATACGATTTACTATCTGTGGCCGTTAAACGGCATCATAGCTCCTCCGCCATGTCCGGACGCTCCGGCACCGGCTCCCATACCGCTCGATTCTTTGTACTGATCTACTCCATGCATCTGGTGCATCTGCTCCATCTCCCCTTCATGCTGCATCTGCATGGATTGATGGCTTTGTGCCATATCTTTCATGTGCTGCATATTCTCTTCCATATGCTCCATACCCTTTTGGGCGTGTTCGTTAGCATGTTCTCCCGCCTGTTGCGCATTTAGAGCATGCATCTGCTCTCTGAGTTTCGATATGGCCTCCATACGCTCTTCGCGGTTCATGTTGGCAAGCTCTTCTTTGAATTTGTTCATAAGTTCGCGTCTTTGCTGCGGATTTGCGTTTTTTATACTCTCTATCTGAGCATCGATGCTCACCTGTGCGGAAGTGGTAACATCTGTATCAGTCCCAACTGCGGCGTCCGCCGCAAAAAGAGAGATCGATGCACCCAGAATCAATGCTGCCGTCGCTTTGCTTATAGTGCTCATAAAAGCCTCCTTGAGATATTTTTGTCACGCTGCAATTATGACGCACAAGCGTAAGCTGAACGTTAGCGAAACGTTAGCCGACCGTTACCTTGCCCAGATCGAAAATAAAACGTGATCCCTTATATTTTTCGCTCTCGACCTCTACATCTATAGAGGTCTGGTCGCAGAGCTTCTTCACTATGTGAAGGCCTATGCCCATGCCTCTATCGTGCTCTTTGTAGAACCGCTCGAAAATCTTTTCGGGGTTCTTTATACCTATACCGGTATCCTCGATCATCAGCCTCTTGGCGACCGCATCGAGCACTACCGATACACGGCCCCCTTTTTTGTTGTATTTGGCCGCATTCGTAACTACATTGTCCACTATTCTATTTAGAGCGTCTTTGCTGCTTTTGACTTCGATCGGATCAAGGTTAGTGATGAACTCAATGTCGGGATACCCTTTTTGAATCAAAGAAACCCTCTTTGCCACAAGAGTATCTAGCCTGAAAACTTCACTCTGCAGTTCATGGCCACCGAGATAGTCCCTGAGGTTGGCCTGCAGTCTCAAAAGGGTATCCACCGCCTCCTCTATCCTCGAGCTTTTGGAGCTCTTCGGGCACTCCTTCTCGAGCATCTTCACATTGAGTCTTATTATCGAAAGGGGTGTGTTGAAGTCGTGAAGAATGTCGCGGACAAACTCCCGGGTCAGTTTCAGGGCCTGCCTGAGCGGGTTTATCGAGTAGAGCGAAAAGAGGATCGAGAGTATAAGCAGAATCGCCTCTGCCAGCAAAAACTCCGCCGCTACCTCTTTACGTATCTCTGCTGTATCGGCACGATAGCTCTTTGACGGGTAGACTATTTTGAGCAGGTATCGGCTGCTTCCTCCTATGGGAAAGAGAGAGTAGACTCCATCAGCGCCTCTTTTTAGGGTGTAGAGCTCTTTGGAGCCACTCTCTTCAAAATCTATTTTGAATTTGGGGCATTTAAGATCGAAGCTGCATATACGCATCTGGGCGAAGAGTGAAGAGTCGAGGTTGACCAACTCCCTTTTGTAGATCGTATAAAAAAGGATAGACAGAAGCAGGCTCAACGAGCCGAAAAAGAGTATGAAACTCTTTACGAACGCCTCGCGCTCAACGCTTCTTGAGGGCATACCCTACTCCGCGCACATTTTTGAACTCCAGGCCGGTCTTCTCCTTGAGTTTACTTATGGCGACGCGCAAAGCCGAAGCCCCGGGATGCTCAAGACACTCCATGAGCCGATCTTTGTCTACCACCTGCCCCCTATGCTCCAGAAACAGTCTCAGTAGGCAGAGCTGAACCTCTCCAAGAGGTATGATCTCTCCCTCTTTTCTGGCTACCCTCACTTCGCTGTCGAGCTCTATGTCAGCGAACTTCAAAATCCTTTTTTGGGACCCCAGCTTCGCTTTGGCCCTAATGAGCAGCTCTTCGGGGAAGAAGGGCTTTTTTATATAGTCGTCGGCACCGGCGTCGAAACCCTTCGCAATCGCTTTGATGTCGACCATCGCACTTATGTATATGGCAGGTGTTTTGTCATCGGCCGCCCTCAACCCTTCCAAAAGCTCATAACCGTCGAGCTCAGGTACGTTGATATCGAAAATGTAGAGGTCGTAGCTGTTGTCGTAACTCAGCTCGGCCGCCTCCGCGCCGTCGCGGACCCAGTCTACGCTGTATCCGTTCTCTTCGAGCAGCTCCTTTATCGTCTCCCCCAACGCCCTATCGTCTTCAAGAAGGAGTATGCGTCCGCTCACATCACACCTCAATGAGATGGCCGACGAACTTGCTCATATTGTCCAGTATCTCACCGCCGCGACGGTAACCCAGACCACACCCTTCGTAAGCGAAGAAGACTCCGGCCTGGTAACTTCTGCCGGCAGCGTCTTTGGGCAGTTCGACATACTCCTGAAATATGGCCGGTTGTCCTTCATATATATCTTCGGCCGCCTCGAGCAGATTTCCGCCTGCGTCGAGTATCTTGACGCTGCCTCCTTCTCTTCCAAAAAATGGTTTTTGCACCTGCTTTATACCAAGCGGTTCGAGCGAGGTCTGCAAAAGCAGCGGATGGTCGGGGAAGAGATCCCACAATATCTTCATCATCGCCTTGGACTGAAACATCAGCGTATAGGCAGGATTGAGGATTATCGCCTTCTGATTCTGCATGATCTTCGTCAGAATTCTGGCCAGATCACCCTCTTCGACCGCTATAGCCTCCCACGGTATCAGCTTGAACCAGTACTCGTACTGCTCGTTTTCGAAAAATATCCCATCTTCATCGGAAAACCCCACCTCGTCGACATAGGCGAATTTCGTATGAAAGCCTGCATCGTCAGCCATCTTCTGGAGAAGCTTGGTGGTATTCTCGTCCTCTATGTTCCCACGAACGGAGCTAAAGAGTATTTTCCATCCTTTGTAATATTTTTCAAAGTCAGCTATCTCGCCATCAAGCACAATCAGACGCTTGAAGTTGTCACATACGGCTTCGTATACATTATTAAACTGGCCTGTTTCGTTAAGATTGTTCGCCTTTAGAAGCGCCCACTGCACAATCGCTGTCTCAAAAAGCGCTGTCGGTGTATCGGCATTGAATTCCAACAGTTTGATCGGCACTCCATCCAAACCGCCTGCAAGATCGAAACGGCCATATATATGCCAGTGCACATCGTTTTCCCAGCTCTTTTTTACAGCATCCACCAGATTGAAAGGGATCCCTATATCATGAAAGAGATCGTTTTCAACGACATATTCACCAGCCTCCACAAACATTCCGTAAAGAGTATTTGCCGCTTCGTAATAAGCCTCTGCCTCATCTTCATTTACAACCACCACTTCGTCGGCGATATATGGTGAGCTGTCACTGTCCGTATGCCAGTAAAAACCTATCGATTCCAAAAACTCCGGAGTTAGAGGTTCAAGCTTTTTAAGTTTCACCATAACAGCTCCTCAAGATCCGAAAAAAGAGCGGGAGGAGCTCCCGCTCTTTGATCCGAAAAAGCCGGAACGGGTCGATCTGGCTGTGGAGGAACTCCTGGTCTGTCTTGCTTTGTTGAAACTGTTTACGCTCCTATTGTAAGCGGAAGGAGATTTGTAGCTTCTTTGTCGATTCTGCTGATAGTTGGGGTTATTGAACAGCTTGCTTCCGATCCAACTTCCTATTATTGCCCCGGCAGCCGAAGCGAGAAGAGCTTCTCCCAAGCTGAGCCCGCCACCACTTATCTGAGACTGTGTAAGCGCCGATTCACCAGAATCTATGCGCTTCGCCTCTTCTGCCACCAGTGCATCGAGCTCCTCTTTGCTGAGTATCTTTTCACTACCGTCCAGTTTTCTTAGGATTACCCTTGTCGTGTCGGCCGGATACTCTTCTGCGATTTTGTATCTGTTTGGCTCCACTTCATCGATAACTACAAATGCGCCCTGCTTCTGGCTTGCTCTGGTAAAGGCGTCACCACTCTCTGTCGGTTTTTGTTCGCATCCACTGAACAGTGTCATAGCGACGGCTCCCAGTGAGCCGACCATAGCATATGTAGAGATTTTTCTAATATAGTGTTTCATTACCTTTTCCTTGAATTTTTGAATATATAATTTGCTTTGGCCATTTTATCAAAATCGATGACCAATGTCATAAACTTGGTATAATTTCCGAAATCAAAAAACAGCCTGATTCGGCTGCAAGATTTAAGATAGCGTAAAAACAAGGAAGGGCATGCGGCACCTTATCACCACTGATGATTTGAGTACAAAAGAGATCGAAGCGCTTTTCGCTGATGCTGAGACTTACCTGCTCAAACCTCCTCCCAAACTGTTACAAAACCGTCTCATCATAACCCTCTTTTTTGAAAACTCCACACGCACACGCAGCAGCTTCGAGATTGCTGCAAAGAAACTGGGAGCCGATGTGGTTCATTTGGACGTAGGCAGAAGTTCTACAAAAAAGGGAGAGACTCTATACGATACTGCAGCAAATCTCAATGCAATGGGTCCGGATGCCATCATTGTACGACATGCCCAAAGCGGTACACCTCATCAGATTTCCCGTCATGTGGACTGTGCAATCTTCAACGCCGGCGATGGGGCACACGCTCATCCAAGCCAGGCACTTTTAGATCTGTTTACCATAAGAAAACACTTCAAAAACGACATAGAAGGAAAAAAGATAGCGATAGTTGGAGATATAAAAAACTCACGTGTCGCCAATTCCAATATGCGGCTCCTACCCAGATTCGGACTCGAAATCACTCTTGTAGCCCCTCCGCACTTTATGCCAAAAACCGATTTCCCGTTCACTCACAAAATAGAAGATATACTTGATGATGTCGACATCATAATGAGTCTTCGCACTCAGACTGAACGACATGCCACTCCTATATATGCAAGCCTTAAAGATTATGCCAGCGATTACTGTATCACAAAAGAGCGCATAGCCGAACGAGACATACTTCTTCTTCATCCCGGACCGGTACATAGAAATATAGACATTGACGATGAAATGCTGGCGGACCCCCGTTGTAAAGTATTGGAACAGGTAAAAAACGGAGTGGCGGTGCGTATGGCCGCATTGAAAAAACTGATATTGGCGAATGGATAGACTCTCGGCCCTTGCAAAAGAGGAGAGACCGTTTCTCTTTGTCATCTCCTACGACAAGAGCGAAATTTTCGCCGAACCTCTGGATCAACTTCCGCCCGATATTCGGGTATCGTTCAAAAAGAGGCCCGGGGCAGGTTACCCACCCCCGCGGTTGATAAAAAAGCCGGTACCCTTCGCTACATACTCCGATGCCTTCAAAAAGGTGATAGAGCAGATAGAGGCGGGTAATACATATCTTCTTAATCTGACGTTCCCTACACCAATAGAGATCGGCCTGAGTCTGGAGCAGATTTACGAGCGGGCCAATGCTCCTTTCAAGCTCCTTTTCAAAAACCGCTTCGTCTGCTTCTCGCCCGAACCTTTCGTAACGATCGAAAACGACACCATCAGTACATTCCCTATGAAAGGGACGATAGACGCCTCAATACCCGATGCGGCCGAAAAGATTATGGCTGATGAGAAGGAGATGGCCGAGCATGTGATGGTAGTGGACCTGCTAAGAAATGACCTTGGTATCGTCGCCAAGAGGGTGAGGGTAAAAAAATTTCGATATATAGATAGTATCGTTACGGCCGACAAAACGCTGCTTCAGGTGAGTTCGCACATAGAAGCAAAACTCAAAAGCGACTGGCCCGGGCGGCTTGGTAGCATTATAGATTCACTGCTTCCGGCAGGCTCGATCACCGGCACGCCAAAAAAGAGAACCTGTGAAATCATAGAGTCGATCGAATCGCACGAAAGAGGCTTTTTTACCGGAGTCTTCGGAGTCTGCGACGGCAGTAGCCTATGGAGTGCGGTGATGATCCGCTATATAGAACGTACTCCACTGGGGCTGGTCTACAAAAGCGGCGGCGGGATAACGATAGATAGCGACCCGGAGTCGGAGTATCGAGAGCTCATAGACAAAGTCTACTTCCCGCTCTGACAAAGTGGACTTTTTAAAAGCAAATACCAAACCAAAATGGGAACCAGCCACTCGACCCTCACCGCAGCGAGACTTGCGGGAGCAAGTCGAACGAAAGCCGACCGAAAATCGTGCAGCGAATCAGTCGCTATCCGGCGTATTGAAAGCTCTGTCTCCGGCATCTCCGAGGCCCGGAACGATATAGGCGTCTGTGTTTAGATGAGGATCTATCTGGGCTATATGTATCGAAACCCCCGGAAATGCCGAAGATACCCTCTCCACCCCCTCTTTGGCACCTATTACATTAAGAGAGACGATCGCATCGGGACCGCGCTCTCCTATAATTGTCAGAGCATCGTGAAGAGAGCCACCTGTAGCGACCATAGGGTCTACGACTATTACCGTCTTTCCCTTAAGATCCGGGATTCTGTCGTAGTAGAGGCGGCTCTCGTGCGTCCGTTCATCGCGCTTCATGGCCAAAAAACCGCCCTTGGCATCTGTAAGCACCTCCAAGACACCCTCTTGCATCGGTAGCGCCGCACGCAGGATAGATATGCATACGACCCTGCTCTCATCCACGAATGTTCCGACGAAACTCCCCTGCCATGTGGGTATTTTCCGCTCCACCAAAGGTAGGCTCTCTACCGCTTCGGCCAAAAGCAGCTTTGCCAGCTCTTTGAGCCCGTGTCGAAAAGCCATGGCATCGCACTGTTCATCTCTAAGAGTGTTTACGAGGTGTTTTGCCAATGGTGAACTGCTCTGGTTTATCATAGCTCTCTCCTTCTTATAAGATCTTTTTCGTCATCGCGCATATATTCGGGCTGAAGTACAACATTGGTTATCCCAAAACGCTCTTTGAGCATCTTTTCGACCTCTTCGATCCTCTGTGTAGCCTCTTTAAGAGTGACGTTCTTGCCAAAATCCAGATGCGCTTGCAAAAAGACCTCCCTGTCGCCCAGACGCCAAAGATGAATCTGGTGAATATTCTTTATATCTGGTATTTTACCCACCTCTTCGGCTATCTTGTCGATATCTATATGTTTTGGAGCAAACTCCATGAGTATATCCGCAGATTCGAGTATCAAAGAGATGGAAGCATAGATAAGATATAGCGCTATTAGTATGGAGACCAGTGGGTCTACCCAGTAGATGTGCCAAAAATATATCGCCACTCCCCCCGCTACGACAGCAACCGATGTGAGAGTGTCTCCAAGCAGGTGCAGATACGCAGCCCTTATATTCATATTCCCTTCCGCTTCCGCCTCAAGCAGCCAGATACTGCCACCGTTTACAACCACCCCCATCATTCCCAGGACTATGACCAACGACGAGACCACCGGCTGCGGGTTGTAAAATCTAATAACCGATTCATAGACAAGATAGATGCCGATACCCGCAAGTACGGAAGAGTTGAAAAGGGCCGCTATGATCTCCGCACGTTTGTAGCCGAAAGTGCCGGACTTTGTGGCCCTTTTGGTGGAGATTTTCTGCGCAAAGTAACTTATCGTGAGGGCTGAGACATCGCTGAAGTTATGCAGAGCGTCACTCAAAAGTGCCAGCGAGCCGGAGATGATTCCGCCTACAATCTGGGCGACAGTTATGACTACATTAAACACGATGGCGAGCAGAAGCCGCCCGCCACTTACTCCGTGAAGGTGAATGTCCATCTTTGCGTCCCTACTGTTTCATAACAGGAAGGGCTGCATCTCTCCAGCCTATGATGCTGCCCTCGATATTGGGCGACTTGAACCCTCTATCGGCAAGCAGCAGCAGAGCGACAAAAAAATTACTGAAATTGCCAAATTTTTTCATACTATCCATTCTGTTTATAAGCCTTAGCGGCATATAGAGAATCTTACCTCAAAAAAGCTTGAAAAATTGCCGGGTTTTCGGTTTCGAAGAAGTTTGCAAAGCAGAGAGCACCCGCTGTAAAAGTGCGGGGCCCAAGAGTTACCAGCGAGAGACGATCGCCAGGTTCACACGTGCATAGCGCGGTATTTCGTTGCCGTCATAATATCCGGTTTCGGTGCTAACCATGCCGGAAAGATCTATCTGAAGCTGCTTGAAACCGAGGCCAAGACCGCCTGTCAAAACGGTTCCGAATGTATCGTCGGCAACATTCTGCATGGCTCCGAGCCTAAGAGAGAACCACTGTGTGGGATGTATATTCACCCCTCCGCCGATGTATTGGGAATCTTTATCGTCGAGAAAAGTTTTGTTTGCGGTCAAGTCGAAATCCACAGCTATATCGAGCCAATGATCGAGCCCCGCATAGTAGAACCCGACACGAACCATAGGATCGATTTTGTATACATCATTCGTTACGGTATCGAACTCGGGTGTATTCAGGTTTTTGCCGACTATACCGAAGCGCAGATTCGGCTCCGCTTTCGGAGTGTAGTAGGCGCCAAGATCCACGCCCAGTGCTGACGATCTTTTGTCGCGGTCTTTGAAAGAGTCGCTCACATCACCCGAAGAGGTATCTATGCTCACTTTGGTATCGTAGGTTATTCCGTACATGTACTTTAGTGCACCGCCTACACCTATCGTACCGGCCGAGGTTTTAAAAGCGTGCCCGTAGCCAAAAGGCACCTCTCCTACACTAAGACCCTTGAGGGAGAGATAGGTGTATCCGTTGTTGACCGCATACTCGAGCGACAAGCTCTCGTAAGTCGACTGGTCCGACTGTGTATATGTATCTGTAACGGGGTCGTAAGAGGCGTAATAGTCTTGTCCGTTGACGTTGCCGAGAACTATCAGATCCAAGCGGTTAGGATCTATCACCGGCGTCGCGGTAGCTTCGGAAGTGACATAGAGACCGACACCGAAATTTTTCACCTGCGCACCGAACGCGCCTCCCGGAGTCAATACGAGCCCGCTTGTCTGACCCGACATATTTTTGAGCACACCAAGAGCATCCTGCATTCTGGCACTGTCTCCGTTGGCCGTATTGCTCCCATTCACGGGTGCGTTGTCGGCGATTCTTTGGAGCGTTCCAGTAAAATCATCTCTACTCAACCTGTCGAGGTTTTCAGCGAGGTTATACTCCGAAACGCCGACTCCCCCTGAGAGCGCAACTTCCGTCATGTAACCGTTTACGGAGAGAAGCGCGGGGTTGTAGTAGGCTGCCATCGAACCGGTAGCACTCGCCACGCCGGCACCGCCCATCCCCATGCTCTCAAATCCAAGCGGCTGGAAACTTATGGCATGAGCCGCCGAAGCGGCGATACACAGACCGAAACCTCTTTTCAACCATTTTTGCATTGATACTCCTTTTAGACAATTTGCTTCAAACTAAATCGTCATAGAGGAAAAAAAATAAACAAAAACAACAATTATTCAAAACAAAAGTCTGAATAGCATGAATTATCTTTTCAAGATCCCGGCAGGTTCCGATTCGCCCTGAAACTTCCCCTCACAATGCCATCGTGTGTAGCATAAACCATCCTTGAAACAACCATGCAAAACACCGTCTCTATTTTTTTAAAGATGGATTTTAACATCTATTCAATAAACATTTATCGACGATTGATTATAATCAGATACTACTGCAAAAAAAATGAAGGAATATATTGGCTCTTTACTACATCAAAGAAGGTGGGACCATTGTAAAAAAAAGAGATGAGGATATCGTTGTAATATCTCCCTCCCTCTACTGGTACGCGCATGCCATTTTTCCCACCAAATCGCTCTTGAAAGCAAAAAAACTTGCCGATAGCTATCTGGCTTCACGTCCTTCATCCTACACCTCTATCTACGTAGAAAAAAGAGGTGATGGCTTTGATTGTTATGCATATAGCGACGAGCAGATAAGATCGCTTATAAAAATGCATACATCACAAAACACTCCGGCATACTTTCTGCAACAGCTCTCTGAACAGCTTCCGTTGCGAATAGACGAAAAATTGGCAGCCGATACAATCAACAAAATCGCTATAGAGACAAAAGAGAGCACAAAAAGCTTTCCTTCTCTCGACTCTTTGGATTTTTGTTCAGTAGCAAAGCCTTTCAATAGATCAGGAAGTGGAAGTTTGCAAAAAAAGATGGTGGTCCTGGTTTTTGCAGCCCTTATTACGGCTGCAGCAGGAGATCTTGCACTCAGGTACCAGAAGCTACATGCTCTTTCACAGTTGAGTACGCAAAACACAAAAGGAAAATCATTTTATGAGATAAAGTCTCTTGTAAAAAAATACAGTAAAACGCAAATAGAGCAAAACAGATTAAGAGAAGCTATAAAAAAGAGTCTCACTTCAAGAATCAAAATACTCGAGTGCAATCTGCAAAAAGGCTGCAGGTATGAGTAACTTGAAACTTTTTGCCTCTCTCTCAGCTATCATTCTCTTCGTATGGATCACAGGTGCGCTCTACCTCGATAAAAAAACCTCGATGATCAAAGATGATTTTTTGAAAAAAAAAGAGCTTTCTGGCAGATACGAAGCGCTTGGTGCTTTATGGTCCAAAAGAGCTTCGAAAGAGGCTATAAAACATATGGAGACGATATTTAGAATGTACTCCATCTCCCCGAAAACCGAAAAAAAAGGCGGTAATAAAGTCTACACTTTCCACCTTGATGCGACAAAAGCCGACAAGGTACTGGGCAAAATCCTCAACAACAATATAATAATCCGATCATTCTTCGCCAAACGAGTCGCTGACAACAGGCTTGAAGTAAGGCTGGAGGTTGCATTGTGATATGGCTCAAACGCATCTTTGTCGTATTTTCGGCCATTATAGTCTGGGGAGTTCTTACTATTCTTTTCGTATCAAAAGAGAGGGTTTGCAATTTGGCCGTAAAGAGTGCCGCAAAAGCAGGAGTGACTCTATGTTTTGATGGTTATCACCCATCGCCACTGGTCTGCTCGATGAAGCGAATCACTCTTCTTTACGGCCACTCTCCTGTAGCGAAGATAAAAAAGGCCGACTTCTCTTTGGTGAAAATAGCGTTTTCAGACATTAGACTTGAGGGTATGGCGGCAAATGTGTTCCCCAAAAAGATTGAGTCGGTAACTTATTTGCCGCTTAGCGGCAGATTCAGCTCAAGAGGGGATTTTGGAATACTGAAAGGAGAAGTGTCGCTTATCGAGCGTAAAGCTGAGTTTGTGCTTCTGCCCTCCTCTTTGATGAAAAAGAGATACTCTGCCACTCTACGTATATTCAGACATAAAAATGGAAGGTACTACTATGCCGTTTCGTTCTGAGTCTCTTTTGCCGATGCTCCTTATGTTGACACTGCTGGTACTGGGTGCCAAGATAACCGCACTTGTCATAGATGCTCTTTTGCCTCCCGTGCCAAGGCTCGAGTGCATAAGCGAAGTGAAAAAACCCTCTGGTGTATACCGTTTTGCATCTGCTTTCGGTCTTAAAAGCGCACCGGCTCATGGAAAAAGCGTATCTGTCGTACATCGGCAGGAATTTTTGAAAGGGTATATACTAAGCATGACCGCCATAGGTAACCCCAGTATGGCAATTATCGTTAAAAACGGAAAGGGCAAACTTGTAAGCGTAGGCGAGAAGATCGACGGCTTCAGGCTTGATGAGGTCTATACGGACAGAGTCAAACTGAGCAAAAACGGCCGCAAATACTGGCTGAGCATGAAAAAGAGAACCACAACAAGCACGGTAAATACCGCTATAAAGAGAAAAAGAGTGCAAGAGCTTGTTGAACAGGTACGCCAGGAAGGAGATACCTATTTCATTCCAAAAGAGTTGCTTAGCGAGATGAACGATATCAAAAAAATATTCAGATATATCAAAATAAACCCCGTTTACAAAAACGGCAAACTGATCGGCTTTGGCATATCAGACATAAAACGAGGTTCCGTTTTTGATAAAATGGGTTTACAAAAACGTGATATTATAGAAAAGATAGACGGAAATCCGATTAAGAGTGAAGCCGACGCTTTCAGGTATTTCAACAGACTCGAAGAACTCAATTCACTCACTTTGACAATAAAGCGCGGCAAAAGGAGCAAGGAGCTCAATTATGAGATTTTCTAAAATTTTCCTAAAGACTGTACTACTGCTTCCGCTTCTTTTGAATGCGGAAAAAATCACGGTTAATTTCAACGACACTCCAATCAGTGATGTCATACGCTTTGTTGCCAAACAAACCAACAAAAATATTTTGATAACAGACAAAATCACGGGAAAAGTCAATTTCATATCAGAAGAGCCCATAGACAAAAACGAACTTTTGCCACTTCTTACACAGATCCTTCAAAACAGAGGATATACTGTAGTGGACGGCAACAACGGCTATATCCTTGTAACCCGTGCCGCAAATGCAAAAAAACTCGCCACTCCCGAAGATAAAAAAGCAGAAGCTGGTATGATTACCAAGATTATTGCGGTTCACTATATCAAAGCTGCAAACGCCGTTCAGAAACTGCGTTATCTCAGCAGTCAGTTTGCCTCCGTCACTTTCGATAACAACAAAAACCTTATAATTATAAGTGACTACCCAAAACATTTGAAAAATTTCGAGACAACTTTGAAGAGAATAGACAAGCCAATACGCAAAGAGATACGTTTCGTCTCCCTGGACAATGCCGATGCAGAAACCGCCAAAAAAAATCTCGACAATACATTCAAAGCTTTAACTGGCACTTTCCGTTTTCCCATATATATAAGCGCAGATGAAAAAAGCAACAAGATCGTTGTCATTGCAGACTCTTACGATATAGACAAAGCTGTGGAGATAATCAAAAAGTACGATAGACAAAACAGCTCAAAAGAGGTTGCCAGCGATGTCATTTTTCTCAATAACGCCGAAGCTTCCGATACACTCAAGATAGTCAACGGCCTTATCAAAAGTTTCGATAAACAGACACAGACCCAGGTATCTATACAGGCCAAAGAAGACATCAATGCCATTGCGATAACAGGAAGCCCAAAAGCCGTAAAACTGATTAGCCAAGTCATTAAAAAACTGGATATCGAGCAGCAGCAGGTATATATAAAGGCCAATATTTACGAAATCAGCCAAAACAAGCTCAACAACCTGGGCATAAAATGGGGGTTGGCTGGAGGAACATCTTCAGGAAACATGATAGCAACCTCTATTTTCAACATGGGAGGCTCCTCTTTTGTACTGCCTACAACACTTGCCAATACTATAGATTTCGGCACAACAACCAAAGGGGTTGCAATAGGAGCGATAATAGATCTGCTAAAGCAAAACGGAGCTGTCAACGTCGTTTCAGAACCAAATATTCTTTGCATCAACAATAAAAAATCTACCGTCTATGTGGGTAAAACAATCTCTATTCTTACAAGCCAGGCTACAGGTAACGACACTACATCTTTGACAAGAAACACTTACAGTCGCGAAGATATCGGTCTTACACTGGAGGTCAAACCCCAAATAGCAAGCGATAACAAAGTGCTGATAGAAGTTAAAACCAAAATTGAAGATATTGACCGTTCCAGTACGGTAGCAGCCGACCGCCCCACTACGCTGAAACGGGAAGTCAATACCGTATCCATAGTGAATGACGGTGAAAGCGTCATAATAGGAGGATTGCTGAAAAACTACTATTCCAAAGCCGTTACCAAAATACCTGTATTGGGAGACCTGCCCTTTTTGGGAGGACTATTCAGATCCACTTCCGAAAACAGTGACCAGGTGAATGTAATAGTTATCTTGACTCCCTATATTGTCAGAAACAGCGGTTCTCTCGCCGAAATTCAGCAAAAGATCGCAAAAAGTGAAGAACTCAAAGCGAGATTGGCCAAAATTCTTGAAAAAGAGCTCGAAAAAGGGAGCAAAAAGAGCGAGGGAGATGAATGACCAAAAAAGCGATTCAAGCAGAACCCGAAATCTATACAGAAGTACAGAATATAGATTTTTATATCAACAATGGGCTGCTGTTTGGTATCTATAAAGGCAAACCATACGCTTTCATCCGTGAAAACCCGGATGCCGATATGCTGAATGCACTTTCACATTTTGGGGCAAAGCTACCGCTCGCTGTTTTGGATATAGAAAGTTACGATAAGCTTAAAACCCGTTTTTTGGAGCTTAGAAGCGAAGAGAGAATTGGCGTAATAGAAGGGTTCGAGAGCCCGGAAGAGATAGAAAATTTCCTTCAGAACGAAGATCTTTTGGCAAGCGAGGATTCGGCCCCGATAATACGCTATGTCAACTCTCTATTCGTTCAGGCTCTAAAAAGAAGAGCCACAGATATACATATAGAGACTTTCGAAAAAGAGGGAGATGTACGTTTTAGAATAGATGGTGTACTTAATAAAATCGCCACTTTGAACAAAGGAGCCATAGGTTCTATCATAAATCGCATAAAGGTCATTTCAAACCTCGATATTTCAGAATCGCGTATCCCTCAGGATGGTCGTACCAAGATAACGATCGCAGGCACCGGTGTAGATGTTCGCGTCTCAATTCTTCCGACATATTATGGCGAAAAGGCGGTTCTGAGGCTCCTTATGAAAGGCGAGTCCATTCCTTCTTTACAACAGCTCGGCTTTTCCAAAGAGGTTTTTTCAAAACTCAAATCTCTTCTAAAACACAGCTACGGCATGATTTTGATAACGGGCCCCACGGGAAGCGGGAAGTCGACGACTCTGCACTCGTTTCTCAAAGAGATAGATCACGAACACTACAACATTGTCACGGTCGAGGATCCGGTCGAGTACAACGCCGAAGGGATAAACCAGATACAGGTGAACGAGAAGGTGAACCTGACATTTTCGGAAGCGTTACGTTCGATACTACGTCAGGATCCGGATGTCATAATGGTTGGAGAGATGCGCGATACGGAGACGGCCAAGATAGCCACACAGGCTGCGATGACAGGCCACCTGCTGCTCTCAACACTACACACCAACAATGCATCCGCCGCGATCCCAAGGCTTGTGGATATGGGCATAGACCCATTTTTGGTAAGTTCTACCCTCATAGGGATCATCGCACAGCGCCTCGTGCGACTTCTATGCCCACACTGCAAAACCGAATATAGACCAAGCGACGAAGATATCAGATATTTCGATCTTTCTCACAATATTGAGCTATATGGCCCAAAAGGTTGCGACAAATGCGGCGGTACCGGATATATAGGTCGACGTGCCATTGGAGAGATCATCGTTGTGGATGAAGCGTTTGCAGCCCAAATCAAAAGCGGTGCCGACGAGCTGAGACTTAAACGCTATCTACTGGAACAAACCGATTTCAGACCGATGTTTACAGAACTTCGCAGAATGGTTATAGAGGGTGAAACGAGCATACCCGAAGCGGTCCGCATAGGGGTCAAGAGTATATGACCTACAGATACAAAGGATACGACAAATCTGGGAAAAAGAGAAAGGGTATCATAAGCGCCAACACTCTTGAAGATGCAAAAGAGCAGTTGAGACATATGGGGATTTTGACCGAAAGTGTCAAAGCCAGCCATTCTCTATTCACAACCCGTTTTCCACCATCTTTGATCATAACTCTGGGACGGAATCTGAGCCTATATCTCAAAGCGGGTATCTCTTTGCCAAAAGGACTAAGTCTCATTGCTGAAAATTTTCCTTCTCGCTCAAAGCAGTACAGATTTCTTGAAGAGACTAGACGGCTTATTGAAAGCGGCGGATCTTTTTATGATGCTCTTGCGACTCAGAATGTATATAAAATTCCTCCTTTTTTTCTACAGACGATAAAAATCGCACAAAAAAGCGGAAATCTGGAAACAATACTATTCGAGCTTTCTGCTTATGTTCAGGAACAAGAGCGCATAAAGCGCGATATAACGAAAGCTTTCATCTACCCCTCTTTCATTCTGCTCATAGCTATTGGCATGATAAATTTCATGCTTACAACTATTATTCCAAAAATTGTGGATATGTTTGAAACAACAAAAAGCGAGCTACCGACATCCACGAAAATAACATTGGCACTTTCACGTTTTTTCCAGACATATTCATGGATTATAGCTATAGCTATAGTAATTGCAGTGCTACTTCTAACTTTTTCGTGGAAAAAGAGCGCACATTTCGGCTATCTTATGGATAGAGCAGTGCTTAAGATTCCACTTTTCGGCACGATGATTACAGCGATGGAACTTGGAAGATTCGGCCGGGTAATGGCTCTGCTGCTTCAAAGTGGAGTACCATTTGCAAAGGCATTGAACTATGCTGCCCAAACTATCGGAAACAGATATCTCCAAAAACTTTTTGGCAATATAGCGACCCAGATCGTTGAAGGTAAAAGCTTCACCCAGGCAGTTAGGGAAAATGTTAGAAGAGACGAGGTTCCCAACGACTTTATAAATGCTGTGGCACTCGGTGAAAAGAGTTCGCACCTCGCCTTTTCACTAAAAAGCCTTTCAGAACTATACGCTCAGCAAAATCGCGACCGCATAGAGGTGATGCTGGCTCTTTTGGAACCGCTTCTGATGCTGGTTATCGGCGGCATTATCGGGTTTTTGGTTATTTCGATGCTTCTGCCTATATTCTCTATCAGCTTAGGCGAATAGCGTTGAGTGCCGAGTTTTTAGGAGATTGAATGAAATGTAAGAATCTTGAAGTATGGAAACGGAGCTGTCGGTTGAGTGTAGAAATTTACAAGTACTTTAAAATGTGTGTCGATTACGGTTTCAAAGATCAGATTACACGCAGTTCACTTTCAGATGCTGGCAAAAATGTTATCATCACTCAAAAAAAATTACACGAAGGACAAATAATATGAACGATACCCACTCAAAACTCAAAACTCAAAACTCAAAATCCCGTAAAGCCTTCTCGCTGCTCGAACTGATGATAGTCATCATAATCCTCGGGCTTTTGAGCGCACTGGTACTGCCCAATCTTATAGGCAAAGCCGAAAGTGCAAAGAGAAAACTTGTATGTATTCAGATGAAAAACATAGAAGAGGCGTTGAAGTCGTTCAAATTTGACAACGGTATGTACCCCACCACCGAAGAGGGGCTGGAGGCGCTTTTGAAAAATCCTGATCCGGAAAAATATACCAATTACTCTCCAACAGGGTATCTGGAAAGCAGGCATCTGCCCAAAGATCCATGGAAACACAGATATATCTACATCAACAACGATGGAGAGATAGAACTAATCAGTCTCGGTGCCGATGGCAAAGAGGGGGGTGACGGCGAAGCCAAAGATATCACACTCAAGGAATGCGAAAGGCGATAGAGAGTGAAAAAGCGAGCAAGAGCCGCATTTACATTGATAGAACTTCTTATAGTACTGCTTTTGATGGGAATCGTCTATGCGCTCGCTTTCAGCTATATGATGCCAAAAGAGGAAAAAGAGGTCTCCTCCAGACTCACATTGGAGAGAATCGGCTCTTTTTTCCGCTCTTTGAATCTCTACGGAAAAACCGATCTGACACTCTATTGCAAAAAGAGTGGCCAATGCACTCTCACGAGCCACAGTAAGGCAGTAAATACCGATATAAAGTTTCACCAAGACGGTATAGTCTATAAAGTGAATCCTGACGAGACTCTTCAGTCCATAGAATATCCACATATCAAAATAGGAGCGGATGAGTTCAGACCACAGTTAGTTATACGCTGCAAAGCCGACACCCTTTTCGAACCTTTGGTGATCAGAAGTGGTGACAAGTGGCTCTACCTACACCCTTTCGGTAAAGCCTACACATTTAGCGACCCAGTAACGATGGTCTCTTTTATGCGCCAAAGCGAATATCTTCCAGATCAGGCCGGTTATGCAAGGTAGAACCCGTCATGCATTCACACTTCTTGAAGTGCTTCTGAGCATTTTGATACTTTTTACGATGGGGCTCGCACTGCTCAAATTTGACAGCTGGATAAAAGAGGAGATAGCGAGATACAAAAAAAAGTCGCTGCTGCTGCTTACATCTACTCCAAACCTTTACGAGAGCAGAAAAAACGCTTTGAAAAAAGATACTCTCTACGATACGATGAAATTTCCAAGACTCAGAGACGACGAAATCTTCTGGCTGAAAAACATGTCTTCAAAAGTTGTGGCTGGCGAAAGTCGCAAGAGAACGATCTTTCAAAGCGGTGAACTTGACCTTACATATAAATTCTACCCGATAATCCTGAAACGGGGCGATGTCAAGGTCGGATTTGTAAGGGTGGCTCCTTGAACCGGGGATTCACTCTTGTAGAGATGCTTGTTTCAATCATACTTACCGCTATTGTGTTCACCTATATTTACGCCACTTTGAACAGTGTGAAAAAGAGCCAGAAACGTTATATGGAATCGGAAAAAACGGTAACGAAAGCTCAGAAGATATTTTCGATTTTTTTAAAAGATATTACAGAACTCAGAGAATCCCCCTACATTGTACATAGAGCTGGATTCGATCGTATCTCTTTTGTCACCGACAACTCGATATACTCCATAGCCCGCCCATGGGTACACTATTACATTAGCTCCAAATCACACGCACTAATAAGAGTAGAGAGTACAAGACAAATCAACTTTTTGGGTGCCAACTATATCGGCGACGCCAACGGTACCTACTTCTTCGCCGACAAGTTGGCTGAAGGATGCGACTCTTTCAGGGTAGCCAACAGAAAGACTCGTATGGAAATAATTCTAAAATGTAAAGATACCGCACCGATTGCCATGACACTCTACAAAGGTGAGATGTGAGACGAGGAGTCGTGCTTTTTATCACACTGGCTATACTGCTTATGCTCGGTGGTATTGTCACTCTTTTTTTGAAAGAGGGATTACGCATAAAAAAGAGTGTACGTGAAAATATAGCGGTCATTCAGACAAACCTGCTTCTGGACGATATGAGCGGTTTCCTTAAAAAGCAGAATTTCTCACAGGAAGATATATTTTACGGATCTGAAATTCCTGTCACAATAGATCTTGGCCATCTATCCGGTTCCATAACTTTGACTTCGGCCCAAAGCCATATAAATATAAACAAATTTTTAAAAAGTGTTATGCACGATCAACAGGCACTTATAGGTTTTCTCGACTGGCTCGATACTCTCAAACTGAAAAACCGGTCTCTTTTGATATCGATACTGCTTGACAGTTACGACAGCGACAGATACGAAAGGATGAATGGAAGTGAAATAATCCTACAAAAACCGTGGTTTCAAAATGGCACTATTGCCAATGAAGACGCGCTTGAGACGATTCTTGGATACTACATCGAGCTAAGTGGAGATCAAAACATCTCTACAAAACGGTGGATGAAGATATTTGGCTTTGAAAACGATACAATAGATCTCAACTACGCCAATAGTGATCAACTAAGACTACTCTATCCCGATCTTGCGCAACTCGCCATAGATACTCTCTCCAAACACGATATTCTGTATCAAAATATCGACGATATTCCAATAAGCCAAGAATCCAGAACGAAACTCCTACAAAAACGTTTTGGGATTCAGCCAACTCTAAAAACTTCCAAGATAGCCGTTACCATCGATTTTACAACGGCCCAGGAGTGTAGTGGTAAAATGGGTTTTTCCATGCATATCAAAAAAAAGAGAATTTCCTCTCTCACCCTTTCGCAAATAAGGTGTCCCTGAAATCCTCTTTGGCAATTTTTGGTATAATTGTGCCTAAAATTAAGGTCTTCATGAGAGTAGCGATTGTCCGATTGACGGCTATGGGCGATATCATTCACACACTGGCCGCCATGCAGTTTGTAAAAAAAGCGCAGCCGGATGCAGAGATTACATGGTTCGTAGAAGATAAGTTTGCCCAGATACTGGAGCACAACACCGACGTTGACAGAATAGTACCAGTAAATCTCCACCGTTTCAAAAAATCTTTTTCACTCTTGGCACTCAGGGATGAAGCTAAGAAGGTAAAAGAGAGCGGCCCTTTCGATCTGGTCATAGATGCCCAGGGGCTCATAAAATCGGCCGTTTTGGCGCGTATCGCCGGCAAGAACGTAGCCGGGCTCGACTACAGCTCCGCGAAAGAGGGGGTCGCTTCGTTTCTATACAGCCATAGATTTACCGTAGAGTGCTCCGAGACGGCCCCATTTCGATTCGCCTCCTTAATAGCTAAATCTCTGGGTATGGAGATTTCCAAAGAGATGCTGCTCGAAAAAAAGCCCTACCTAAACTTTCGTGAAGATGGTGAGTGCGAAGAGATCTCTACCTTTTTCGACGGAAAGAAAAAGAGCATACTGATGGTGACCGCGGCAAGCAACGAGAGCAAAACCTACCCGTCCGAAAAGTTCGCGGAGCTTGCCGGTATGCTGGGTGAATTCAATCTTCTGCTGGCAGCGGGAAGCGAAGCGGAGAGGGAGTCGGCAAAGAGAATTGCAAAAGCATCAAATGCCAGGCTGCTTCCGAAAATGAGCCTGAACGCTCTTAAATATGCCGTATCGCGCTGCGATCTTCTAATAGGCGCAGATACGGGCCCAAGCCACATGGCGTGGGCCATGAACCGCCCTTCGGTGCTTCTTTTCGGATCGACCCCCAAATCGATGATGATGGAGACCCCCAAAAACATAGCCGTAACATCCGGAGCGAAGGTGCATCCGTGCCGCTTCGACAAGAGCGACCGTTCTATCGCAAAGATCGAACCCGAACGCGTAGCCGAAGAGGCGAGGAAGCTGCTTGCATGAGAGACAGAATCTACCTGATTCTTTTCAATCTCTTCAGATGGGTGGTGATACACACGCCGCAAAAGATAAAATCGCCCTTCATAAAGACTCTTGCCCGGCTCATATATCTGCTCGACAGAAAACACCGACACATCGCAAGAGTCAACCTCGACCTCGCATTCGGCGACACGATGAGCGACGAAGAGAAAGAGAAGATAGTCAAAAAGATATACGAAAATCTTCTCTTCAACCTGGCCGATTTCGTGCAGAATCAGGGAATCGACAAAAAAAGCCTGCTCGAGAAGGTAGAGTTTAAAAACCCCGAAATCGTCGAGTCGGCAATGAGCTCGGGCAGACCCGTCGTTTTCATAACCGCCCACTACGGCAACTGGGAGCTTCTACCGCTTGCCACAGCCGCCAGATTCGGCCCCATCACCGGCGTGGGCCGGCCGCTCGATTCGAAAGTTATGGATGAGATTCTAAGTGCGAACAGAGAGCAGTTCGATATAAAGATGGTTCAGAAAAAAGGGGCGATGAGAGAGCTTATGAAGGCTTTGAAACAGGGGCGTTCGGTCGGGCTTCTTGTAGATCAGAACACGGCCGAAAACGAGGGGCTTCTAATCTCTTTTTTCGGCAAAGAGGCGCGCCACACACCGGCGGCGGCTCTGCTGGCCATGCGCATGGATGCCATCATCATTCCTGCATTCATAACGACCGACGACCACAGACGCTACCAGATAGAGTACTACCCGCCCCTGGAGATGCAAAAAGAGGGGAGCAAAGAGGAGCGCATACTACATAACGTACAGGCGCAGGCCGACATCACGGAGCAGGCGATACGCAAAAAACCGGACGAGTGGTTCTGGCTTCACAAGCGGTGGAAAAACCGCTATGAACATCTATACGACGGGAGAGAAAATGACAATAGGTAGATTCAAAGTACCGCAAAGAGAGAGGCTAGATCTATGGATCAACTACCTCATCGTGGCCCTCGGCTTTACACTCCCCATATCGATTGCCGTGAACAATATGCTTCTGGTGCTCATCCTCATTTTATGGCTTGCGGCCGGAGATTTCAAGGAGAGATGGCGCAGAATAAAGAGCAACCCGGCAGCCATCGCCGTTATGATCTTCTTTGCCTTTCACTTCGTAGCCATCATATACAGCAGCGACCCGAAAACAGGCTTCAATGTCATAATAAAAAGGGAACTGCTGCTCCTTTTCATGCCTATTTTAATCTCGGTAATAAAACCGGAGTTTGCAAAGAAGGCTCTCAGCGCATTTCTGCTCGCCGTCATGATCTCGGAGGTACTCTCTTACGGAATGTATTTCGATCTCATCCACATCCCGTGGCACGACTATACCAAAGAGCCGTTCCCGACCCCCTTTGTCAGCCACCTCTCCTACTCGCCCATGGTCGCCTTCGCCGTGATACTGCTGATTCATCGCATCATCTACGGCGACGAGAGCCGCTGGGAGAAGATCGTATACCTCTTTTTCATGATCACCATGTCTTTGAATATCTTCATAAGCGGCGGTCGTGCCGGACAGATAGGATTCATCGTAATTCTTCTTTTTTATGTCGCCTACCAGTTCAGAAAAGAGTTCAAGAAGATGGCGGCTCTTCTTGGAATCAGCGTTGCGGCGATCGCACTGGTATTTTTTATAAACAGACCGTTTCACGACAGAATGATGCTCGCTTACCACAATGTCGTAGATTTTAGGGTCAATCCACATACATCGGTAGGCCATAGAATCAACTTCGCTATAAACTCCTGGGAGCTCTTCAAAGAGCGGCCGCTGCTGGGTTTTGGTACCGGGGCTTTTAAAAAGGAGTATGAGCGCATAAACCGAAAGCTCACTCCGAAAGTCCGCGCCACATCGCAGCCGCACAACTTCTATATTCTGACACTCGTTCAGTTCGGACTCGTCGGGCTTGCACTTTTGCTCTACATATTCTATTCACTCTATAAAATCGCCCGAAAAACTGAAGACTCATACCGCGGCGTGCGCTACTCGTTCCTGGTGCTCTATCTGACGATAATGCTCAGCGACTCCTATCTGCTGGGCCACTATACGACACTCTTCTTCGTCTATATCGCCGCACTGCTTTTTAGCTCAAAGGTAGAAGATGTATAGGAAAATTCTCATC
>WFUN01000091.1 GCA_015484905.1 Hydrogenimonas sp. | reverse complement strand
GAGATGTGTATAAGAGACAGAAATTAGTGAATATAATTCACACGAAGGTGGCCTCCACTTTTCAGTCGTTTTCGGATATAAAATGCAAAGAATTTACAGTGAAAATGAGCAATAAGAGCCTGCCGGGTCTATAGAAGGTAAGATAATGAACAGAAAAATTGGTACTATTGTTATTTTGATCCTGATTGGAATTTTCGTATATAGCGGGTTTAGATATTTTGCCTTCCGTTCAAAAAACGCTGTTAGTGAAGCGGCTTTTATAAAAAGCGACAGATTGGCAAATCTCACTTTCAAAGTGGGTGGCAATGTGACGAATATGTTTAAAAAAGAGAATGAAGAGGTAAAAAAGGGGGAGCTTCTTGCGACAATCGATCCGACCGATCTGAAAGTTATGAAAAAAAAGTTGATATACACAATCAAAAGCCTTGAAAAATCTTTGGAAGCCACAATCTTGAAAAAGAGTCGTCTCAAAGAGTCGTTGTCATTGAAAACATCGATTGCCGGCAGCGATATAAAAGCTATAGATATGAAACTTCAATCATTGAAATACAGGATAGATGCTACCAAAACAAAACTCCGAAAGTTGGACAAAGATGTAGGCCGTTATGAACAGATGTGGAAGAGAAGACTTATTTCTGCATCCGATTTTGAGACGATACAGACAAAAAGGAGTATTCTTCTGGACGAAGTTAAAGGGATGCAAAAGGAGTACCGCTCTTTGGAAGCGTCCAGAAAAGGGCTTCTTGATGCCTACAGACTCTCCAGGATAACGGAGAAGAAGATAAAAGAGCTCGAAAAGAGTATCGTTGCAAAAAAAGAGGAGTTGAAATCATACAAAGAGGCTGTTTTGGATATAGAGAACAGAATCGGTTATACTAGGCTTTATGCACCTTTCAATGGAGTGATAGCCAAAAAATATATTGAAGCTCCCCGCGTTGTAAAAAGCGGTTCCATGATATATGCACTACTCGACCCTTCTTCACTCTACTGCGAAGTTCTTCTTTCGGAAAAAAAGATGCACGGAGTGAAACCCGGTAATCGTGTGACGGTGACAGTCGACGCCGCCAAAGATAGAAAAATAGAAGGAAGGGTAGAATCTATCGCACCGACTTCTGCATCTACGTTTTCTCTTGTTCCAAGAGATATTGCAAGCGGAGAGTTCACCAAGTTGGATCAACGCTTCAAAATCCGCATTTCCATGAGCGATACGAAAGATCTAAGAGTTGGTATGAGTGCGCATGTAGCGATCGAAAGGAGATGACTTGGCATATCCGGCTGAAGATGTCAAAACTGCCGATGAAAAGAGACCATGGGATATAACTTCCAAAGAACGGGCAATCTTCAGTATCATCGTTATGACTGGTGCGTTTATGGCCATACTCGATACTACTGTAGTAGATGTAATAGTTCCAAAATTGACAGGACCTCTGGCTACGGATATGTATGGAGTCCAATGGATCATAACGAGCTATATGGTCGCTGCCGCTATCGCTTTGCTGATTACTGAATATTTTATAAAACGATCAGGAGCGAAAAACGTATTTTTGTCAGGGATTTTTCTGTTTACAGTGGCATCCTTTTTTTGTGGTCTGTCCAATACTCTTGAAGAGATGATTCTATTCAGGATTTTGCAAGGTGTGGGAGAGGCTCTGATAATGGTAACCAGCCACATAATGATTTTCAGTTACTTTCCTCCGTCAAAGCAGGGATTTGCAATGGGAATATTCGGGCTTGGTGTAAGTTTTGCACCTGCATTGGGCCCTACAATAGGAGGCTACCTGACAGAGTATTACGACTGGAGAATGGTTTTTTTCATAAATCTGCCTGTTGGTCTTTTGTTGATTGTCTCCGGTCTTGTTTTTCTTCCAAAAGAGCGAATGTTCCAGAAACTTAAATTCAATTTCGTCAGTTTCTTGCTGATTTCATTCGCCACAGTTTCACTTCTTGTAATGTTAAGCAAAGGGCAGCAGTCCGGGTGGTTCAATGACTCTTTGATTGGCATGCTTCTGATATTTTCCATAGTCGGTTTTTTGCTGTATGGGCTCAGTGAAATGTGGTCAAAAGAGAGTCTTATCGATTTTACCCTGTTCAAAAATCCGGTTTTTGCCAATGGTATGATGATCTATTTTTTCATTCTCGGATTTTCAATGTACCAATACTTCTACCTCCTTCCTGTCTATTACGAGCATATCAAGATGCTGCCTACGCTGGATGCGGGAATTGCCGTTTTTGCTTTTGCAGTTTTTATCGGTATCTTTTCACCTTTGGCCGGGATACTCTCTGACAAAATAGGAGCGAAAAAAACTGTTTTGATAGCCTCTTTTTTTTATGTAACTACTTCACTTGCCTTTTTGCCCACCCTCAACTATTATACCCCCATGACGAAAGCCATGCTGCTTACCATTCCTTTCGGGATCGGTATGGGACTCTTTTTTGCACCGGTCACCGTAATGGTTCTGCAAAACGCACCACGGCATAAAGGAGAGCTTGCTATAGTGCTCATGGACTACTTCCGTTTCGTAGGCGGAAGTTTCGGTACAGCGCTTGCTACAAACAATATGGAGTATTTCAAAAATATGCATTTTCTTCGTATGCAAGAGCTTCAATACCATGAATACCTGAACAGTTTTCTTAATAAAATGTCTACCGGTTTTTCAGCCTCTCTCGAAAAGACAAAAGCGATTTTTGGAAGTTACGAAGCATTTATGAGTTACAATTACGGATTTTACAATACATTCATGCATGCAGGTTACTGGGGGATTTTTGGTTCGGTATTCGTATTGCTTCTTTTTATAAAAACGAGGTCTACAAAGGATATAGAATGAAATGGGTGTTTCTATTTGCCGTTCCTGTAATGATATATGCTCAGACATATTTTGAAATAGTGGAAAATGTAGATGATGTATCTGCGCTTAAAAGCGCGCATATGCTTGAAATGGCCGCCAAATCGGCATCCGAAGCGGCAAAAGGCGAAAAGCTGCCGATCCTTGATCTTTCGTTTGGCGCAGCATGGCTGAAAGATACCCCTGCAGTGATATTTCATATACCCGGATCTCCGCCAACCGTATCTCCGATGGGGACAAAGAGAAATTTTACCGGTTCACTTCGGCTTGCGTACCCGCTTTTTACAGGGTTTGCCATAAAAGCATCTATCGACAGGGCTGAACTCGAACTGGAAAGAGTCAGGTTGCAAAGACTCGATTTAAAAAGAAATATCTATCTTGAGCTTACCAGACTCGCAAGTGCGTATTATGCGAAAAGCAGGACTCTCTCATCCCAAATCAAAGCTAAAAAGGCGATGGATGATGCCTATGAAAAAGCGAAAGGTCTTTATGACAACGGTCTGTTGCCTCCCGCCGATCTTTACAATATAGAGGCAAAACGGTTTGTAGTCGAAGCCGGGATTGCCGAGACAAAAAGCCAAAAAGAGCAGATATTGAACCGTCTTGGTTATCTTCTTGGCAAAGATGTGGATTCTGTCGAACTGCCTCTTGGCACTCTATCTGTTTCCATCGATAAAGATGCTCTTATAGAAGAGGCACTGACTTCTCGAGAAGATATAAAAGCTCTTGAGAAACTTCTGTCGATAAATGAAAGCTTGCAGAATCTGGCCAAAAGCCGGCTCTATCCTTCACTCTTTCTGGCTGCCGAACTCAAACGAAGAGGCGATACTCCAGAATTGAACGGAGACGGTTTTACAAACCCGGATCAGAGTTACATAGGTGCATCTGTTACCTGGAATCTTTTCAATGGCTTTTCAGATGAGAAGAGAGTCGAAGCAGCCCGTTTTAAACGACTCGCATCCGCAATAGAGTTGAACGATTATAAAAACAGAGTGAAAACCGAGCTTGAAAATGCCTTCTTGCGTCTAAATGCACTGCTTTCGAAATTGCAGAGTGCAAGAATGGAGCTTAAAGCCCAAAAGGCTTATTGCGATCTTACAAAGGGCCGTTTTGAGAACCAGCTCGCAAGTGCGGACGAGCTGAGTCGTTCTATTGCCGACTTGTCGGTGGCGGAATCAAAAGTCTCCGTGCTTGAAAGTCAGATTTTCGGTCAGAAAACCGCAATCTGGCTAATGGCCGGAATAGACTCTTTCAAAAAACGGCTTTTTTCCATAAAATGAGCTAAACAGGTTCATTTCCAGACCACGACTACTTCCGTGAAATCGTCAATATACCGTGACAATAACCGATATTACTATTAAACAGAAAATTTTTTTATCTGGTCGAAATGGTATAATAGTAGTTATAGAAGGAAAAATATGAAGTATTTTTTAAAAGAGTGCAAATATCAAATTATTATACATCCTGAAGAAGGTAAAATTATAAATTGTAATGACGCATATGCCAAACTTGTAGGATATAGCAAAAAAGAGATATGCGAGCATGCGGTTTTTGAGCGTATTACAATCGAAAACACAATTATGTTCCTTGAAGTTCTGGAAGATGTGGCATCTGGCACAAAAGCTATGATAACGGCAGAACATAATTGTAAAAACGGCAAGAGCGTCAAGCTCGACAACTATCTGCTCTCAAGACCACACTCCTATATCATCGAAATCTGGATGAAAAAGAACAAACCGCTCTTTTTGCCGATACAGAGACGAAGGCTTCTGGATATGATCATAGACTACGCTCCAGATATGTTTTGGGCCAAAGATCTGCAGGGGCGCTATCTGTTTACCAACAAGGCCCTTTGCGAAAAGCTTTTGGGAGTCAAAGACGTTCGTGATGCCATTGGAAAGACGGATACTTTTTTCGCTTTGAAAGAGATGGCCTTGCATCCGGACAATCCAAACTGGCATACAATAGGCGAAATGAGACAAAATACAGACGAAATAGTCATAAAGCATCTGACGCCTATGCACTTTGAAGAGCATGGAAGAGCGAGAGGTAGAGATATCTATCTTGACGTACACAAAGCACCTCTTTACAACAGTGACGGGGTTTTGATCGGTACAGTCGGTATTGGAAGGGATATTACTCTTCAAAAAGTGTTTGAGGCCAAAGCGCAAGAGGAGCGGTCAAAAAAAACGGAGCTTTTCGAATCACTCCTCAATTCGACAATAGAAGGTCTCGTGATTTTCGATGAAAGACTCAAATGTATACACTACAACAAACCGATAAAGAAGATCTTCAAATATAAAGATGACGATTTATGGCAAAAAGATGCCCTCTCTTTCGTGGTAAGATCTTCAAGAAAGCTGATAGAAGAGAAACTGAAAACAGTTGATGACACCCCTTTTGAAGCTTTGATGAAAAGAGCTGGAGGAGAGACTTTTTGGGCTCTTGTACGTTTGAAACCTGCAAAGCTCGAGGGAAAAGATACAAAAATCATGGCGATAGTCGACATCTCACAATTGAAAGAGAAAGAGCGGGCAATCACCTTCCAGGCCGAGCATGACCCTTTGACAAGCCTGATCAATCGAAGACAATTTTTAAGAATATTCGAATCGATTCTAAAAAAGATTGATAAGAACCGACAATATAAAGGGCTGCTTTTTATAGATTTGGACCGATTCAAATCCATTAACGATACGATGGGACACAATATTGGCGATCAGTTGCTTCAGCTTGTTTCTCAGAGACTACGCTCCAGTCTTAGAAAAAGCGACCTCATAGCACGTTTCGGCGGAGATGAGTTTTTGGCACTAATATCGACCGAGACAATGGACAGGGATGATGCCAAAAAGCGCATTTCCATGATAGCCGACAAGATACTCCAGAGCCTGAAATCCCCCTATCAGATTGAAGACAGAAGTGTGGATATCGGGGCAAGTATAGGAATTTCTGTCTTCAACTCTTCACAAAAAGATATCAATCAGCTGATTTTGGATGCGGACTCGGCAATGTACAAAGCCAAAAATAAGGGCGGTAATTGTTATGTATTTAGCGACTGACCGAAATTTCGTTATGCGCTTTTGTTCATACTTTGAACATACTCTTCGTAACTACCTCTGAAATCGACTATTTCTCCATTCGACTTTATCTCTATGATCCGGTTTGCAAAAGCATCTATAAGTTCGCGGTCGTGAGTGACGCAGATGACATTGCCGCCGAAATTATAGAGCGCTTCTCCCAAGGCTATGATGGCTTCGAGATCCAGATGGTTCGTTGGTTCGTCAAGGATCAAGAAGTTGCCCTGCTCAAGCATCATTTTGCTGAGCATCATGCGGTGCTTTTCGCCACCGCTGATCTTTTCGATGCTTTTTTCCTGCTCTTCTCCGCTAAAAAGCATCCGCCCAAGACAATTTCTGATTTCGGAAATATCTGCATCCTTGTCATAATTTCTGAGCCATTCATATAGAGTTTCACTACCCTCTATTCTATCTGTAGTGTCTTGTGGAAAATAACTCGGCTCAACCGTAGCTCCCCATCTTATTTCACCGCTGTCGGGTTTTAGACCATCATCCATTATCATTTTGCAAAGGGTGGTTTTTCCAATACCGTTTGGACCGATAAGTGCGGCTTTGTCTCCAGGATTGAATTTGAGATTAAGGTTTGAGAACAGTTCGATATTACCGAATTTTTTGCACACATTCTCCAACTCGAGAGCCTCTCTTCCAATATCACGCCTCTTTTTGAAAAGAATACTCGGGTCACGGCGGGAAGATGTCTGAAGTGCACCTATATCGAGCTTTTCAAGCTGCTTTTGACGACTGGTAGCCTGTTTGGCCTTGGAAGCGTTCGCACTGAATCGCCGAATAAAATTTTCAAGCTGCTCTTTCTCTTTTATCTTCTTCTCTCTTTCCATTTCCCGCTGTTTAAGGAGTAGATTGCTTGCAATGTACCAGTCGTCATAATTGCCTGTAAACTCTCTTATCGTCTTGAAATCTAGATCTAAAATATGTGTAACGACGCTGTTTAAAAAATGGCGATCGTGCGATATGACTATCATGGTTCCTTCATGCCTTTTGAGTTGCTCTTCAAGCCATGAGATTGCATGAATGTCGAGATTGTTGGTCGGCTCATCCAGAAAAAGAATATCAGGCTTAGGAAAAAGCACCTGTGCAAGCAGAACTTTGAATTTGTCGGCACTCGGAAGAGAACTCATGAGATCGCCGTGCTGCGACTCCGGAAATCCCAACTCTTCAAGGATTTTTTTTATCCTGACATCATATTCGTACATTGGATCCTCTTCTACGCAGACCATCTCCAGCTCTCCAAGACGTTCGTTTACCTTTTCGTCTTCAAAATTCCCCTCTGCATAGAGTCTCTCTTTCTCCTTTATCGCCTCAAAGAGTCTCTTGTTTCCGTACAAAACGGCATCAGCTATCGAAAACTCTTCAAAAGCATACTGATTCTGTCCAAGTACTCCCACTTTAAGACCGCTGCCTACAATTATTTGGCCGGAAGTAGCATCTTCTTCTCCGGCTACTATTTTTAAAAATGTACTCTTGCCGGCGCCGTTGGCGCCTATTAGACCATATCTTTTTCCTGCATCGAGTTTTATATTGACATTTTCAAATAGCACTCTCGCACCAAAGCGTTTGGTCAAATTCTGTGTCTGAAGCATTTCGTGTTTACCCTTTTATCAATTGTAATACTTTTTCTGGTGGCCGTCCAAGAACGGCTTTACCATCTTTTATGACGATGGGACGTTCTATCAGCTTTGGATGTTCCACCATGGCTTCAATAAGTTTTTCCTCATCCTCTACATCTTTCATACCCAACTCTTTATATACAGCCTCTTTGGTTCTCATGATATCTCTGGCACCTACACCAAGCATTTTCAGAACTTCCTTTATCTGCTCTTTGGTAGGATGTTCATCGAGATATCTGAAAATATCAGGTTCTATCCCTTCTGCATTAAGCAATTTTAAAGCTTCACGTGACTTGGAGCATCTCGGGTTGTGCCAGATAACAATTTTTTCAGTTGCCATTATCAGATCCTTTATGATAAAGTTTAGGTTATGAATGAAGCAAAACCGATCATAAAAATAGAACTTCTTCCGCCACTGAATGAAAAATGCAAAATAGCGGTAACTATTTTGCGAATCGCATTCACACTCATACCTGTCATTCTTGGGGTTTGCGTATGGGTTCTGTCGGGCTGGCTTTTCGGGCTACTGATATGGATCATAGGCATTTTTGCCGGTCTAATACTCTTAAGCAAACTCAAAGTCGCCTATGTTCCTTTCAATCAGCATGAACTTTCCCATTCGGCCACAACCATACTGAAATGGTATGTGGCAAAAGAGTTCTGCGAATATCGGGAGCCCAACATATCGTAAATCAATGGAGCTCTACGTTGAGTTTTACCTCTCTTCTGCTTCTCATCGCCATTATCTGGCCGGTCATAGAGTTCTGACGAAAATGGATGCCGTTCTTTCCGGCAAGCTCGACTCCCTTAAAGATATTTTCATCTTCAATATTGACATCCCAAAAAGGGTTGACTTCTTTGATTTTTTCCAGCTCTGCTCTGCTGATGGCGACTTTGGTTCCTTCGAGAATAGCTATACCGGCATCTACAATGCAACCATCTCCCAAAGGTATTCCTGTAACGCTGTTTGCGCCCAAAAGCACATTTTCACCTATCGAAACAGGATTGCCGTTCGTTCCGCTGAGAACCCCAAGAATCGAAGCCCCTCCTCCTACATCTGAACCGGACCCCACTATTGCAGAGCTTGAAATTCTTCCTTCAACCATCACCGCGCCGGTAGTTCCCGCATTGAAGTTGATATAACTGGCACCTGGCATAACAGTGGTTCCCGGATGCAGTTGTGCGCCCATACGCACTTTGGCGCTGTCGAGTATACGGGTGTTGTCCGCAGGAATTATGTGCTGAAGATATCTTGGAAACTTGTCAACGCTCTCTATTTCAGGATATGCTCCGTTGAGTTTCAGCTCTATTTCGTTTTCACGCAACCAGTCAAGTTCGAAAGGCTCGTTTCCAAACCATGCAACGTTGTGCAAAATTCCAAACGCTCCATTCAGATTTACACTGCGAAGTTCCGCTTTACCCAATGAAAGAGCATAAAGTTTGATATAGACGGACTCCACACACTGTGGAGCGTCATCTTTGAACAGAAACAGGATGCGGAAACTGTCATCCAAATCTTCGCATTCAACTATTTTCGCAAGCTCTTTGAGCACTTGCACATTTTTATGAGCATCGCCTTTGGCTTCGTCCAGATATGGATTGAATGCTGATATGGCATTTATTATAAAAGCATCGGTGATATCAAACAGCTGTTCAGAGGATGTAAAATCTATATTCTCCCCGCTCTCTCTCAATGCTTCTATGAAAACGGCGGCAGAACCGAAATTTTCATTCCAGTTGACGAAAGGATATATAGCCTGAAGAACTTTCTCGCGATTTTTCTGTCCACGATCTATTCTGCAAATACCAAAGGCCAAAGGCCTCTTATAGTCTCTGCCTTTCTCTATTTTTTCCACAAAACTTTTAAACTCATCTTTGGATTCGATCTTTTTGATTGCCATCGTAACTCCTGAAGTAAATTGCGCGATTATACTCGATTTTTATTGACAAACCCTTTAGAAAATCTACATAAATTATTTCATATATTGATTGTTTTTGACAGCCATGTCAAATTTCTTTTTGTTTGCATGAAAAACTACTGACTGATATTATACAATATCAGCTTTTGCCAGCAGGCGGAAAATTTAAACCATGTGAGTTTCATACAAGCTTTTCTCTCGAAGCTCTGTAGTTTGGTTCGAACCTCTCTACAAGTCTCCAAAACTCTTTTTTATGGGACTTGTGACGAATATGGGCAAGCTCATGGATTATTACATAATCGATAAGAGGCGGATCATATTTGAGAAGTTGAGAGTTGAAAGTTATGACGTTATCTTCGCTGCAGCATCCCCAACGACTCTTGTAACGTCTAAATTTTACCTCTTTTGGATAAAGATTCATCTGTTTGGACCAAAAGTCGACCCGCTCCACAATAAACGATTTTGCCATACGCAAATAGAAATTGTTGAGTATTTTTGAAAATGTTTTAACATCTTTGGCGCTAAAAAGAAATGACTCGCCCTCAAAATCGATTCTGTTGATATCCGCTTTCTTGTAGTAAACTGGATAACTTTTTCCGAGATACCAGATGTAACACCCTTTTGTATAACAAGAGGGATTTGTTCTACAAAACATACTGCGGTGAGCGACTCTTTGTGCTATCCACTTCTCTTTTGCCTGTATAAACTCTTCGGCTTGCGATCTGGAAACACGTAAAGGTGTAGAGATTTGTATTGTACCATCTCTTTTCAGGCGCAGATACAGATTTTTCAAGCCCTCTTTGCGTATATGGGTACACTTTAGCAGTGTACCGTTTTTGCATCTGTACTTGAAACTCTTTTCAACTGACAGCTTTTTTCGCCTCATCTATAAGATCGTTCATAAGATTTTGTATATACTCCAGTGCCTGCGGAGTTTCAGCTTCGAAGCGAGTAACTATGACAGGTGTCGTATTGCTCGCTCTAACAAGTCCCCATCCATCATTAAAAACCGCACGTACTCCATCTATCGTAACAATATCTTTGATACCCAGCTCTTTTTTGCGACTCCTCAATATCTTTTTCAATGCCTCGACTATAGCAAATTTTTCTGAATCGGTCGTTTTGACCTTTATCTCATCTGTACTGAAAAGCTTGGGCAATTTTTCAAATTCGGTATCGAAATCGAAACCTTCCTTGAGCATTTCCAGAATTCGCATCATTGTGTAGATTGCATCGTCATAACCGAAGTATCGGTCGTTGAAAAAAATATGCCCACTTACTTCAGCGGCAAGGTCGGCCCCGGTCTCTTTTAGTTTCATTTTCAAATTGGAGTGCCCTGTTTTGTACATTATCGCTTTACCGATCTTGTTTATTTCGTCATACATGATCTGTGAACACTTCACTTCGCCAATAACGGTCGGATTTTTCATGGATTTTGCAAAAAAGAGAGCGAGGATATCTCCTTTGAAATTATGCTTTCGGCTTAAAAAGGCGATACGGTCTCCATCTCCATCAAAAGCGAATCCATAGGCCGCCCCGTTTTCGAGCATCTTTTTAAGATCAGCAAGATTTTTCTCTTCACTTGGATCGGGATGATGGTTGGGAAAGGTACCGTCAGGTTCGAAATAGAGTCTGTATACAGGAATATTCAACTTTTTAATAAGTGGATCTATCGCTACGCCAGCACACCCATTTCCACAGTCTATAGCCAGTTTGGGATCGAATCCTTCCAGATTTGAAAACTCTTTCGCAAGATAGTCGACATAACGCTCGAGCGCATCTATTTCAATAACATCGGTCTCTGTAGGAATGGCCATAGAGGAGTTTGCTTCTATTTCCCTGCCAAGCGCATATATATCTTTTCCAAAAAAAGGTTCTTTTCCGATTGTGATCTTGAAGCCATTATACTCAGGTGGATTGTGAGAGCCGGTTATCTGAATCCCTCCGGCAGGAGTAATATCTTTGCCTCCTACTCTAAAGGTATTGAAATTGCAAAAGTAGTTGACTGGTGTAGGTGTCATGCCACCATGCAAAACGATAACTTCTGCGGCATTCAGGCCGCTGACAAGCCAGTCGCTGAGCTGTGGCGAGTGTGCACGCGCATCGTATGTAACAACAGCGTAGTCACCGACCGACTTTATCTTTTTTCCCAAAAAGTATCCGATAAGTTTGACCGTTTTTTCAGTCAGATCCTCGCCAAAAACTCCTCTAATGTCGTATTCTCTGAAAATATGCTGCATATACTCTCTTTTTTTTGACGCTATTTTAGCAAAAAACCATACTTTTTCCATATGGTAAAATTTCTCCACAGTTACAATAAAGCCAAGTATATTCCTGGACTTTTGTTCCGAAATTTTACGAGAGTGCAAAAAGTTCTATCGATGTTGATTTTCAGAGCGATAAAAGGATTTTCATGAGTTTTGATGAAGATGCAAAAAAGTGGGATTTGTCACCAAGAAGACAGGCTCTTGCCGAAGCTGTTTCAAAAGCTATACTTGAAAAGTTCGAGTTTAAGAGTTCATACAGATTGCTCGATGTGGGGGCCGGTACCGGTCTGCTTTCGCGCAGGCTTATGCCTCATGTCACATCCATTACAGGTGTGGACAGTTCAAAAAGCATGTTGGAAAAATTTGAAAAACTCGGCAAGAAAGCCAAAGCAAAAAATTGTGACATACTATCTTTCGAGTGTGAATCGAAGTTTGACGCAATTGTATCTTCCATGACAATGCACCACATAAAGAATATAGAGGCGCTGTTTTGTAAACTTCACTCTTTACTGAAAGCGGAGGGGTTTATCGCTCTGGCCGATCTGGCGCCTGAAGATGGATCGTTTCATGAACAGAACAACAGTGGCGTATACCATTTGGGGTTCGGTGAAAAAGAGCTTCTATTTTACGCCCAAAAAGCCGGTTTCAACAAGTGCGAATACCGCATTGTCCATACTCTCGAGAAAGAGAAAAAATACGATATTTTTCTTTTCACTGCCTCATTATAAAAAGATCAATCTATCTGTCCGATTTTTCTGTAATATTTTTGGACTATGTCTGGATCCGTATGAAGATTGACCTCTTTTTGCACTTCTTCTTTATCTGTATATGGAATCCGAGAAAGCAGGTATCTTATTGCTTCGAGGCGAGCAGATCTTTTATCGTTACTGTTTACGACAATCCATGGAGAAAACGGTGTATGGGTACGACTGAACATCTCCTCTTTGTAATAGGTTATTCTATCCCACATATTGAGAATCTCTTTGTCTATATCAGTAAGTTTTGACTGTTTCAGCGGATCCAACTCGCGCTTTTTGAACCGTTTTTCCTGCTCCTCTTTGGTGATCGAAAACCAGAATTTGATAATCATCATGCCGTCGTC
>WFUN01000090.1 GCA_015484905.1 Hydrogenimonas sp. | reverse complement strand
CTCATGTCGCAACAACACGAGCGAACAAAAACCTGGAAGAGTTGCAATGCTATGCAAAAAATCATGATCACGTGACTCTATACATAGAAACAGACAAGATCGCAAAACTCATATCTAAAGCCGATTTTGCGATTATCACACCAAGCGTGACGATTAATGAAATATTTTTTATGGAACTCCCATTTATTGCCATAAAAACAGCCGACAACCAAAAAGAGATGTGTTCATATCTCAAAGAGAGAGGTCAGGTTCTGCTTGAAAAGTTTGATGAAAAAAAATTTGAAAATGAACTTTCTGCAATGGTGGATTTTTTGCAAACCGGGCTTATAAACTTTACCCAACTCACCAAAAAACAGAAACTCGATATACTGGAATGGAGAAACAATCCAAGTATTAGACGGTGGATGCTCGACAAAGAACCTATCGAGCCAAAAGACCACTTGTCTTTTATAGACTCATTGAAAAATAGGAGTGACAGATTATACTTTTTGGTTAAAACAAGAGAAGAGCCGATAGGTGTAATCGATTTTACACAAATAGACAAAAATAAAAAATGAGCCCATATCGGCCTATATACCAAACCTTCAACGCATGGCAAGGGAAAGTTACTGATGCAAAAAATTATGGAATTCGGATACGACAATTTGGGATTGGAGACTCTTATTGCCGAAGTTTACGACACCAATGACAAAGCTATAAATCTTTACAAACGGTTTGGCTTCAAACCAACTGAAAACGGAAAATCAGGCAGTCAAAGAATATTGAGAATGGAGCGAAAAAAATGAAAATAGGTGATTTCGATCTAAAAAGCACCAAAACATTCATTATAGCAGAGCTGAGCGCCAACCATGGAGGCAAAATTGAGATCGCCAAAAAAAGTATTAGAGCCGCAAAAGAAGCGGGAGCGGATGCTGTTAAACTACAGACATACACAGCAGATACTCTGACTCTTGATAGCGACAAAGAGGATTTCATCATCAAAGGTGGCACTCTTTGGGATGACACGAGACTATATGACCTATATAAAGAAGCATACCTTCCATGGGAGTGGCATGAAGAGCTTTTCTCATACGCCAGAGAGATCGGCATCGACATCTTCTCCTCACCTTTCGACAAAAGCGCCGTCGATTTTTTAGAGCAGTTCGAGCCCAGCGCCTACAAGATAGCATCGTTCGAGATAACCGATTATGAGCTTATTCGTCACACTGCATCCAAAGGACGACCTGTGATCATTTCCACCGGTATAGCGACCATAGGGGAGATCCAGGACGCTGTCGATATCTGTCGCAGCGAAAACAACAACGACATTGTGCTGCTCAAATGCACCAGTGCCTACCCCGCACCACTCGAAGAGGCCAATCTGAAAACCATTCCAAACTTGGCCGAAACCTTTGGAGTCATTAGCGGTTTTTCAGACCATACACTGGGCATTACAGCACCGGTAGCAGCAGTGACACTGGGTGCAAAAGCGATAGAAAAACATTTCATTCTCGACAAATCCATCGGCGGACCCGATGCAGACTTCTCTTTGGATAAAGAGGAGTTTGCACAGATGGTCAAAGCCGTTAGAGATACGGAAAAACTCCTTGGAAAAGTCGACTACTCTATGACCGAAAAAAAGAAGAAGAGCCGACAATTTGCCAGAAGCCTTTATGTGGCCGAAGATATAAAAGCCGGAGAGATTATAACGGAAAAAAATATCCGTTCCGTAAGACCTGGGTATGGTCTGCATCCCAAACATCTTAAACAGGTCCTCGGTCGACGTGCTTGCAGGCATCTTCAGGCAGGAACGGCATTGAGCTGGAGTGATGTTAAGTAATTGGCCTTTCTCAGGTTGGGAAAACAACGCGATAATAACGATTAATTAAAAGAGAAAAGTCCACGATATTAAGGAGAAACAGTGCTGCAAAATATAAATACAGACGAAATTATTCAAATAGCACAAAAAGCCGGCGATGCAGTAATGCGGATTTATCAAAAAGATTTTCAGGTTGATTACAAAGATGATAAATCACCTTTAACCGAAGCGGATACAGCGTCAAATAAGATTATTTGTGATGCATTGCATAAGCTTTATCCAAACATCCCCATTCTTTCAGAAGAGAATAAAGTAATAGCATATGAAAAGAGAAAAGAGTGGGAATACTTTTGGTGCGTCGATCCAATAGATGGAACAAAAGAGTTTATTAAGAAAAATGATGAGTTTACGGTGAACATAGCACTAATACATAATGACACTCCTGTCCTGGGGATTGTATATGCTCCGGCGTTGAATAAAATGTATTATGCAAAGAAAAACGAAGGTGCTTTTTTAAACAAAAAAAGGTTGCCTTTACCTAGATATGATGATTGCTTCACCGTAGTGGCCAGCAAATCGCATCTCTCCGATGAGACCAAAAATTTTATCAATGATTTGAAACTAAAATACAAAAACCTCGTTCTAAATTCAAAAGGGAGCAGTTTAAAGCTCTGCATGGTAGCGGAAAACAAAGCGGATATCTATCCCCGTATTGCTCCGACTATGGAGTGGGATACTGCAGCAGCGCATGCCATAGTTTTGGAATCAGGCAAAAATGTCTATCAATATGATGAGACCATTTCAGCGCTTGAGTACATCAACAACAGTCGAAGCCTCAAAAAGCTAGTCTACAATAAGGAAAATCTCTTAAATCCTTATTTTGTAGTTGTGTAACAAGAAGAAACTATTATTTGGTATAATCAAACAGATAGAATCTAGTTTAAAATGCACTTTATGGCTTTCAGATCTTATTGGACAAGATAAATTTTTATAGATGCGCCACTTGATATTTGCAAAAATGAGATTTTTACAAAAAAGTGAGAAATGGTGAAATAAAAGCCTGCATATACATTGTATATTCGTACTATAAAAGCCATTACACCCAGAAAATCATACTAAAAATTCGGTATCGGCAAGCAGGCATAAAGTCACCTGTTACCTGACCGAAGAAGGATATACTATGCAACAAGACAGTCTCAAAGACCATCAGCCTATCCGCCTTAAACGGCTCGAAGTGGCTGCGACTTTCAGAAATACCCAAATGGGAATGTAAAACGATATAAATGTACAAAGAGACCAACCTACGCTCCATCGTCAAAGGTATTAGCTGGCGTTTTGTCGCTACAGGAACCACTGTCCTCATCGTATACATCTTCTTTGGAAGACTTGACCTCGCTATTGCTGCCGGACTCATAGAGACGATACTCAAAGTAGCACTCTATTGGGGACATGAAAAAGTATGGCAGCGCATCAAATGGGGTAAAAAAAGGATAGATCCGTTCAATCTCTGGTTTACAGGCCTGCCGCTTTCAGGTAAAACGACAATAGCCGACAAGGTTTACAAAAAATTACATAAACTGGATATCCCACTTGAAAGAATAGACTCGAAAGATATACGCGAACTTATTCCGGATGTAGGCTACACCAGAGAGGAGAGAAACCGCCACATGAAACGCATAGGCCATCTTATCCAGACACTGCAAAAAAATTCCATATCCACTGTCGCCTCTTTCGTATCGCCCTATAAAGAGTCTCGAAAGACCATACGTACAATGGTAAAGAACAATATAGTAGTTTACATAAAAGCCGACATCGAAACCTGTAAAAAACGTGACTACAAAGGCGTCTACGAAAAAGCACTCTGCGGGGAGCTGAAAAATTTTACCGGCGTCAGCGACGTCTATGAAGAGCCGCAGCATGCTGAAATCGTAATAGACACCAAAACAACCTCTCCGGAAGCAGCGGCGGAGATAATTTTCAGATATGTTAAGAAAAACTATGTAAAATGATTTTTCTCATGCTCTATATACTGTGAATCATCTATTAACAGTTACAACAAAACGACAAAACATACTCAGGAAAAACCGATGAAAAAAAGTCTGAATACGGAACACGAAAACCAGAACAAGAACATAATCCACCATCCTCATAAAGTTACAAAAAAGGAGCGCTCCGACATCAAAAAACAGCGTCCATGCATTTTATGGTTTACAGGTCTAAGCGGCAGTGGAAAATCTACAATAGCGAATGCAGTAGAGTCCAAGCTTTACGATATGGGCTTTCATACATATCTGCTTGACGGAGACAATGTCAGAAGAAGACTAAATAAAGACCTTGGATTCAGTGAGAAAGACCGTGTCGAAAACATCCGCCGCATCGGCGAAGTCGCAAAACTTTTTGTCGACAGCGGCCTTATCGTTCTGACGGCTTTTATTTCTCCTTTCCAAAAAGACCGCGAACAGGTCAGAAATATGGTCGAAGAGGGGGAATTTGTAGAGATATTCGTAGATGCACCACTTGAAGTTTGTGAACGGCGTGATCCAAAAGGACTCTATAAAAAAGCACGGGCAGGCGAGATTTCTGACTTTACCGGCATATCTTCTCCATACGAACCGCCCACTAAACCTGAAATTCATATTAGAAACGATAAAATATCCATCGAAAAATGCGCAATGATGGTTATCGATTATTTAAAGACGAATGGCTTCATTTAATCACGAAAGACAGCTCTTAAGGTAACCTCCCGAAAAACCCTTCTGTACTGACCCCTCCATTTCTGCACACCTAAGCCGCTAAACGAAACGCCTCTACTGGCGTTTTATATCGCAGCGCCGAATGCTTTCGTCCTCTGTTGTAAAAATCGATCCATTCTCCGATGATATCATTGGCCTCCTTGAGTGATTTGAAGTTGTGGTGCCAGATGCACTCCTCTTTGATGGTTTTAAAAAAGCGTTCGATCATTCCATTCTGTTCCGGGGTATAGGGAGTAATGAACTCCCGCTCGAAATTGTAGGCCTTGACCGTTTTGGTAAAGGATTTGCTGGTAAAGACCAGTCCGTTGTCGCTTCGTAATGTGATCTTGTTTTCAAGTCGCATGAGTCTGCCGAACCGGTAGATGAGGTCTTCCTGCAGTGCCGCTTCGGCAGTCTGGGCTTTTCCACTCTTTGAGAGCCTGAAACCGACGATTTCCCGGGTACAGGTATCGATCACGGCGGCCAGGGTGCTGTAGCCATCGTTCCCACACCAAATACGGGTCATATCAATAGCCCAGCGCTGATTGGGAAGATGTGTGCGTGATGGCATCGCCGCTGCTCTTGGACGATGACCTTTGGATCGCTTTTTGACCTGCCACCCTTTGAGCTTGAGGATGCGCTGCACCGCTTTTTTATTGATACCGGTCATAAAGGCGATACGTCTGTACCCGTAGGTGGGAAATGCCTCGATTGTCTCTTTGATGCGGTACAGCTTCTTGTCATCGATCCTGGGCTCTTTAACTTTGGGTTTGTAGTAAAAGGTCCTTCTGGAAATTCCGAACCAGCGACAAAGCTTCGTGATGCTTACTCTATGGCCCTCGGATGCCATCTCGCTCTGTACGTGCATCACTTCTTCTCGTCCCCGAACAGAGCGTCGTACTTTTTTCTCAAAGAGAGTCATTGCCGCGCAACCGCTTCGCTTGACAAGAATGCGATGTTTTCGAGTGTCAACTCTCCGATGACTGTTTTCATCTCTTTGATCTTCTCTTCGTACTGAGCGGCGATATCTTTGGGACGGGCTCTCAGTTGATTCTCCATTCCCCTTCTGGCCTATTCCATCCACTCTTCCAGGGTAGCGGGGGTCAGATCGTACTTGCGGGACACTTCTGCCACTGTTATCTTTCCCTGGAATATATCCATCACGATATCAGCCTTCTTTTTGGCGGTAAACCGTTTGATATCCTCTTGTGACTCTTCCACTTTCTGCTCCTATGGTTTCTGTATTATACATTGTGCAGTTGAGCTGGGGTCACTATAAACTATTAATGTTTTACAATCTAAAAAACGACATCGTTGTTTGGATTATTTATTGCCAAATAAATTTGGAAACCCGTATAATTTGAAGTCTTTGTAAAATCAGTTTTTTATTGGGAACTTTCCAAGTTTTTGTTTTTATAAAAGACTAACACTATATTAGATATCATATCATTGATTTTTTGTAAAAGGTATGAAAAAACAATAATTCGCTGCAAACAATATCAGGCAAGTTTGGTCATAGCTTTACTTAATAATATATAATCCATAATAATTCATTTTAACAACAAAAATTTTATACT
>WFUN01000089.1 GCA_015484905.1 Hydrogenimonas sp. | reverse complement strand
GGATATAATATATATTTAAGCTGTTAAAAAAAAGTCTGTTATGCCGATATTGGCAATAAGAACAGATTCAGATATTATACACCGTGTTCATAGGGATACCTGAAATCTCTATAAATAACAAACATTGTTGCATTATGCAAAATGAAAGGGTCTATAGAAAAATGAATTGTACTCACTCGGCCAACAGGAGGTATGTTTTGATTCGATCGAAAGAGACAAATTTTTTTGTAAAATTAAAAATTTTTATGTTAGACTTCCAAAAAATCACGATCTGGACATCAAAATGAAACTTTTCAGAGCAGCAGTTGAAAAAATTGTCCCATTACTGTTTTTGTTGTCGGTGTTTGGAACTGTTTCTTATGCGAATGATCCGAGAATAAAAGAGCAGCTCAATTCGGCTCCCCCGCAGATACCTCTTAAACAGGCTTTGGGCCAGAAGGCTTATGACAAAGCCATGCGTTCCGGAAAATACTATTATGTAGGAAACACGAAATGTAGGCTCTGTCATAGAAAGTTTTTCCTGGGGCGTAAGAAGGATCCTCATGACCATGCAATGGAAAGCCTTATAAAAAAAGGTTACCAGGACAATTCCCGCTGCCTACCGTGTCACTCCACCGGATATGGAGTACCTAACGGTTTTGTCAGCATGAAAGAGACCCCTCGACTCGCGCATGTTCAGTGTGAAGGGTGTCACGGACCCGGTAGCGTACATGTAAAAATAGCCAGAAAAACGAGAAAAGGCGGAGGATTTCTCGCAGGGACTGACAATCCGAAAGTTATAATGAAGATGTGCAAAAGTTGTCATACCGACCGATGGAACAGGGCATATAAAGATTTCCATTCAGCCTATGCAAAATACAAAAATGCCGATCCAAACAAAAAAGCGAAAATGTACGGAAAATGAAAAGTATAAAATTTTTCAAGAAAAACACCATAATCTGGTGGCTAATTACGCTGGTTATCACTCTGTCGATCGTCTCTTTCTATAATTACAACATACAAAAGAGACTGTTGCTCAAACAGATGCAGAGCGATGCAAAAGATATTGTAAGCTCTATTACCGCTGCAATCAAAAGGTTCAACGATATCAAATCTACAATGAATCTGCAGAAGCTGGTAAATGACATGTCTTTGGATCTTGATATTTTCGAGTTTAGATATCTCGATCCTAATGGTGTTATCAGAAATTCAATGTTTCAGGACGAGATAGGAAAAATACACGCAGGAAAAAGCTTTAAAAAAACTCTGCAAGGAGATCTGCCTCTTGGTGAATTTTTCTTTGAAGTACGTGATTTTGTGCCGGTCATGGCGATATATTACCCAATTCAAATAAAAAAAGAACTTGTCGGTATCATAGATCTTGCCGTAGAAGTTCCTGAAAATATAGTTGAGTCGAAAAACGTAGACGATCCGGTGCTGTTTTATAGAAAAGTAGATATCACCAATCTGCTCAAGGCGATAGAGGGTTCGATAAAAAACAGCATATCGATTTTTAGAAATACAAACATAGAAGATTTTCTTTATAACTATGTAAATTCCGCCGAAAACATTCTCCAGATTACCATAATAGACAAGTCTGGAAATGTTGTTGTAAGCAGTAACAAGTTTTTGGTTGGAAAGCATTTCGATTTTGACAAATTGAAGCGAAAGCAGATTTTGGAGCTCGAAGGCAGGCCGGTTTACAGAATGATGACAGACAGAAGTATTTTTCAGGGAGATAAAAATGAACAGCTTATGCTTTTGATCGATGCCTCTCCTTATAAAAAGAACGAGCACACACTGTTCAAAACGGCTTTGATTACAAGTATCATCGCATTGCTTATAGCACTTTTCATAGCAAGAGCGATATACCGTTCGGCGATAAAACAGTCAAAAGAGGAGAAAGAGCGGCTCGAAAGATTGGTTAAAGAGAGAACGCATGAGATTGAACTGCTCAGTAAAACAGATGGTTTGACTGGGCTTTGGAACAGGCGATATCTTGAAGAGATGCTTGAAATAGAGTTCAAACGTGCCAGAAGATACAAACATGATGTCTCCATCGCGGTCGTCGATCTGGATCATTTTAAACGTATAAATGACAACTATGGCCATATGGCCGGTGACGAGGTACTAAGAAAAGTAAGCGGACTGATAAAATCATGTATCAGAGAGACGGACTTTGTAGGCCGTTATGGTGGTGAGGAGATTGTGCTGATTTTGCCTGAAACCAACATCAAAATGGCAAAAATGATAGCTGAAAAGATAAGGGCCGCCATAGAAGCCAATCCAGTCGAGTTTGACGGATACACTATCAAGGTAACGTCGAGCATAGGCATAAGCAACCTCAGACCGGAGCATGAAAACTACCACGAAGTATTTTCTGAAGCTGACGAAGCGCTATACATAGCAAAAGAAGAGGGGCGAAACAGGGTAGTCGTCTATCAAAAGGCACAAAACAGAACCTCAGACTCACCAAACAAGTGACTTAAAAGAGTTTAGATAGCTATTGCGACTTTACAAACTTTAAAGCAAAAACCGGGTGGAAGTGGTAGAATAATACTATCTGTTCCAAAGGATAATCGATGCTTTTTGACTATCGCTTTACCACACCGTCTGAAAACTACAAACTGATGAGTCAGACTCTAATTCCGCGCCCCATTGCATGGATTGTGACACAATATGATGGAGTGACAAACATAGCTCCATTCAGTTATTTTACAGGACTTTCGTCTAAACCCCCTACCCTGATAGTCTCCATAGGCCATAAAAGTGACGGAAGTCCTAAAGATACGCTGTTCAATATTCGTAAAACGAAAAAATGTACAATATGCATGGTTCTTCCCGAGCATCTGCAACAGATGCATTTGAGCTCCAAAGAGCTTTCGCACGCTCAAAGCGAAGCGGATGAGTTTGGAATATCTTTAAAGAATATTGTCGAAGGATTCCCTCCGGCAGTTGAGGACTCGCCTTCAATCTTTTTTTGTGAACTGTATCGTGAAATAGAGATGGAAGAGAGCAAAACGGTTCCGTTGATTTTGGAGATCAAAAAGGAGTTTGTGGATGACAGGTATATTATCGATCCAAAGGAGTTGATTATAGAGTACAAGCCTTTGGCACGCGTCGGAAAGAGTTACAGGCTTCTTGGAAAAAGTCTCGATACGCCCGAATTGCCTTAAAGAAGAGGCAAGTGGCAAATATTGAATCTTTCGAAAGATTGAGCGAACAGTACGATGCCTGGTTTGAAAAGCATCGTGAAATCTATATGTATGAAGTGGAAGCGCTTAAAAAACTGATGCCGAAATTTCAAAAGGGTATCGAGATAGGTGTTGGAACCGGACGTTTTGCTCTACCTCTCGATATAAAAACAGGGCTTGAACCTTCTGCCAAAATGGCTGCGTATGCAAAAAAGAGAGGTATTGAAGTTATAACCGCGGAGGCGGAAGCGATTCCGCTGCCTGACGAATCTTATGATCTGGTGCTTATGGTTACTACGATATGTTTCGTTGAGGATGTTAAAAAAAGTATCCAAGAAATATGGAGAATTTTAAAGCCCGAAGGAGATGTTATCGTTGGTTTTATAGATAAAGATTCTCCGCTGGGCAGCCTGTATCAAAAAAACCGCCAAAAAAGCCACTTTTACAAAACAGCACATTTTTTCAGCGCCCATGAGGTTGAGAAACTGCTTGAAAGCAGAGGGTTTTCGGATTGTAAAGCGGTACAGACTCTTTTTGGAAAAGATCTGGATCATATGCGAGGTGGTGTGATGCCAGGATACGGAGAGGGTGCGTTTGTTGTGATTAGATGTAAAAAACGTACAGAGTGAAGATATCTCTTTGAGCTTTGTTATAATGGTTTTAACACTATATTCAAGCTATAAAGGGGTGTCGAATGAGAACAAATAGATTGGTCATTTTATCTATCGTCGTTTCCTTAACGCTTTTTGCTTCCAATACCGAAACAAATGGGATATCTTTAAAAGAGAAAAAGGAGAGCGAGGATATAGCGAAAGCTGTAAAAAGAGGCCAAGAGGCGAGCTCGTTTCTGATGAAAACGCTTGGTGGTAAAATGAAAGAACATATGAAATCCGGTGGGCCTAAAGAGGCACTAAAATTTTGTTCGGAAAATGCAGCCAGACTAACAGCCGATGTAAATGAAAAATTTGGCAAAAATGTAAATGTGAAACGTGTTACGCTTAAGCCCAGAAATCCGGCAAATCTTGCCGAAGATGACGAGAAAGAGGTATTGGAGGCACTCGAAATTTTGAAAAAAAATGGTGTAAAGCTTCCAAAATATCTGATTCAAAAGAGTGCAGGAGGTTACAAGTTTTACAAACCGCTCACAATAAACAATAGAGTGTGTCTCAAATGTCATGGAAGCAATATCGGTGCAGATCTTCTGGGGTATATCAAGAAAATTTATCCGACAGACAGCGCTACAGGTTATAAAATGGGTGATCTTAGAGGAGCGGTTGTCGTGACAATAGGAAATTGATATGAAGCAAGCATATTTTCAACACAATAGACTATACTTTCAAAGTAAATTTACAAAGGTGGGATATGAGTGAATTTTTGACACAGTATTACAGAACATCTTCTGAAGGAGAACTTCCTGAGGGACATCCGGTGAGAGTCTATCTTGAAGAGAATCTATTTATCAGAAAAATAATTTCGGAAATCCGAAATATCGATATAGAGGAAAATTTCGACCATTTTATGGAGCTTTTCGAAAAATTGTGCAGGGTGGAGCTGCATTTTGCTAGAAAAGAGAACCAGCTTTTTCCGTATCTTGAAAAGTATGGATGGACAAGCCCAAGCCAGAACATGTGGGCATTTCATGATCAGATAAGAGAAGAGATCAAAATAGCCAGAAAAGCTGTAGAGTCCAAAGATACCGGACTTATAATTTCGAGCCTATATACCGTTTTTGGAAGCCTGGAGCATATAATGCAGGTTGAGGAAGGTAGATTACTGCCAAACGCCATGCGAATGTTGAGTGAAGATGACTGGAAAGAGTTTCGCGAAGGAGATGAAGAGATTGGGTGGATGTTCGATGAAGCGCCGGTGCCGTATCCACCTCGCGAATATATTCATCCCTCACAGGATACCAAACGTAAAAAACTTCCGTTCGATATAGATGACAAGACCCATTACGATGAAGGATATCTCACTCCGGAGCAGGTAAATTTTATTTTTAAATATATTCCTGTCGATATTACATACGTTGATGAAAACGACAGAGTCGTCTTTTACAACAGAGGAGATGAGCGTGTTTTTCCAAGAAGTGCCGGTATAATCGGCAGAGAAGTGAAATTCTGCCATCCTCCCAAAAGTGTTGGCCAGGTATTACAGATATTGGAAGCTTTCAAAAACGGTACCAAAGATGTGGCAGAATTTTGGATTCAGTTTAAAGGAAGATTCATACATGTACGCTATTTTGCCGTTAGAGATGAAGAGAAAAACTATAAAGGCGTTATAGAAATGAGCCAGGACGTTACCGATATTCGAAAATTGGAAGGCGAAAGACGCCTGCTCGACTGGGATTAGCCGCCTTTCATCTATCGAGAGGTAGCGAATGCGCAGTCTGTATTTGAGTATGGACAGCGCTTGGATATACTCATTGTAAAGGACTCTTCTTTAATGCCCTCCTTTTTGCGTTCCATATGGCGCAATGCCGCTTTGAATGCGGTAAGTACAATATTTGCACTATCTTGAGATTGTGTAGAGACGGCAGATACCTGCTCTCCTTCCGGTTTTGAAAGGTCTATCTGAGGTTTTTCTACTCTTTCATACGCTTCAGCCACCTCTTTTTCAAGTTCCGCCACTCTCTTTTTTGCGTTTTGAAGCGAGTCGCCCTGAACCATCTCTGTAAATACTGAGCCGAGTATCACTATATCTTCCGATCCGTGTGCTACATAAGAGATTTTCCCAATAATTCCTTCCTCTATTTTCAGATATATGGTTGCGTAGTTTTTGGTGGCATTGTCCAGACCGGTGCCTATACCGTCCGCATTTTCGATAGCTCCATAATTTTTTGGAGTAGCGAAATGTTTCAGCGCCTCCCCACTGATTTCATCGGCTTGTATTTGCATAGAAAAGTCCTTTTTATCTTCATAGTCACAGGCGAAAGTTATAGTATCACCGGACCACTTTAACCCTGCTTTGTCAATAGCGGGTTAACTGGCTCTTTATCAATATTGAATTAAAATGATACTGAAAAAAAGCAAAAAAGGATAGCGGTGGGCAGTGTAGAGCTTGGTACGATTTTTTTGGTGGCACTGCTGGGATCGTTTGGCCATTGTATCGGCATGTGTGGAGGATTTGTAGTAGCTTATACGGCCGCCAAGGTCGATAACGAATGGTCTGGAATGGAGCAGATGGCTGCACATATACTTTACAATCTCGGACGTATAACCAGTTATATGACAATCGGAGCTGTTTTTGGGTTTTTGGGCCAAAAGATCGGATTTGATATGACAATGAAAGGTATATTGTTCATATTCGTTGGTATCTCTATGTTACTGATAGGTTTGTCTCTTACAGGAAAGATCAGATTTCTCAACTCTATAGAGTCATCCATGGCACGCAGCTCTTTTTTCTCTAAAATGATCAAGAAAGCAATTCACTCCAAAAGCCGGTCGAGTTTCTTTTTCATGGGAATGCTGAACGGATTAATACCATGTGGTTTAGTCTATTTCTTCGCTTCCGCGGCAATCGTATCAGGTTCCGCACTAAAAGGGGCGGTTGTAATGGGAGTGTTCGGTATAGCCACGGTTCCGGCAATGATGGGAATCGGAATTTTCTCCTCTTATGTTAAAGGATCTTCCTATCGTATGTTGGTTATCAAGATCGCAGCTGTAATCGTGATGTTATTCGGCGTTTTTACGATATACAAAGGATATGCAATGATTACCAATCCACAGATGATGATGCAGAAGATGAACGAGATCTATAATCGTATGCCGACTATATCAGAATAAGCCAGGAGTGGCGGAGGAGATTTAAGAACCGATATAAAATATATAAAGAGTGCAAATCCAGATTGATGCTGTAAGAACGAGTGAAAAAAGCACCATGGCGCTACCGGCATCTTTTGCGTGCTTTGCCAATTTATGATGCTCCATTGTTGCAAGATCGACTACCCGCTCTATGGCGCTGTTGGTCAGCTCAGCTATCAGCACGATAAAAAGAGAGAGGCCGAGAATACTCTTTACAACAAAGGGCATTGAGCTAAAGAGAAGAAAAGTCCATGTAAGTAACGAAACTGTTATCTCTATTTTGAAGGCGGTTTCGTTTTTCAATACTTCAAGAAATCCGTCTATGGCATAATTTGCATTTTTCCAAAGGTGGTATTTTGGGCGGTTCCTCATAATCTGTTCTCCAATACTCTTCTATACATATCGATTTTGGTTTCAAGGCGTTTTGAAAGAAAAGGACTCGCTTCTTTCAACATTCTATGAATCAGCTCTGCATTGGAAACAATGGTCTCTATTTTTTCAGCACTCCAGTCTCGTGGAGGGGGAAGCATACTGCTTATCCTGTCTGCAAGTTTAGCCATAGCGATCTCTTTCGGCTGTTCGAGAATTCTGATCAAAGAGTCCTTTAACTGCTCGTTTTTCGGAAGATTCGGATTTTTAGTCATTGCCCCTACCCCTTCGGCCACTTTTTTGCCAAAATCTTTTTTTATGGATGAAAGCGAGACATCACTCTTTTCTACAACGTCGTGAAGAATAGAACAGACCGCCGCAAGATCAATATCCGCTTTCTCTCCTGCAGCCGAAGCGGACAATATTTCGTACGATGCCGCTACGGGATGAGTTATATACGGGTCCGCAAACTTTGTAATCTGACCATAATGTGCCCATGCCGCCAATCGAAGCGCTTTGTGAAATATATCTGTATTTGGTATCATTAGCAGACTTTGTATATAGTTTTTGGAAGTTTACCAAAAAAAAGGAAGAATTTGTTGGAAAATTTGATCGAGTGCGTACTTGAAGCGGGGGAGATTTTTCGTGAAGGTTTCAACTCCGTAAAAAAAGTTCGCCACAAAGGGGTGGTAGACCTTGTGACACAGTTTGATGTGGAAATAGAGAATCTTTTGAAAAAAAGAGTCTCCGAAATCTTGCCTGAACATGCAATAATAGGCGAAGAGAGTTCTAATGGGCTTGAACGGGCTGAAAAGTCTGTATTCATAGATCCTATTGACGGTACTACCAACTTTGTGCATAAAATTCCTTTTTGTGCCATTTCTGTCGGTGTATGGGAAAATGGAAGAGCTGTAGCGGGGGTCGTTTACAATCCGATTCTAAACGAACTGTTTTCGGCTGCTCTGGGTGAAGGTGTGAGGCTCAATGGAAAAAAGGTTTCTGTATCAAATACTGCGGATCTGCAGCAGTCACTGCTTGCAACAGGTTTTCCGTATACGAAAGTGAAGATGGGACGAGATTTCAGGTGGGTAATAGATACGATGCAGAACCTGCTCCCATTTACACAAGATATTCGACGTCTCGGTGCGGCGTCTATCGATCTTTGTTATGTGGCATGTGGTATTTTCGATGCATTTTACGAATGCAACCTCAAACCGTGGGATGTTGCGGCCGGAATATTGTTCGTAGAAGAGGCTGGCGGAAAAATAAGCAACCATACAGGAAGTCCTTATCGGTTTGAAGATCCGATCATTGTTGCATCCAATGGGCATAACCACGACGCGTTGTTGGATATGTTGGCCCCTTATCAGGAGACATAATGGAACAATTGAGAAAAGATCAGGCAGCTTTGCTGATGCAGATCGTTTCTGACCAATATCCCAATCAGCAGATATTTCATTTGAGTGACGGAAAAAACAATCTTCATGACTATATTTT
>WFUN01000088.1 GCA_015484905.1 Hydrogenimonas sp. | reverse complement strand
GCTGTATCTGTTTCCATTTCCCAAAGATAGCATACTCTTTGGAAATAGCTAAACCCTTCTATTCCATGAAACAGATAATCTGTCTGCATATCTCACTCCTCTTTGGAGTGACAGATGTTTCTGAACTTATGCAGATTTTGTATTGGTCCATAACATATGGCACTCGGGATAAATTTCAATATGATACTCTACTTTACCCGTTGATCGGTATAGTTCGCATTATCCAGATCATATGGTACATGCCACTTTGCCAATAAACGCTTTAAGTACTTTGACTGTATATTTGGAGTGTTTCAAAGAGGGTGCTACCCAAAATAAGATACAAGCAGATGGTATCAAAAGAGTTTTTCAAGCAGCTTGCCTGCCGGAGTGTTACGAAACTCTTTTGGCAGGCGTTTTTCAATCTCTTCTTTCGCTTTCGATCTGAGCAGTTCTTTTGCCTCGATCTCTATTTCAGGCGATGAGAGCGAACCTTTGAGTTTTACAGGCAGCACCCTTTTTCTGATTTTTATATTCAACGTGGTGTCTATTGTTCCGTTTCGAAGATCGATAAGAGCATCTTTGGATTTTATCTCGGTAAGACGGCTTTTCATGTAAAGATTGGAAAGAAGTTTTTTGCCAGCTATTTTTGTCTCTATCACCGTTCGTTCGTAAACCTCTTTCGTTATGTCGAATTTTGCTATCTGCTGAAGCAGGAAGCTCATTTTGTTGGGAAGTATCTGACCATCAAAAAGTTCAGCGTGTATCGTACCTTTTTCTTCTGAAGTGTCATATACAAGTTTTATTTTGGCGCGTGAATCGAAAATATGCGGATAAAGAAGCATATCGGTAAGAGCCACGGTCTGGATATCTCTAACAGTCACATCGACTACGCCATTTTCGAAAACAGCATCAACAACGCCGCCAAGAGTGTTGGAGTGTGCAGTGGCATACAGTTTTTCTTTCGATGCTTTGAGCTCACCGGTTACGACAACTTTTCCTTTCATATGCCTGTTTGTCAAAAAATAAAGTTTATCGAGATTAGGAATCGTGATACGATAGTCCGTAGATAGCACCCCTTTTTCAATATCATAGGTAAACGCTTTGGTTTCAAAGGTAGTTATTGAAGTTATGAAGTCCACTTTCGAAACAGCTTCGCTCTTTTTTAGGGTTGTATCTATTTTGGCTTTGAATGTTAGTTTTTGGGGAATGGACAGGTTGAAATCGTCTTTTATCGGCTGTGTATGCACAAGGCCATCTTTTATAACAGTGACAACCTTGCCATCCAGACTTTTTGGATCCAGGTTTGACACTTTCGCGACCATATCAACTCTTCCTTCGGCATACACCGGTTTGTTCAACATATACAGCAGTTTTTCTATTCGCAGATGGCTCACATTTGCTGCCGCTTTTGTAGGTTCAAACTCTTCAAGTTCTATCGTATAGTCGGTTTTACTGCCCGCCACATCGCTTTCACCCACAAGTTTCATAACCGATTTGTCTCCTTTTATCGTCCCGTGGGTCGCGAAAGAACCGTTGAGTCTGATACCGATAAGTTTTTGAAGATTTGAAAGTTCTTTTACCCCTACACTGTAGGAAGCATCTATAGATCTGCCAACAGGGCTCCACTCTCCCTTCGCTTCAATTTTTGTATCTTTTCCGATTTCAAGAAGAATGTCGAAATGGTCCGGACGCAATATAAAAGTGTGCAGTTTTGCCGGTAAACCGGTTTTTCCAGTCAGTTTCGACTCTATTGCCGGTCGTAAAATCCCGTTGCCGGGTCCGGTGAACAGCAGACCGTATAACATTGTTGCCAGTATCGTTACAAATATCAAAAAAGACCAAAAATATTTCATGAACTCTCTTTCGTTTCTCTTTTTGCGATGCTATATATGTATTGTATCACAGCTTTATAGAGCAATATTAATATTTACAATATGAGTCTATATAGCTCATGAAATTTATAAGATGGGACTAAAAATTCTCTAAAAACTCTTGACAATGAAAAAAAAATGGAGTAAAATTTCAGCACTTGCAAAAAGCATCTGCTAAATCTTAAATTGAAAGGAGAGTCAATGAGTTTTCAGCCACTAGCCAACAGGGTTTTGGTAGAACGTGTTGATGAGCCTCAGCAAACAGCATCCGGAATTATCATACCGGATAACGCCAAAGAGAAGCCTCAGGAGGCAAAGGTTCTGGCTATAGGGCCTGAAGTTGAAGAAGAGGGCCATATCAGTGTTGGTGACAAGGTGGTATTCGGTAAATATAGTGGAACCGATATAACCATAGACGGAAAAGAGTTGTTGATTCTCAGCAGCGATGACATTCTCGGAATTTTGAAATAAGAGGAGGATGACAATATGGCAGCGAAAAATATACATTTTTCTGATGTAGCGCGCAACGAACTGTTCGAGGGCGTCAAGAAACTGGCCGATGCGGTCAAGGTAACCATGGGACCCCGTGGACGAAACGTACTTATTCAAAAAAGCTTCGGAGCCCCGAGCATAACCAAAGACGGTGTCAGCGTAGCCCGTGAGATAGAGTTGAAAAACACCGTTGAGAATATGGGCGCTCAACTTGTCAAAGAGGTTGCGAGCAAAACTGCAGATGAGGCTGGTGATGGTACTACTACAGCCACCATACTGGCTTACAGCATCTTTAAAGAGGGACTTCGAAACATCACCGCAGGCGCCAACCCTATCGAAGTGAAGCGCGGTATGGATAAGGCTTCCAGCGCCATCATCGAAGAGCTGAAAAAGATCGCTAAAGAGGTCAAAGATAAAAAAGAGATTGCTCAGGTTGCGAGCATCTCCGCCAACTCCGATGAGACAATCGGAAACCTGATAGCGGAAGCTATGGAAAAAGTAGGAAAAGATGGTGTTATCACGGTTGAAGAAGCTAAAGGTATAATCGATGAGCTCGAAGTTGTAGAGGGAATGCAGTTCGACCGCGGCTATCTGAGTCCATACTTCATTACAGATGCCGACAAGATGGAAGCGGTTCTTGAAAATCCGTACATTCTTCTTTACGACAAGAAGATTACGAACCTGAAAGATATTCTTCCGGTTCTGGAAGGTATTCAGCAAAGTGGCCGACCGTTACTCATCATCGCTGAAGATGTAGAAGGAGAAGCTCTTGCCACACTCGTTGTAAACAAACTTCGCGGTATTTTGAATATAGCAGCTGTAAAAGCGCCCGGATTCGGTGACAGGAGAAAAGCTATGCTGCAGGATATCGCAACTCTTACCGGCGGAACGGTAATCAGCGAAGAGGTGGGACGTACGCTTGAGAGTGCTGCAGTCGCTGATCTTGGTCAGGCCGGCCGTGTTGTAATTGACAAAGACAATACGACTATAGTAGACGGCAAAGGAGACAAAGCAGCGGTCGAAGCACGTATTAAAGAGATCAAAGTTCAGATTGAAAATACGACAAGCGATTATGATCGCGAGAAACTTCAGGAGCGTCTTGCAAAACTGAGTGGAGGAGTAGCTGTCATCAAAGTGGGTGCGGCGACCGAAACTGAGATGAAAGAGAAAAAAGATCGCGTAGACGATGCACTTTCTGCAACCAAAGCGGCTGTAGAAGAGGGTATTGTTATCGGTGGCGGTGCTGCACTGATCCGAGCGGCAGCAAAAGTCAATCTCGATCTTTGCGGAGATGAAGCTATCGGTGCGGATATTATACTTCGTGCCATCAAAGCTCCGCTAAAACAAATTGCAGAGAATGCGGGTTTCGATTCAGGTGTCGTTGCGAACCGTGTTGAAAGTGCCGACGATGAGAACATCGGTTTCAACGCTTCGACCGGAGAGTATGTCAATATGCTTAAAGAGGGTATTATAGACCCTGTTAAAGTCGAAAGAATCGCATTGCAAAATGCCACTTCTGTCGCCAGCTTGCTTCTTACAACAGAAGCGACTGTGAGTGAAGTGAAAGAAGAGAAAGCCTCTGCCGCACCTTCAATGCCTGATATGGGCGGAATGGGTGGTATGGGCGGTATGATGTAAATCTCTCTCATATTATCCTCAAACCCTTTTCCCAGGAGTGTGGCGCCTGCCGCACTCCTTTTTTTATATCTGAAACTCCATTATCTTCGGTTGCCTTGCAAACTATTTTTTCCATAAAAATCGTTTACAGAAAATTTTGAGTAGAATTTGTGTAAACTTGTATCAAAAAGGCGGCAATATGGCTTTTGTAAAATCTTATGGAGCCGCAGAAGTGGTTACAGGATCGTCTCATATGCTTCACCTTAAAAACGGTATCAGGATTCTGGTAGACTGTGGAATGTTCCAGGGAAAGCAGGAGGAGTGGAACGAACGTGCTTTTGGCTTCAATCCCAAAAAAATAGATACTCTTCTGATCACCCATGCACATCTCGATCATGTAGGACGTATCCCAAAACTGGTAAAAGAGGGGTTTGGCGGTACTATAGTGGCGACAAAACCTACTCTCGAGCTGGCGCATGTGGTTTTGATGGACAGCGCCAGGCTTATGGAAGAGGAGTACAAAACCCGCTTCAGAAAAGCCCAGCGCAGAGGTGAAGAAAGGCTGGTGCCCAAACCGCTCTATACCACCGAAGATGTAGAAAACGTCTTTCTTCTTACGCAGATCCATGCCCATTACGACAAGCCCATGAAGATAGCCAAAGGTGTCTATGCGATTTTTCGCAATGCGGGGCATATTCTGGGTTCTGCCACGATCGAAATAGATTTCAAAGAGCAGGGGCGTTCAAAAAAGGTGGTTTTCAGCGGAGACCTCGGCAGCCGTTACGATATAGTCACCCCTTATGTAGCAGATGTACCTGAAGCCGATACCCTCTTCATAGAGTCGACGTACGGCGACAGAAACCACAAGAGTCTCAAAAAGAGTGTAGAGGAGTTCAAAGAAGCGATAAGAAAAACCCTGATCAATCAGGGAAACGTAATCATCCCCTCGTTCGCCATAGAGCGCACGCAGGAGGTTTTGTGCATACTAAAACAGATGTATAGAGAGCGAGAACTTCCACGCTGTAAAATATTTCTCGATTCACCCATGGCGATCAGGGCTACACATCTCTTTTCCAAATACCATTTTGAATTGGGTCCTCTGTGCCGCCGTTTCTATGAAGAGGATGGTGATGTCTTCGGCTTTCCGTGGCTGCACTTTACAAGCGATGTGGAAGAGTCCAAAAGGATCAACGAGATCGAGCGGCGAGCCGTCATAATCGCAGGAAGCGGAATGTGTACCGGCGGAAGGATTCTTCACCACTTCAAAAACAGGCTCTGGAACGAGAAAAACTGTGTCATTTTTGTCGGTTACCAGGCGGAGGATACGCTTGGAAGATATATAGTAGACGGTGCGAAATGGGTGCGTATATACAATGAAGATATTCGCATAAGGGCGAAGATATTCACGATTAACGGCTTTTCGGCCCATGCGGACCAAAGGGAATTGATGGCGTGGATGAGCCGCTTCAAGAGCCTGGGAAATGTATGCCTGATACACGGAGAGAAGGAGAAGGAGCGGATATTCAAAAAGGCGATTCGCAAAAAGTTGGGTAAAAAGGCGCACATAGTGAGATTCAAAGAGAAGATATTCCTTTAAGGAGGGCGCGATGGATAGGCAGCACGATATGGAGATGACCGACCTCTCGAAGGGCTTGAGCTCCGAGGAGGCGGCCAGAAGATTGAAAGAGTTCGGCCCCAATACGATAGAGGAGAGAGAGGAGGGTTGGTTCATACGGCTGCTGAAGCGCTTCTGGGGGCCCATACCCTGGATGATAGAGGCGGCCGCGCTTCTTTCGGCGCTTGTCGGAAGGTGGGAGGATTTCACGATCATTACGGTACTGCTGCTGGTCAACGCCCTGGTCGACTTCTATCAGGAGTCAAAGGCGCTGAGCGCCATAAGCGTGCTAAAGAGGAAGCTTGCGAACAGGGCTCTTGTTCTTCGAGACGGCGAGTGGCGGCAGCTTCCGGCTGCGCAGCTGGTACCGGGTGATGTGATAAAGGTAAAGATCGGCGACATAGTTCCTGCAGACGCGAAGCTCGCCGGGGGAGGGGAGTTTCTTCTGGTAGATCAGTCGGCGCTGACTGGTGAGTCTCTGCCCGTTACGAAAAAGGAGGGTGAAGAGCTCTACTCGAATGCGGTTGTTAAGCAGGGAGAGATGGTAGCGGTCGTTCTTAGAACCGGTAAAAACACATACTTTGGCAAGACTGTCGGGCTTGTAGCGAAGGCCGAGCAAGAGGAGCGGAGCCATTTTCAAAAGATGGTCATTTCGGTTGGGAATTTCCTGATAGCTGTAACCGTAGTTATGATCGCTATTATTCTCTATACCGGTTTTTCAAGGCACGAGCCTGCGGTGGAGCTCATTGTATTCTCTCTTGTGCTTACGATATCGGCGATCCCTGTGGCGATGCCTGCCGTACTTACCGTGACTATGGCTGCCGGAGCTCGTACGCTGGCGGCGAAAGACGCGATAGTCAGCAGACTGGCGGCGATAGAAGAGCTTGCTGGGATGGATATTCTTTGCTCCGACAAAACTGGAACGCTGACACAAAACAGGATGACCCTGGCCGAACCCTTCGTCGTGGAGGGTTTTGGTGCGGACGATCTCTTTTTCTATGCCGCACTCGCCAGCAGGGAGGAGAATGCCGACCCGATAGAGGTACCCATATTTGAGCATTTGGACCACCACGGCCTGAGGCGGAGACTATCTGGTTGCAGGCAGAAGCGCTTCATCCCTTTCGATCCGGTAAAAAACGGACAGAGGCTGTTATAGAGGGCGATGGGTGCGAAGTCGTCGTCACCAAGGGCGCGCCTCAGGTGATCCTCTCTCTCAGTAAAATCGGCCCGCAGGAGAGAAGCGTCGTAGAAAATAGAGTGGCCGACTTTGCCGACAAAGGATTCAGAACTATCGGTGTGGCTTTTAGAGGGTACGAAGAGGAGGAGTATACCTTCGTAGGGCTGATACCTCTTTACGATCCGCCAAGAGAGGATTCCAAAGAAGCGATAGAGGATGCGAGGCGGTACGGTATAGCTGTCAAAATGGTAACCGGCGACAATATAGCTGTCGCCAAATATATCGCCAAAGTACTTGGAATAGGCGACAAAATACTCGACATAAGGGATCTGCGTGGTGAGGGGATGGGGGAGTATATAGTTCTCTCCGAACTGCTGGCGCGAGCCTTTACGAAGGTTCTCTACCCCAAAATAAGCAAAGAGGAGATAGAACGCTATGTAAAGCAGATTGTCGAAGAGGTAAAAGATGAGCTTCTTCATATAGAGCTGCCCCGAGGTACCATAAAGAGGCACGAATCGGAGATCATTTCGCTCATAGAGGAGGCTGACGGTTTCGCACAGGTCTTTCCCGAAGACAAATACTTCATAGTGGACGAGCTTCAGAAGGCCGACCATATTGTGGGGATGACGGGTGACGGGGTGAACGATGCTCCGGCACTCAAGAAGGCGGACTGTGGCATAGCGGTAAGCGGGGCGACCGACGCGGCGAGAGCGGCTGCGGATATTGTCCTTACGGCTCCAGGTCTTAGGGTCATTGTGGACGCGATAGAGCTTTCGAGGATCACCTTCGAGCGCATGAAGAGCTATACTGTATACAGGATTGCCGAGACCATACGCATCATCATCTTCATGACGCTCTCTATCGTCATGTTTGAGTTCTATCCGATTACGTCGGTTATGATCATTCTGCTGGCACTCCTTAACGACCTGCCGATACTGATGATAGCAACAGACCGCACCAGAATGCGCAAAAAGCCGGTCAGGTGGGATTTGCGCGAGATGCTGGTGCTTTCAAGCTGGCTCGGAATAGCCGGAGTGCTCTCCTCTTTCCTGCTCTTTTGGGTAGCGATGGAGGTTATGCGGCTGCCCGAGATTTATGTGCAGACTATGTTTTTTGTCAAGATGGTCGTAGCCGGGCATAATACGATCTTCAATACCCGTACAGACGAATGGTTTTTCAAAAAGCCATGGCCCTCCGGAAAACTCTTCTGGGCTTCGCAACTGACGGCAGTTGCCGGAACGGTAATAGGTGTTTACGGCTTTGGAGTTATGGAGCCGATGGGGTGGTTCATGGCGATTTTGATCTGGATATACGCCCTGGTATGGTTCGTTTTCAACGATGCTGTAAAAGTGGCCGTCGTCAGGTATTACAGGAAAAAACTGGGAGTGGAAATTCTATAGTGTAAAAAGGTGTAAAAGAGAGCGGAACTCTCTTTCGTATCAGCGGCACTCCGGACAAGTCCCTCTGAGCGTTACGAAACTCTCGTTTATTTTATAGCCGCTGAGCTTTTCGGCCTCCTTGATTATATTCTCTGTCTCTACTGGTATATCCTCTATTTTTCCACAACTGTCGCATACTATGTGAAGATGAGGCTCTTTTATAAGTTCAAACACCGATTTCGCTTTCGGTATTTTTATTTCCCGAATCAGACCGCTCTGAGCCATCTGATTTATATTTTTATAGATTGTCGCAAGCGATACGCTCGGAAACTGTTCGAGCATCTCTTTGTATAGATCTTCTATGGTTATATGCCCATGTTCTTCAATCATGGAAATTATTTTGATTCGCTGAGGCGTAGCCTTTAGATGGTGCTCTTTGAGCAATAGAGTACTTTCTGTCATTTTATCCCCTCGATATAGCTGTCGAAATTATAGCGAAAGCCTTTTTAATTAACTGTTTATACATTAACTTTTTTAACAGTATAATTAAGTGAGGTGGTTTTAAAAGAAAATAATTTTCTTTTAAGCCTAATTATTGAATAATTATCAAAGGAAAATAATTTTCCAAAAGAAGGAGTTCAGATGGCAATCAGAGGTAATTCTATTATCAAAGGTGTAGAGATAGAGGAGGTCATAAATCTGTTGAACAGGGCATACGCAGATGAATGGCTGGCATATTATCAGTATTATATAGAAAGCAAAGTTGTAAAAGGGATTATGAAAGATGCGGCAATTGCTGAGCTTGATCAACATGCTGCAGACGAGTTGCGACATGCAGGAATGGTGGCGGATAGAATAATCCAGCTTGGTGGTACGCCGATACTTCATCCAAAAGAGTGGTTCGAAAAGACAAACTGCGGATACGACGCTCCAAATGAGTTTGATGTATTGAAAATACTTGAAGATGCAATAAAAGGGGAGCAGTGTGCGATTGGTGTGTATAGCCAGTTGGCAGAGATGACTCATGGAAAAGATATTGTTACATATGATATTGTAAGTCAGATTCTTGCAGACGAAGTCGAACATGAAGAGGATCTTGTAGCTCTGCATGAAGATATTACGGAATTTATAGACAATATTAAAGGATCGGTTTTATGAGACAGTATGAAACATACAGATGTAACAGATGTGGAAACGAAGTAGAGGTACAAAAAGTGGGTGGCGGTACGCTTGTATGCTGCGAAGAAGAGATGGAGTGCATAACCGATAATCTGACTGCGGTAAACCTGATGAAAGCTTTTGCAGGAGAGTCGATGGCGAGAAACAAATATGAATTTTTCGCCGAAATAGCCCGTGAAGAGGGTTGGCATAGAGTAGCTGAACATTTTAATGAAGCTGCCATGAATGAGAAATACCACGCTAAGGCAGAGTTTAAAACATACAATAAACTTATGTATGGCATAGAGCTGCACGAGACACTGAAAAATCTTGATACGGCAATGGCCGGAGAGAATTATGAGCATACTCAAATGTATCCCAATTTTGCCAAAATCGCTGAAGAGGAGGGGTTTAAAGAGATAGCCAGGCTTCTGAAGGCTATAGCCAAGGTGGAAGTGGAGCATGAGCGCGAATACAATGAGTTGAAAAAGTGCCTTGAAGAGGAGGGATTTTTCAACAGTGAAGAAGAAGAGTACTGGGTATGTGAAGTGTGCGGACATGTGCACCGAGGCAAGAAAGCGCCAAAAGCATGCCCTCTTTGCAAGGCACCACAGGAGTACTTCAAACGTGAACATCTGTGTTAGAAAAGAGCCGCCCGACAGAAGAGTGGGCATTTTTTTTAAAAAAATGAATAGAGTGGTAAAAGAGAGTAGCCAGTTTAAGGATAATTTTTATTAGGTAATGGTATCATTCCGTTGCAAAAAATAACAAGGAGAAGATTATGAAAAAGATGCTTATGGCGTTTGGTGCCGTTGCTTTGATGGGGATAAGTGCCGTCGCAGCTGAGGCTTTGGTGCAAAAGGCTAAAAAAGCGGGACTCAAGCCTATTCCTGAAAGCAGAAGTGAGCTATATAAACTTATCGATAACCCCAAAAATCCAATTACTGATGCGAAAGTGGAGCTTGGTAAAAAACTCTACTTCGATCCCCGTCTCAGTAAAAGCGGACTTGTAAGCTGTAACTTTTGCCACAATCTTGCTACTGGCGGAGTAGATGGTGTCGATGCCGCTACCGGTCATAAATGGACGGCAAACCCGCATCACCTCAATTCACCTACAGTATACAATGCGGTATTTTTTGAAAAACAGTTTTGGGACGGAAGAAGTCCCGACCTGGAAGACCATGCTCAAGGACCAATTCAGGCAGCACCTGAAATGGCGGCCACAAAAGAGCATGTAGAAAAGGTTGTAAATACGATACCCGAATATGTAAAAGAGTTTAAAAAAGCTTATGGCGATCCCGATATGAAACCAACATTCAAAGATGTAGCGGATACTATCGCTATCTTTGAAAGAACGCTTGTTACACCCTCGAGATACGATAAATATCTTGCCGGCTGCGACAAATCTCTTTCAAAAGAGGAGAAAGAGGGATTGAAGACATTTATCGACAAGGGCTGTGTCAACTGTCACACTGGTATCGCTCTTGGTGGTTCCATGCAGCCATTTCCGTTGATGGGAAAATATAAATATGCCGATATCGGCGATTTCAAAGGCGATAAAAACGGAATGGTCAAAGTACCGACTCTTCGTAATATTCTTGAAACCCGCCCATATTTCCACAATGGTGCGGTATGGAGTGTAAAAGAGGCTATAAAAATCATGGGAGAAACCCAGCTCGGTATCAAGATAAGCGATGAAGAGGCGAAGAAAATAGAGACTTTCTTTGGTGCGCTTACCGGAAAGAAGCCTTATGTACGCTATCCAATGCTTCCGGCCAGTTCGCAAAAAACCCCAAAGCCGGATCTAAATTAAAAAGCCTCTCTTCTCAAGAGAGGTTTTCATTAAACCTTGAATCTACCTACAAGACCCTTCAGGTGGCATGCGAGCTGTTCCATTTTTTCTCCTGCGGAAGCGGTTTTTTGCGCTCCTGAGGAGGTCTGCTCGCTAATATCTTTTATGGTCTTGATATTCTGATTGATTTCATTTACGACCTGCTCCTGTTCTTTTGCGGATTTCGCGATTTGCCGATTCATTTCAGTAATCGTATTTACGGCCTCTGTTATTATATCGAGCGACTCACCAGCTTTGACAGCCTCTTTCACACTGAGACTGGCCTGTTCTCTTCCTCTGTCCATAACTTCGACCGCCTGATTGGCACCGGATTGTAAAATTTCGATTACAGCACTGATTTCTCGAGTTGAATCCTGAGTACGCTCGGCCAAAATTCTAACTTCATCGGCAACAACCGCAAATCCTCTTCCATGTTCACCAGCGCGTGCCGCCTCTATAGCTGCGTTTAGAGCGAGCAGATTGGTCTGCTCGGAAATATTTTGAATAACTCCGAGCACCTTTCCTATATTTTCACTCTCTGTTTTAAGCTGTTTAATAACTTCAGAAGCGCCTTCGACTTCATCTGCCAGGCTGTTTATAACGCCGATCGTGTTTTCAACTACCTGTGAACCGCTACGTGCCTCTTTGTTCGCATTTTCAGCTGCTTTTGCCGCAGTTTCGGCATTTTTTGCTACTTCGTTTATAGATTCGGTGATTTCATTCATTGCGATCGCAACCTCTTCTGTCTTTACCTGTTGATTTTGAGCGCTTTTATAGCTTTTTTTCGAAACCGAAGACATCTCTTTGGCTACTGTTGAGAGATGATCTGTCGATCCGGCTATATCGGCTATGATATTGTGTAGCTTTTTCATAAAAGTGTTGAAATTATTGACAAGCAGTCCTATCACATCTTTGCTTGGAGTCGAGAGGCGCTTGGTCAAGTCACCCTCTCCGGACGCTATCTCTCCCAAAGAATTGGCAACCCGCGATATGTTACTGTTAATCAAACGCCCGACAGCCGTCACCGCTGCTATCATGATAGCTATTAGAAGAATTCCCATTAAGAGACTGAGACGATTGCCCTCTTTGAAAGCCTTGACAGTACCGTCTATGCTTCCTATGAAGGATGAATATTCGGTTTTTCTGTAGTTGTGCATTTTCTTTTCAAAATCATTCATAGCGTTTATCATCTTCAACGATGCTTCCCGTTTGCGGGATTCGGGAATTTCATCGTTAATAAGACCGAGAGTTACGTTGCGGGCTATCTCATAATATTTTTTGAAAGACTGCTGAAGCTCTTCTATGGCTGGTGTCCTAGCCGGTTCGATCTCTATTATTTCGTCGAAAGCTTTTTGCATTTTTTTTGCGAGCACATCTATAGTCTCTTTGACCAGGTCTTCATCTTCAGTATAGACGGCTGTGCCCAACAGATCTTTTATGCGGACCATGCGCGCCACGTTCGCATTTGTACGCTCCAGTACAGGAAAATTGACTTCCCTGATATTTGTAAGCCTTACTCCATTTTTGGCTGCAAGCCAGTAGCCGAGTCCAATGTTGAGCAAAAGACCTATTATGCCGACTGCACCTATCAACGCTATTTTTATGTCTATCGAAAGAGATTTGAACCAGTTCATGCCTGTTGTTCCTGTCTTTGGAAAATAGAGAGGATTGTAACCTCTTTTTTTATATATCGACCTGTTTTTACCGGATTTATGGCCTAAGTATCACTTTTACTGAGTTGTCGAGCGATTTTGCGTCTATATAACCAAGACTGTTCGGCGTATTGGCGACCCACTTTTTCATCTCTTCATCTTTGCCTATGACCTTCGGAGGGACGCCCTTACCGGAAAAGATCCGTTTTGACCAGTAACGTTTGATTTTTTTGGAACTCTTTTTCAACACTTTTTTGTTAAACTCGTCTCTGACATCGCTATCGCTCGGCTGATCGCCCACTATTGCCACAACCCCATTTGGAAATGTTTTCTTCTTTTGGAGATAGAGCAGTTTGACCTCTTTTGCCGTTAACGAGTCTATATCTGTAGTTCTGTTTGTAATAACTACTACATCTGCGAACAGTGTCCCGGTTACCGCCGACATGATCATTACCAATAAAGCGAAAAGTATATTCTTCTTTTTATTTATCATCGCCAACTCCTTTAAAATACGACATCAACAGCTATACCGAATCGGTTAGCTCTTTCATCTGCCGGTATGCTTTCGAACAGACCCTGCCCGCTTTGTGTCTTTATGAGGCTGTATTCCACTTTCAGATCCATTGTATCGGACAGGTCGTAGCGAAGGCCCGCAGTTGTTATCTGCTGCTTCTGTGGATTGGTGCTCTCTTTTCCTTTATCAAGGTGCTGATGGGTCAAATAGGGAAGCCACTCATCCATTTGATATCCGAGTGTCGTATACCAGCTGGTTCCGTTCATCGTTTCTACTTCCATATCGGTAGTGGCCCATTCAGCATATCCTATGATGTCATTCCAGTCAAAATTTATCCCTACTGCAAGATTGCTATGGGTTTTCTCTTCCATTACGCTCATGAGAGTATTGTGCATAGTACCCTGATAATATGATGTCTGAAAGTTTATCGTATCGTTCCATGCCATTCGCACACTTATACCCACCAGTTTTCTAAGATCCATAGATTCGAGATTTATCTCTCCTCCAAAAATATTGATCCCCACATCTGTATCCTCTGTGCTTGTTCTCCATAAAACACTTGTACCGGTATACGATTCCCGTGTGATATTGGGGCCCTGCAGGTTTTCCGTATAAAAAAGCTCGGGTGCCGTTATCCACGGATAGGTATTGCCGACATCCACATATTCGTTTACAAGCCCTACCGGAAATTTGATTTTTCCCGCACGGATCGTTATTTCGTCAGAAACGGCATAAGAGACGAAGCCCCAGTCGAGAGTGAGATTGAAATTGTCGTCTTTCGTGGCAAAAAACTGGGTCGCTACCGATATTTTGTCGTTTACCGGTGCAGTGAGGTTTATTCCTATCTTTGTATCCTGCCACGACCCATCTTTGCCTACGCCGGTTTTTTGATCACCATTGAAAAAGTTGTCATCATCGAGCTGCTGATACTTTGCCGTTAAAAAACCGCTGACTCCTATTTTGTCCACCAAATTTTCAGCCAAAAGAGCCGACTGGCACATAGAGGCTGCCAGCAGGCAGACAAGCGTACGTTTCGCTTTCTTTGTTTGTAGAGCACTTTTACCATATGACATCAGTATCTCCTAATTCTGTTTAGTTTGTTTATAATCCATATAAAAGACAAGGATAATATCGGCTTTTAAAGATTGTGATTAAGCTTTTTTAAAAACTGATGTAAAAGAGAGCTGTTTTTTTTGTTTTTAACTTTGGTTTGAGTTGTTCCAAATTCAGTCGCAGCAGTGTAGAAGGCTCTTTTGTGGATTTTTGAAAAATTTTACCGAGTCATAGATCATGAAGAGTCCGTATATGATAACGGCGATCGATGCCATCGTTATCATTGTTTTACGAAATCTCCCTTTTTGCATCAGGCCGGTAAAAAATCCCAGGCCAAAGAGTGCAGGGACGGTACTGAGGCCAAAGATAAGCATGACTACGGCACCCCACAGAGGGCTCAGTGTGCTTGCCGCAGTGACTGCGAAGAAGTAGACGAATCCACATGGAAGAAGGCCGTTTATCATGCCCAGAAGATAGAAGCTGAATATGGAACTGTTGCTCATGAGTGCTTTGAAACTCTTTTGGTACCATGAACTTTTCATGACAGAGTGCTCTATGAGAGGCAGAAACTTCACTTTTCCCATAATGGAGAGACCTGTAAGTATCATTACGACACCGGCGAAAAGGAAAAGCGCTCCTACCGTATAGCCGCTGAATGTAGCAACGCTTCCAAGGTAGCCAAAGAGCGCTCCAAGTACCGCATAGGTGGTTATGCGCCCAAAAGAGTAGGAAAGATGTACGGTGCTTTGGTGTACGCTACTCCATTGCGGTTTGACTTTGGCTCCGGTATATGCAAGAACAATACCTCCACACATACCGACACAGTGGCCGAAAGAGCCGATAAAGGCGATGGTTGTGATAGAAAGAAGGTTTACTCCATCCATCACTTCGAATCCGAGAGATGTTTTACATATTTTGAGTCACCACTCGCCTGAATTGCACTTTTCATGCGGTTTAATAGAGCCTTGAAACTTATCGTACCCTCTTTTTGGTTTTCATATGCTCCAAATCCATAGTGCATCGGTGTCGATTCGTTTTGCGAAAAAAATGCTTTTTCAGCATCGACAGGTTTTCGAGTATCCAATGCATATACCCAGATGACGCTACCTTTTTTATCGAGAGGGGTTTCGGCAAGCCAAAGGATCATGCAGCCGATATCGTCGAAAAACCAGGTCTTGCCTTTGCTGTCCACAACTTGAGCGGAATAGAATTTGTCAACTATATCCATCTTGCATCTGCTGCATTGATAGGCATGGGGAAAAAGCTCTATCGGTTTTTTCTCTGTATTTGCGGTAACGACTACTTTCGGATGCGGCTTTTCGGCAAGAAAAAGTACGGTTGTTGCGATGGCTGAAATGAGCAACAACACAACAATCAGTGGCTTAAGAAATCTTTTCATTCTTGTAATGTTATCGAGTGTGTGTTAATTGAAAATTAACAGGGCGCCACCCTGTTTTATCTTTATCTGCGCTTGTGGCGTATTATGGAGTTTAGGTACTCAAGTTGATCAGATGTGAGAATTTGCCTCGTATCGTAGATGCATTTTAGATGGATGCGCGTCGCTTTGGCTTTGAGCTTTGCCAGCAGCTCCACATCTTCTTTGAGTGATTGCGGTTTCGCTCCTCTCAGAGCACTTTTTACGATTCTTTTTTGCAGTTTTATGATTTTTGGTTTTAGAGACATTACCTTGCTCATTGTGACTTTTCTAATCTCTGTCAACTTCTTTTTCTGATCCGGCGTTAATGAGAGTTTCGGATCGTCCCATCTTTTTTTCAACACCATTGCATAGTGTGGCAGCCCGGAAGCAATCAGAAACGGTGAAGTTCTTTTTGCTTTTTGATGATTCATATTTGCGGCCGATACTTCCATCGGCATGCAGATAGCCACAACGACTATTGTCAAAGTCAAAAATTTTTTTAACATAATAAACCCTCTCTTTCTATAGACACATTATACTATATTCTATAATTGAAACTGCCAAAAATCTCTGTATGTATAATATTCAGGAAATTAAAATATGACAAATATCATGTAAAAGATGAAAAAAGAGTGTGAAACAAAGTAAGATATTTGGCAATCTGGGTTGGATAGTTATTTACATCCAATTTATAGAGTTTTGATATAATTGCCGCCAAGATATGTATAGATGGCGCCTTGTTGTTGGAAAAGATCGAGTAAAATCGGGTATTTTATTAAGGATTGTCAAGTGACACTGATCAGGCAGATCAATGCTCTGTTTTCCACTATTCTTCTACTCGTTCTTGGTACGGTACTTGGAATCGGATTCATAGACAGCAGGCATTATATTCAAAACGAACTTTTTACAAAAGCTCAGGATACGGCGACTACGCTTAGTCTTATGATGTCTCAATCCGGAGGCAATATAGAAGCTATGTCCATGATGGCAGATGCGGTTATCAAAAACGGTCGTATACAACAGATCGTGCTTCAGGACCGAAACGGAAATATACTGTTTTCAAAAAAACGTAATATAAAAACGGAAGTTCCGGAATGGTTTGTAAAAATAGCGGATCTCTCTGCGGATACGGCCGAGGCCGAAGTCTTCGACAGATGGAGAGTTGTCGGCCTTTTGAGTGTAAAGGCTGACGGTTCGGATGCCCTGAAATATCTTTATGCTTTCTTCAAAAAAATTGTTATAGCTTTTCTTGCAGGCGGTACGCTTGGAACTCTTTTCATTTATATACTTTTGCGAATCATCCTCGAACCATTGAAAATGGTGATCAGGCAGGCCGAAAGCGTTTTGCACAACCGGTTTATCATTCAAGAAGATCTTCCGGCAACAGTTGAGTTGAAACATGTGACAATGGCTATGAACCAGATGGTGTCACATATGAAAAAAGGTCATGAGACACTCTCGTCGGTTATGGCCAAAAACAGGGAACTGGAGTATATCGATCCGTTAACGAAAGTTGGAAATCGACGTTTTTTCATGATAAAGTATGAGGAGTATTCCAATGCCGAAGACAATAGAGGCTGGGGAGTTTTGCAAGCCATAAGGCTTGCGGATGTAAATGAAGCCAACAAGATAATAGGTTTCGACAAGGTCGATATGATTTACAAAAAAATAGCACAATTACTTTTGCAAAATATAAAATATATCGATGATGCCGCATGTTTCAGGGTTTCCGGTACGGAATTTTTGATACTGCTGCCCTCTTTTGATACAGAACATGCAAAATCACTCGCTCACATAATAGTAGAGGAGTTGAGAAAGATGATCGACAGAGAGTATCGTGAAGTGTCGAAAACACTTTTTGCAGATGCAGCTATGGCTGCTTATGAACACAAGGAGCCTATAGGACAGGTTCTTTCATCTGTTGATCTTGCGCTGAATGAAGCTCTTTACCAAAGTGGGGATGCCATAGTTGTGGCAAAACGTGAAAGTTCACTTCCGATGAGCAAGGTGGCATGGCGATCGCTTCTGGAAAAATCGATGGAACACAAATCTATGGAACCGGTCTGGGAAGATATACATGCGATAAACAGACACAGACTCTTCGCTTCAATTACTTTCGATATCGTTACTGCAGATGGTAAAAGAATTCCCTACAATACATATCTGTCAATGCTTCTTCTGTTGGATCTTTACCCAAAATATATAGAGTTTACACTCGATTATCTCGATTCGGTTGCGATAGTACGCAACAACAGGGTGGCCGTGGAGTGTCCGCTTATGTTTCTTGCCACTCCCTCGCTGTTCAAAATAGTTGAGGAGTATACCAGGCGACTTGAAAAAAGAGGGGTAGAGCTGATTGTGGAGATTCCGGAAAGCGATCTTAATAAAATGGATTCGGCTTCTTTGAAACAGATCATAGATAAACTTCATCGTGAAAAAATCGGCTTCGCTATTAGCCGGTTCGATGCAGACAGCGATACGGTGGAGCTGCTCAAGAGTGCTAAACCGGAATATGTGAAAATGTATGTAGGCCAGTTTACGGATATGAGCGACTCTTTTAGGGATTCGATGATATCTATTCTTAAAACTTTCAATGTCAAACTTCTTCTGCACGGTATAGACGATGAACACGATATACATGTGCTAAACAGACAGGGAGCCGACTACTTCATAATTAGCCACTGAACTTTTTTAAACGATCGATGGTATAATCGGTATAGTTTTTCAAAAAGAGAGGTTTATAACCATAAATCTCTGCATGCAAAGGTTTTAACATGAGCGAAACCATATGTGAACCGGAATGGCTTGCCAGAGAGTATGCAATGAAAAAACGGCAGTGGCTTATGTGCCATGGGGAAGGTCCTGTAGTCGCTGCCGCGATTCATGATGGTCATGATATTTCGGCGGAAGTGGCCGAGAGGCTGGCGATCGACGATGCGAGACGGCTGCGTGAAGAGGATCCTGTAACGTATAGAATGACTTCGACGGCAGATAACAGAATTACCGTAACGGCTTCCCGCTTTCTTGTCGATCTCAACCGCCCAAGAGACAAGGCGGTCTACAAAAGGCCGGAAGATGCCTGGGGAATGAGAGTGTGGAAAACCCCTCCTACCGAAAGTATGATCGTCCACTCCCTGCAAATTTACGACCGTTTCTACAGTGAACTGCGAGACTATCTGAATGTTCTTAGAGATCGCTACGGCCGTTTCGTGGTTTTGGATCTGCACAGTTACAACCATAGACGCAACGGCCCCGATGCGCCTCCCGAGGACCCGGACAAGAATCCTGATATAAACATCGGCACGAAGACTCTTTTAAACAAAGAACCTTGGAAACCACTGATAGAAGAGTGCATAGAGGCTATGAGAAGTTTCGACTACTTCGGAAGAAGTCTCGATGTAAGAGAGAACGTGAAGTTCAAAGGAGGATATATGGCCGAGTGGATACATCGCAATTTCGCCGACTCCGCACTTGTCCTTTCAATAGAGTTCAAAAAGTTTTTCATGGATGAATGGAGCGGAAATGTAGACCTTTTGCAGGTTGAAAGGCTCCACACGCTTCTTAAATGTACGATTCCCGTTATAGAAAAGTCGCTTAAAAAAATGGGAGTTGTAATATGAGTGAAAGCGAAGGAATCACTCCCGAATTTATCGAAAGTGTAAGAGAAGATCTCATATCGAATCGTCCGGTAAGAAAAAGAGTGCCGGGTGGAGGGATGATTCATATCGACCGGCAGCTCCCCTTTTTGTGTGTATACCGGAAGCCTTCAAACTATGTGGATATCGGAACGAAGCAGCTTGTCTACTCGGAAGCTTCCTATATCGCTATGGAGTCGAATGAAGATATTTCAGAGCTGGTAGAGGCGGTCTGTGTAACTTTGAAAGATATATTTGGGGCGTTTTTGGTTCTGGAAGTCTGGGCGTTGCCATACTCGGAATTTACACAAGAGGTACAAAGGACCGGAAGGCCTGCTTTTAAAATTTTTTCCGAACAGCCGTCCGAGCTTCTATCTACCATCGAGTCTTTGAGCAACAGATTGAAACAGATATCGATACACAGGCTCAAGGCTGTTGTGGAGGTAATAAAAACCACAAAAGTGGCACCTGAAGGTGAAGAGCCGATCGTTGGTGAAGATTTGAGACGAAGAAGAGACATTCATCTTGTTGGCGTTGCTCTCTTTCCGCTCTATCATGACGAGAAGGGAGAGACTCTATATCCCATAAAGCTTCGTAAACTGAGGCGAAGTTTTGCGAGAGCTTTAAAGTACGCTTTCTTCAGATTCGCTTCAGATTTTACATCGAGCTGTCCGACCCATTTTGCAATGTTGGGTAGACGATTGGTAACTCGTGCCGTGTGGGAGTCGGATAAAGCTCTTGCAGAGATTGACGATGCGTTCGATTTTCTTCTACAGGTGACTCCGGTTAATACCGAAGAGGCATGGCTTGACTTCAAAAAGGAAAAGTTCAAAGGAACCCCATATTTTCTATATAGGCCCAGACCTTTTGATATCATCGATGTGAAACGCAGGCTATATGAGATACCTATCGGGAAAATAGAAGATCCGATACTGATGGACCTATTTGAGCAAAAGCGTGAGGAGCTGGATCGCAAACTCACAATGCTTGCAGATCGGGATACCGAAAATTTCCTGTTCGAAAGTATTACCACATATGGTAAAGTGGAAAAAACTCTTTTGCAAACTGCCAAAGAGATGCTCGATATGCTCTCTCACAAAAGACACGAGAATGTGGAGGCAGATGCACAAAAAGATGCAGTAGAGGCTGAAACTTTTGCCAGATATGCAAAAAGAGAGATAGAGTATTATAAAAAGATATACCCGCAGCTCTCTTCAAGAGTCTATGTACGTGAAGATATCGTAGCCGGGGCCATGGTTTCGGGAGGAGACTTCCTGATTTCCAAAAGCGCTCATTTTCCAAAAGACCGTATAGAGGCACTTCTTCATCATGAGATAGGCACACACATCCTGACATACATAAACGGACTTGCTCAGCCTTTCAATCAGTTGCATACAGGCTTGAGCGGTTATGATGAAATGCAAGAAGGCATAGCGGTTCTCTCCGAATATCTGTGCGGAGGAATCAGCAAGGCGCGGTTGAGAGTTTTGGCTGCACGTGTAGTGGCTGTGGCCCTGCTTTGCGAAGGACGAAGTTTTTGCGAAGTTTTTTCGGTTTTAAGCGATCGTTACGATTTTGGAGAAAAGAGTGCCTTTACCATAACGACACGGGTTTTTAGAGGAGGAGGGCTTACCAAAGATGCGATATACCTGCGTGGTTTGGTTGGAGTGCTGGAATATCTGCACGGAGATGGGCCGCTTGAGCCGCTCTTTATGGGAAAGATTGCAGCCGAGCACATTCCGCTTGTGGAAGAGTTGCAATGGCGCGGTATTTTGAAACCGCCACCACTGTGGCCAAGATATCTTGAGGAGAGCAGCGCAAAAGTCAGACTCAAAGAGATAAGAGATGAAAAGTTGGGAATTCTTGACCTTATAGAAAAAGGGTATATATGAAAATCGGATTTGTATTGAACGATCTTTTAAACGAACAGATGCCGAGTTCTACTCTTGAACTCGCGCTAAGAGCGACCCAGATGGGACATGAGGTATGGTTGATGGGAGTAGGTGACTTCGTGTACAATTGTGACGAGCTGGTTCATGCTCATGCCAGAAGTACAGGAGACGGGAGCTTTGAAGATCAAAAGAGTTTCTATGAGACGATATGCTCTCAAAAGTGTGTAAAAAAAAGAATCACGGTCGATGATCTTGACATCCTGATGCTGCGCAACGACCCTGCCCAGGATATACTCTCATCATGGGCTCAGCATGCCGCTATCGTTTTTGGACGTACAGCGATGCGCCACGGAGTGATAGTATTAAACGATCCCGACGGACTTTCCAAAGCGATAGACAAAATCTACTTCCAGCACTTTCCAAAAGAGGTAAGAGTCAAAAAGGTAATAACAAGAAACTTTTCGGAAATAGAGAGTTTTTACGAAAAACAGGGTAGGACGATAATCCTCAAACCGCTAATGGGTTCGGCGGGTCGCAGTGTCTTTTTCGTCCAGCCCTCTGATGCCGCAAATCTTCACCAGATGGCTGATGCAGTTTTTCGTGATGGTTACGCCATAGCGGAAGAGTATATTCCCGAAGCAAGAAATGGGGACACACGTCTTTTTCTTATGAATGGAGTGCCTTTGGAAATTGATGGTGTATATTGTGCATTTCGCAGGATACCCGGCAAAGGTGATATTCGCTCAAACATACATGCAGGAGCGAAAGCCGAACCCGCTGAAATAACTTCCCAGATGCTGCGACTGGCCGAAATAGTCCGTCCCAAACTGGTACAGGATGGAATGTTTCTTGTAGGGCTCGATATAGTTGGCGACAAACTGTTGGAGGTAAATGTTTTTAGCCCCGGAGGTCTTCATCATGCCAAAATATTCAAAGATATCGACTTTCCGAAAAAGGTGATAGAGGCCCTTGAAAAAAAAGTGCTCTATGCAAAATACTACAGAGGCAATTTCGACAATATCGAAATGAATACCCTTTGAACCACTACAGAGTATCTGCTCTTTAAAAAACAGCGTCAACTCTTATATCGGCAAAAAGCTTTTGGGATGAAATCTTTCGTCTATGTTGTAGATTGGTAGAGTAGACCTTTCTATATATCAATATATCTTGATATATTGTATAGTATATGCTATGATTCCATATACTCATAATTATGAGGTGTTGTTTT
>WFUN01000087.1 GCA_015484905.1 Hydrogenimonas sp. | reverse complement strand
TTATAATAACACGTCCATTTAACTATACAGGCATTGGACAAGAAAAACACTTTTTAATACCCAAAATAGTCGATCATTTCAAAAAAAGAAAGAGAGAGATAGAGCTTGGTAATATTGATGTTGCCAGAGAATTCAATGATGTAGAATATGTTGTAGACATCTATCAAAAACTACTTCAGTCCAAGACAAAATCTTCAGTGGTAAATATTTCTACAAACAACCCTGTAAAATTGTTGGATGTACTTAAAATAATGGAAGAGCTGGCAGGATACAAGATTGAGATTAAAATCAATCCTGCTTTTATACGACAAAATGAAATAGCTTCTCTTGCCGGATCAACAGAAAAATTAAAAAGTATAATTCCTATATCTATCAGTCATAATCTAAAACGAACTCTTAAAAGAATGTATGAAGAGGAACAATAATGACAAACATCACCCTTTGTGGCGGAAGCGGTACCAGACTGTGGCCCATAAGCAGAACTCTGATGCCGAAGCAGTTTGTAAAACTCTTCAACGACTCCTCGCTTTTTCAGCTAAGTCTTGAACGAAACAGCAAACTGTGTGATGGACAGTTGATCGTCTCCAATACCGAGCAGTATTTTCTGGCACTCGATCAGCTCGAAGAGTTAAATAGTAGTCAAAAATCAAAAATCGAAAACCCCACTTTTTTATTGGAGCCTATAGGACGAAACACCGCTCCGGCCATAGCATTGGCCTGTTTTGCGCTTGAAGAAGAGAGTGTGGTTCTTGTAACACCGTCTGATCATCTGATAAAAGATGAAAAAGCGTACACGAAGGCCGTAAAGAGAGCCCGGGATCTTGCCGAGAAAGGTTTTCTGGTTACCTTTGGAATAGAGCCACAGTATCCTGAAACCGGCTTCGGTTACATAGAGGCGATAGGCGAAGATGTGAAGAGCTTTAAAGAGAAGCCCGACCTCAAGACTGCAAAAGGGTACCTTGAAAAAAACGAAAAACGAAAAACGAAAAACGAATCGAGATTTCTCTGGAACAGCGGTATGTTCTGCTTCAGGGCAAAAACATTTTTGAGCGAGCTCGAAAAACATGCACCCGAAATTTTCGAGGCTTCCAAAAAGGCTTTTGAAAACGCGGTGAAAGATAAAAACGGACCTATGCGCATAAAACATGAAGACATGGCCGCAATTCCCGAAGAGAGCATCGACTACGCCGTAATGGAGAGAAGCCACATCGTAAAAGTGGTTCCGTGCGATATAGGGTGGAGCGATCTGGGAAGCTTCGATGCGCTTTACGATGAGTTGCCCAAAGACGAAAACGGAAATACGTTAAACGACGACCATGTCTCGCTCGAGTCGAAAAACAATCTAGTAATCGGAAGCGACAGAACCGTAGCCACCGTGGATGTGGAAGATCTGATAATCGTAGATACAGCCGATGCTCTGCTGATAAGCCGCAAAGGTCGTTCACAAAATGTCAAGAAAATAGTGAACGAGCTTAAACGGAAAGGCTCAGTTCTGCCTGCCGTTCATCTTACAGCCCACCGTCCGTGGGGAACATATACGGTACTCGAAGACACGCCCGGTTACAAGATAAAACGGATAGTCGTAAAACCCGGAAAAAGGTTGAGCCTGCAGAAGCATTTTCACCGCAGCGAACACTGGATAGTTGTCAGCGGCACCGCTACCGTAACGGTCGGCAACGAGACCAAACTCATACGTCCAAACGAGTCTACATACATAAAAATGGGAGAGGTTCATCGTCTTACAAACGAAGGCAAGATTCCCGTCGTTCTGATTGAGGCTCAGGTAGGAGAATACACAGGTGAAGACGACATAGTTCGACTGGACGACGACTTCAGCCGTAACTGAGAATTTGGGTATAATTCGCTAAAAAAGATTCAGCACCGATGAAAGAGATATTATCGAGATTTTTTTTTATATTAGTTGACCTGATGGCTATTGTGCTGGCTATACTTCTGGCTTTTGAGCTTCGAAATATAATGGACTCTTTCAATTTACTAAGTAATGCACACTCTATAAATATTTCAAATTATCTCAATTTCTGGCCAATATACATCGTTACGATTGCTATACTGGCATATGAAGGTATATACACTCATCGTTATGACTTCTGGCATGAAAGCAGGCTTATATTTAAAGCACTTTTTTTCAGTCTCATCATTGTTTTGGCATATCTTGCTTTAACAAAAAGTGTACAAAACTATTCAAGAATAGTCATTGTTTTTTCATTTGCTCTAATGGCTTTTTTAATTCCTTTTCTAAAAGGATTAATAAAAAATTTACTCTTTAGGCTAGGTATTTGGCAAAAACCGGTCAAGGTTTTCGCCAATGACCCTTTTTTAAAAAAAGAGCTGTTCAACAACCCTTATCTGGGTTACACCCCGGCAAAAAACAAAGAACCTAAAACTGTTTTTATAAACTCTTCAAACGGTTCTCTTGAAAATTTACGCCACTTTATAGATACAGAGCTTCAAAACAGACATGAAGTCAACTTTATCCCCCTGATGAACGACTACGATCTTACACAGTCACACATATACTCTCTCTTTAATACCAGAACCAATTTAATCGTTTTTCAAAATAGGCTGAAATCAAAATATCGTCAAGGAATACAATTCGTTTTCAACTACTCCTTAGCCATTATGATTTTACCTTTACTCCTGCCTATCATCGGGGTGATCGCTTTATTGATCAAAAAAGAGTCTCCGGGACCAATTTTTTTCACCCATACACGAATAGGAAAAAACGGTAAGCCCATACCAACACTAAAATTCAGAAGCATGTACGTAGACGCAGACAAGAGACTCGAAAAACTTTTGGAAGAAAACCCTGTTGTCAAAGAGGAGTGGGAGAGAAATTTTAAACTTAAAAATGATCCCAGGGTAACGAAAATAGGGTCTTTTTTGCGAAAAACATCTCTGGATGAGCTTCCTCAGATATTCAATATTCTCAGAGGTGATATGTATTTCGTAGGCCCCAGACCGGTAGTTCAAAAAGAGATTGAAATCTATTATAGGGAGAATGCAGTCTACTACTATATGGTAAAACCCGGAATAACCGGGCTTTGGCAAGTTAGTGGACGAAGCGATACGGATTACGATTTTAGGGTAAACACTGATAAATGGTATGTAATAAACTGGTCTATATGGCTGGATATAATAATACTTTTCAAAACAATTAAAGTAGTATTGAAACGAGAAGGGGCTTATTGAAATGATATTATCGAAAACGGAAAAACAATGAAAAGAAAAGATACACAGCCGGAAAAAGAACCGCAGCTTGTAATCCCATACGGCTATACGCCATACAATCAACCCGAAGAGGATGAGGTAGACCTTAGAGAGTTGTGGCACACACTGAAAAAAAGAAAAAAGACCGTCTTAGCTACCACCGCTATCGTATTTGCTATTGCAGTTGCATATATCTTTTTTGCCAAGCCTCTCTATGAAGCGAAAGCTACAGTAGTAATTGGCAAACAGCTTGTCAAAACTTCCGGCGGCGTTGTCGAAAAGTATTTTGAAAATGCCAAGACCCTGAAGCAGATACTCGATGTCAGGTTTGATACGGCAAAGAAATATCGTGACGAAAATATGACAGCATATATCGAAAACGTAACTGTTCCAAAAAAATCTGCCGGTTTCATAATTATCACTGCGAATGCACCCAGTAACGAAGAAGCGACAAATATGCTAAAACAGCCTATCGACATTATTTTCAAGCGACATCAAACGTTTTACGATACTATCTTGGATATCAAAAAAAATCAAGTCGACGCGCTTATGAAGCAGCTGGACTATTTAAAAACCGCGGAACGACAAAAATTGCAAAAAGAGCTTGATTTATCCAGATCCATTGATTTAAAGAAGATTGAAAGCAAGATTGCACTTATCAAAAATGGAGAAATTCCAAGTATTGAAAAGAAAATAGAAGCTTCTAAAAAAGATATATCTGAAAAAGAGAAGAATATCTCCGACATGCAGTCGAAACTAATGATAACCGCCAAACAAGACCCTACATTAGCGGCTATGGTCGCTATGCAAATATCCAATCTGCAAAACGATATTGCCCATCTTTCAAAAAAAATAATCGATTATCAGATGACTATAGAAAAACTGCTAAAAGAGACGATTCCCGATCTTGAAAAAGAGAAAAAAATAATCCTTGAAAAAGTGATTCCTGCTAAAGAAGCGGCTATAAAAGAACTGGAATCCATTACGATACCAAAGCTTTCGGCTCAAATCGAAGAAATAGAGGCCTCTATGAAACCACCATATTTGCAAAAAACACAACTGGTGGGCAAGATCTATACGCATGACTACCCTGTCAAGCCCAAAAAGAAGCTTATACTTGCCATCGCCCTTATCACCGGGCTGTTTCTGGGGATCTTTCTGGCCTTTTTCTTCGAATTTATAGCCAAAAACGAGAACAGGGAACGATAGGTTATGAAGATAGCCTTGGTACAGCAGATTGTCAAAACCGACAAGAAGAGCACGATAGAGATGACTGCTGCAATGATCAAAGAGGCGGCTTTACAAGGCGCCGAGCTTGTAGTGCTGCAGGAGCTGCACCAGACACCCTACTTCTGTCAGTATGAAGATACCGGTCTTTTCGATCTGGCAGAATCTTACGAAGAAGATGTCGCCTACTGGGCAAAAGTGGCGAAAGAGAATGGGGTGGTACTTGTAGCATCTCTATTTGAAAAGCGCGCTCCCGGGCTTTATCACAATACAGCTGTTGTTTTCGAAAAAGACGGCTCCATCGCCGGAAAGTATAGAAAAATGCACATTCCGGACGATCCCGGATTTTACGAAAAGTTCTACTTCACTCCGGGTGATCTCGGATTCAATCCCGTAGATACCTCCGTCGGCAGGCTTGGGGTGCTTGTTTGCTGGGATCAGTGGTATCCCGAAGCCGCCAGACTTATGGCGCTCAAAGGTGCGCAGATACTCGTCTACCCTACTGCCATAGGGTGGTTCGACAAGGATGATGAAGATGAGAAGATGCGCCAAAAAGATGCTTGGATTACCATACAGCGCGGCCACGCGGTCGCAAACGGCCTCCCTCTCGTAGCGGTAAATCGTGTAGGTTTCGAAAAAGATGAGAGCGGTGTTCTGGATGGTATCAGATTTTGGGGAGGCAGTTTTGCATGCGGCCCTCAAGGCGAGATGCTTGCAGAGGCCTCCGAAGATAAAGATGAGATACTATACTGCGATATCGACTTTAAACGAAGCGAAGAGGTACGCCGATGGTGGCCGTTTCTGAGAGACCGCCGCATAGACGCCTATGGAGGACTTTTAAAGAGATTTATCGACTGAAGCGGTCGAAAAACCACATAAAAGCGAACATCAGCCCCGGAGTTTTCGCCTTCGATTCGTCATAGATGAAAGAGCGCGCTTCGTTTACCGGGAGCTCCACCACTTCGATCTGTTCCATCTCTATACCTCCTCCGTCATGCACTCTCATCTTTTCGTTAACTTCCGCAAAATAGAGAGTCTGTCTGGAACCGGCAAAACCAACCGAGGTATAAAACGAAGTGATCTTCTCTATGCACTCCGCAGGAACGTCGTAACCGCACTCCTCTTCGATCTCCTCTTTCGCTATCTGGACAAGAGAGCTCTCCTTGTCGACGATGCCGGCGCACAGTTCATAAGTATAGCCATCTTCGTCATGCATATAAACTGCTGGCCTGAACTGCTTGACCAGTATGAAGAGATCTCTGTCTCTTTCGTAAAGAAGCACCGCAACACTGTCGTGAGCCTGCACTATCTCCCAGCTCTTTTGAACGCCGTCTTGCTCATACCTGACCAGTGCCGGCCGTACGAAGTGCGATTCGCTCAGTGGTTCGATGCGAAAATTTTCGATCATCCGCCTACCCTTTCTTCACGCACGAAAGGCATCATAGCTTCGGAGAGGTCCTCGAGCTTTGTCGGTGCGGCATTCGTATCTATCGCCTCCTCTATCTCTTTTTTCATTTTAGAAGCGTAACGGAGGAACTTTTTGCGGCTCTTTCCGTAGATCGTCTTTTTGGTCACCTTTATCACACCCAGCGGGTTTACGGGCCGCCCGTTCTTGTAGAGGCCGAAGTGCAGGTGCGGGCCCGTGCTCATTCCCGTGGAGCCTATGTAGCCTATGACCTGCCCTTTTTTGACATATTTGCCCCGCCTGATACCTCTTCTGAACTTGTGAAGGTGCGCATATAGAGTCAAAAAGCCGTCTCTGTGCCTGATCTTTATGACGTTTCCGTATCCGCCGAGTCTTCCGGCAAACTTTACGCGCCCGTCAGCAGCAGCCATGACCGGAGTCCCGGTCCGGCCGCCGAAATCGACTCCCAGGTGGGCCCTATAACGCTTCAGTACAGGATGGTACCGTCTTAAAGTAAAACGGGAAGTGATTCTAACGCGGTTTACAGGTTTTCTGAAAACGAAACCCTCCACCTCACGTCCTCTTTCGTCGTAGTAGCGGTCGTTGAAACGAAAAAGATAGTAGGGTTTTTTTCGTCTTTCTATCATCGCCGCTTCGATTACCGGCACTCCGTAAGTTCGGCCGAGACGAATCTTTTCCGTATAGACTACGGCCAGCATGTCTCCTTTTTGAAGCCTGGTAAAATCGAAACTGTTCTTGAATGCATCTACAAAAGCGTACGCCAATATTTTATTGTTTGTCGCTTTGATAATGTCTTGATATGGTGAACGCTCTATAGAAACCGCAAAACTCTCTGTAACCTCTTTGTATGTTACAGGTATCATATTGAACCTGTATCTGCCTCCTTCAAGCTTAAGATGTATCTGCAACTCTTCATTAAGTGGTATCAATACCTGCTCTATTGAGCTCCTGTTGTCGTCATACATCGTATAGTAATAGACTCCGGCACGTATCTCTTCACAAAGCTCCTTGTCCTCTTTGTCAAGATCCCAATAGAGCGATTGAGGTATACCCTTTTTTTCCAAAAACTGAAGAAAACTCTCTCCTTGCGGCCACGGTGCTCTTTCCACTACCGAAGCGTTCAAAAAAGCCGTCAAAAGAGTGATGAGAATAAAAAATCTTGGCATTGGGCTGTATCGTTTCATTATCAAAATAACCATAATTTTACTCAAGCAGGCGTTAAAGTCGCTTTAAAAGTTGGTTTGAGTATAATCAGCACAATTTAAAATCGAGGACTTTACCGTTATGGCTCGCTACTTTTTGGCTTTTCTCATTTTTTTCAAGATGGTTACAAATGCCGGCACATTACCCTCACAGACAACAGCCACTCTTCAGGAGACCACAAAAAAAGAGGGTTTTGTAACGACAGGCAATCTACCGGAAGGAATGAGTGGCATAGTGATTCGGCAGTTTGACGACAGGCATGAAGCCATCATAGCCGTCGCAGTGGTCAAAAGAGCTGAAGAGAATCGTTCGAAGGTGGAATTTTTCCCATTTACGGCACTATTTCAGCCAAATCTGCCCACGATTAAGGCAAAACCGGAAAGTGGAGACAAAGTTGTTTTCGGCTATCTTTACGATCGCGTACTTCCGATAACCCCGAATGTAGAATCTTACAAAAAAGCCAAGAACAGCTTCAAAGATCTTGTCTTGATACACCCCGATCTGTTCGCCGTAGAGCTTGCAGGCGACAGAGACGCTCTGCCGCATAAAAACAACTTTCAGAAAATGTGCAGAAAACAGCATATCGGTCTTGTTATGTTCATGTTCAAAGATGGAAGCGACTTCATAGACTGCATAAGCTGGAAAAGGGTGGCACATAGTGAAGTCAAGGCATCGGATGGAAAAGTAGAATCGCCTTTTTACAACAGGTTTGGTGAGATAGAACCACACTTTTATGACTTCAGTAGTTACAAGCTGGAAAATTTCGACAAATTCTACAAGCAGGTAGAAAAGGAGTGACAATGCAAACGAAGCATTTTGAAAAACTTGCCGCGATCGTAGGCAAAGAGAACCTGTTTTATGACAAGGCACATCTCATCGCCTACTCTTACGACGCTACCCGTGAGCGTTACGAACCGGATGCAGTTATATTTCCCAAAAATGAAGAAGATGTAAGCAATATTCTTCGCTACTGCAACGAACAAGGTATAGCCATAGTACCGCGAGGTGCGGGCAGCGGTTTTACAGGCGGTTCACTTCCGGCAAAAGGCGGGATAGTTCTTGCTTTTGAAAAACATATGAACAAAATTCTCGAAATAGACATGGACAACATGGTAGCCGTAGTCCAGCCTGGAGTCATAAATATAGATCTTCAAAAAGCTGCGGAAGCGAAAGGTCTTTTCTACCCACCCGATCCGGCCAGCCAGGAGTATTCTACGTTAGGAGGAAACGTCAGTGAAAATGCCGGCGGCATGCGCGCGGCGAAATACGGCATAACCAAAGACTATGTCATGGCAGTAAGGGCTGTGCGCCCCAATGGAGATATTATAAGAGCGGGCAAAAAGACCATAAAAGATGTGGCCGGATACAATATCGCAGGCATACTCATAGCCAGCGAAGGGACTCTTGCCGTCATTACCGAAATAACGCTTAAGCTGATATCCAAACCAAAACTGAAAAAGACCGCCATGGGGATATTTCCAAGTGTAGAAAGAGCCATGGAAGCCGTATACAAGACCATGGCCAGCGGAGTGACACCGGTTGCCATGGAGTTTCTCGACAACCTTACAATACGCGCCGTAGAGCAAAAGTACCACAAAGGGCTTCCTACGGATGCAGGAGCGATACTCATAACGGACGTAGACGGCAATCTTTCGGAAGAGATAGTATATCAGATGGAGGTCATAGAGAGAGTCTTTTTGCAAAACGGCTGCATAGAGTTCAAGAAGGCGCGCGACGACGCCGAAGCGGCAGATCTGTGGTTTGCACGCAGAAATGCCAGCCAGTCCATTACCGTTTATGGAAGCAAAAAGATAAATGAAGATATTACGGTACCACGTTCCATGCTGCCTGAGCTATTGAAACAGATTAACGATGTGGCCAACAGATACAGGGTGAAAATCCCATGTTTTGGGCATACTGGCGACGGAAACGTCCACACCAACGTAATGGTCGATGGCTCTAACCCAAAACAGCTCGAAACGGGGCACAAAGCGATAGAAGAGATTTTCCGTATAACCATAGATCTGGGAGGAACACTTAGCGGAGAACACGGCATAGGGCTCTCAAAAGCACCTTTCATGCATCTTGCCTTTACCGAAGAGGAGATGAACCTCTTCAGAGACATTAAACGGGCATTCGATCCAAACAACATTCTAAACCCCGGGAAAATGGCACTGTAGTCTTTCAAGCAGGCAAAAAGATGCAAAAGAGACTCCGCAAAATCTCCCAAATGAAATTTTTCAAAAAACTCTATTGCTCGCTCAAACGTTTTTATGATCCCGATATACCCTATTATGCGGCGAGTCTGAGCTTTTATACGATATTTACCCTTATTCCGCTTCTGCTTGTCAGCTTTTCCATAGTCGTACGCCTTCCCAATTTCGGTGAACAGTACGAAAGAATAAAGAGTTTTATATTTTCAAATATAATGCCTGCCTCCCAGGAGATAGTAGCGAACTACATAGACACATTCCTCGCCAATACATCGAAACTCGGAATAATCGGCTTCATCTTCATCCTCATTGCTTCCATCATGTTTTTCCAGAATTACGAATATATAGTCGGGAAAATCTTTAAAACAAGACAAAAAGGGTTTTGGAGCGCTCTAACCACATACTGGACATTGATAACCCTGGGACCCATGGCGCTCGCAGGATCCATCTATCTCTCCCTTAGAATACAATACTTTCTCAACCAGTCGAGCTACACAAGCGGAATAGACTTTCTATCGATTTTTCCCTACCTGATCATATGGATGCTGTTTTTCATTACCTATAAAATTTCCACTACGATCGTCATTCGTTTCAAGGCGGCGATGATCTCCTCCTTTTTCGCCTCTTCGATATGGTATGTCGGCAAAAACATATTCATCTACTATACGGTCCACAATAAAACCTATACGACGATATACGGCTCGTTCAGTACTCTGCTCTTCTTTTTTCTCTGGATATATCTATCGTGGATTATCTTTTTATATGGACAGAAGCTATGCTATCTGCTGAACAAGAAAGAGGAAGAACAAGACGACAAACCCAACCTGAAGATAGAGTGCGGTACGCCTGAAAAGAGCGATAAGGGAAAAGGCGACAAAAAGACCCAGCAACCATACAGGAGTTGAAACATTTACACTTTTTGCCTCTGATGGCAAACGAAGCAGATCCAGTATCCAGCCATCCATCAAATTGCCCATGCCTGTCAAATGCAAAACAATCGAAAACGGATAAAAGAGTGAAAAGATTATACTAAGTGGTACCGAAAGCAGCTGATACAACGAAAATGTCCCAAAAACGGAGTGGACAACAGGGAGCATGGCAAGATATACCCAAAGATTCAGCAACCCGAAAAGTGCCCATTTGGGCCAGCTGGAACCAACATACAAAAGCTGGTATATAAAAAAGACTCCGGAAACGGAAAACCAGAATCCGATGGAAAACAGCAGCGGCGGAAAGAGCGCCAATAATATCAAAACACAAAAAGCGAGAAACGAAAAAGAGAATATTTTAAGCCCCAGCAACAATGCCAGCCATCCTGCAGCTACCATCATATACGCTCTCACAAGTGAAGGTGGAGCTCCGGTAAAAACAAGATAGACTCCAAGAAAAACGAGTGTAACCGTACCTACATCCAACAACCTGTGGCGCCAAGGAAAAAATCGCTGCTGAATCGGTCTGTAGAGTATCGACAAACCTCCATATACTATCAGCCAAAGAAGCCCCAAATGAAACCCGCTCAACGCCAGAAGATGGCTTATTCCGAGCAGGACGATCTTTTCTCTCAGGTCACCGGATACCGGTCGAGCCAGATACAAAGCGCCATAAAGTTGCTGTATCCATGGGTGCTCATGGGCCTGTCTTATCTTCTCATAAACTCTTTCTCTGATACTTCTATCGTGGTTTACCCTTATTATGGCGGCGGGAATGTAAGGCACACTCAAATAGTCTGTGAACGACACTTTTTTTGGAAAAAGAAGTATAGAAACACTACGTCCGACAAGATTTTTTAAAGGCTCTCTTGAAGTGGTGTAAAATACGCGTCCATCATCGGTTCTTAGTTTTAAAACCTCATATTCTCTCCTGGATTTCGTTTTTGTATACTGAACAAGAACTTCGGCACCTGTAAAAATCTTTTTGTGAGATGTGAAATCGAGATAAAAGAGGTATCTCAAACCAAGAGAAAAAACAAACGTCGCAAATAGAAGGAGCAGAAAAGCTCTCCACTCGCCCCACCCTTCTATTAAAGTGGGTTCAGATAGGCGGAAGCTCAATTTTAGTTTCGCTCCCAATATCTATATTGCTCTGTTCATATACTATCTCTACAGGAATATATCCCGCATCCACAAAGCGTGTGAAACGTTTTTGAAATTTGAGCTCTATGATACCGGTAGGTCCATTACGCTGCTTGCCTATAATTATTTCGGCATCCTCTTCCTCTTTTTCGTGGAACGAAGATTTGTACTCTTTGCCTTCAGCACGCGCTTTCATCTCTTTCTCTTTCTCTTCGCGTATTCTGTATACATCGTCTCTGTAAACAAACAAGATTATGTCTGCATCCTGTTCTATGGCACCCGATTCACGTAGATCCGACAACATCGGTCTTTTATCTGCCCTCGATTCCAGTGCGCGATTGAGCTGTGAGAGCGCGACTATAGGAATCTGAAGCTCCCTTGCAAGCATTTTGAGACCGCGTGAAATTTCGCTCACTTCCTGATGTCGATCTTTACTGCTGCCACTGTTCATAAGTTGCAGATAGTCGATCATCGCGATTTTTATCTCGGGATGGTGTGCTTTCAGTTTGCGAAGTTTCGCTCGTACCTGATGAATGTTTATGGATCCTTCGTCATCGACAAAAAGTTTTTGCGTACTTAACCAGTCCACGGCTTCACTGAGCCTCGTCCACTCCTCATCAGTCAGATTTCCCACGCGCAGATCCTGAAGCGCAATCGAAGTCTTTGCGCTAAGAAGTCTTAAAACAAGCTGTTCAGCCGGCATCTCGAGTGAGAAAAAGGCTACTCCGTCACCGTTCTCGAGGGCTTTTAGCGCCATATTAAGTGTAAGAGCAGTTTTTCCCATTGCCGGCCGCGCCGCAACGATAACCAGATCCCCCTCCCCAAAGCCGGATGTCATTCTGTTTAGCTCTTTAAAGCCGGTATCGACCCCTATGAGCATGGAATTGCCACGCTCTTTCATCTTCTTTATGTGCTCGAGGGTACTCAAAGCCATCTCTTCGCTCTCTCTGAAATCCTTCGTCGAGGCTTCCGAAGTTATGGCATAGAGCTTCGACTCTACGGTATCCATGACATCGGTGGCGGGCATATCCTCTTCGATTGTAAGCTTTTTGATTTCGGTAGCGAGACCAACCAACGCCCGTTTTTGCGATTTGGCTTTTATCTCTTCTATATATGCATGGGTGTTGGAGAGCGGGTTGGCTCCGAGAATATCGAGAAACGCCACCTCATCGAACTGCTTTTTGGATGTGAGCCTCTCTCTCAAAAACTCTTCGTCTATAGGCATATCTGCCCTAAAAAGCTCCTCCATGGCAGCAAACAGCTTCTGGTGGAAAGGGTGGTAAAAATCTTCGGGCTTCAGCTTGGAGGCGATCTCCTCATACTCTGCCGGATCGAATATGATCGTACTTAAAACCGCTCGTTCGATATTTAAATTATACAGATGTTCTTCCATCAATTTCAATATACCTCTTTGCGCTGCCCGATTCGGACAATCAATATTATCAAAACATCATCTTTACGCTGATAAACAACGCGATGATCTCCGACTCTAAGGCGGTAAAGACCTTTATACTCTTTTCCTTTCAAAGCCTTGATCCGATTTTTCAGCCGATCGGGATCTTTTGCAAGAATCTCGATCTTCTCTTTGATAAGCAGGCGGAAAGGTTTTTCAACACCAACCAGATCTTTTATTGCACTTTTTTCATAAACTATACTGTACATTTACACCAGACCGAGCGCTTTATAGACCTCTTCCGCCGAAACCGTTTCGCTTCTGCCTTCATCCACCTCTTTGAGGCGCTTTTCGGCAATCGCGACATCGATGTAGTCGTAATACATCGTCAATGCCTTTTCGACAATATGACTCTTCTTCTCACCCAGCTCTTCGGCAACAACATTCAGTTCGTCGATCACCTCTTTGTCGATTGTAAAAGTGGAGCGTATCTTTTGCATCTTTAGCCTTTTATATGAATAATCGTATGAACAATTATATCATATCTACTCGCTATTCTCGGCCATCTTTTCAACTTCTTGCAAAAATCTCTTTACCAGCTCGTTTTCGGGCAGTTTCGCAACCACCTCCCCTTTGACCATAACCAGGCCGCTCCCTTTTCCGTAAGCTATCGCGACATCGGCGCTTTTGGCCTCTCCTATGGCGTTTACCACACACCCCATAACCGAAACGTTGAGAGGCTCTTTTATATGCTTCGTCTTCTCCTCCACCTCCGCCACAGCCTTGACGAGGTCCGCCTCTATCCGCCCGCATGTCGGGCAGGAGATGATGTTTAGCCCCTCTTTGGCCACGCCGCTGTCTTTAAGTATGGCACGTGCGACCTCTATCTCTTTTTCGAGCTCTCCGGTAATGGAAACTCTCATCGTGTCGCCTATCCCCTCGAGCAGCAGTGTCCCGAGCCCTATGGCACTCTTTATCGTGGCGTGAAATACGGTTCCCGCTTCGGTCACTCCAAGATGAAAGGGGTAGTCGACCATAGGCCGCAGCATTCGATAAGCCTCTACCGTCCGCTCCACGTCGCTCGCCTTGAGCGAAACCTTCAGATTGGTAAAACCGAGATCTTCGAGAAACTTTATGTTGTAGAGCGCCGATTCGACCATCCCTTTCGCCGTCTGGCCGTAGCGCTCCTCGAACCGCTTCTCCAAAGAGCCGCAGTTGACCCCTATGCGTATCGGGATGTTGCGCTCATTGCACGCTTTTACAACCTCTTTGACACGCTCCTTTTCACCTATGTTTCCGGGATTTATACGTATGCAGTCGACCGATTCGGCGGCGATAAGCGCCAGGCGGTAGTTGAAGTGTATGTCGGCAACAAGCGGCAAAGAGGTGCGCTCTCGTATCTGCTTCAGAGCATTCGCATCCTCGTAGTCCGGTACGGCCACCCTGACCATATCGGCCCCCGCAAAATGGAGGCGGTTTATCTGCTCTACCGTAGCCTCTATGTCCGCTGTACGCGAATATGTCATAGACTGTACCGATATGGGCGCATCACCGCCGACTGCGACACTGCCGACATAAATCTGTTTTGTAGGGTAGCGTTTAATCATAAAAGGATTATATCGAATATTCAGGCAAAATCGACCGGATCCATATCGACCTCGAAACTGCCGTCGTCCACCGCTTTTAAAACCTTGAGCAAGTCACTTCTTGAAGAGCTTCTTAGCAGAATATTGAAACGAAACTTTCCAGCGATTCTCTCTATCGGAGCTTTTCCCGCCCCTACGATTTCCACTTTCCCGAAAGAGTCTATCCGCTTTTTCACCCTCTCCAGGGCCGCCGCTCCTTTCGCCTCCTCTTTCGAAGAAAAAAGCAGTCGGCAAAGATGCATCGTGGGCGGATAGAGCCCTTCACGCATTTTCAGCTCCTCTTTTAGAAACTTTTCATAGTCACCCAGATACTCTGTAAAAAATTCCGGCTGATTGGTCTGAACGATCACCTCCGCTTCCCGCGCTCTTCCCGCGCGCCCCGCTATCTGCACAAAAAGAGCCTGCGCCCGCTCCCTCGCACGATAGTCCGGCAGAGCAAGAATGTAATCCAGACCCAAAACGATCGCAAGCGTGATATCGGCATAGTCGTGCCCCTTGGCGAGCATCTGTGTACCTACCAGTATGTCGGTCTCCTTCCTGGAAAACCTCTCAAGCGCTTTGTGGAGTTTGTTTGCCGTACTGATTGTATCTTTGTCGAACTGCTGGATTTTCAGGTCGGGAAATCTCTCACCGAGCTCTTCAACAACCTCTGCCGTACCGATACGGTCAGCCAGTATGACCGACCCGCACTTCGGACACTTTTGAGGAATCCTCTCCACATAGCCGCAGTAGTGGCACTGTACCAGTTTACGATGGCGATGCAGACTCATGCCAACCGAACAGAATGGACACTCCAGTGTATATCCGCAGCTCTCACAGTAGAGATACTTGAAATTGGCGCGTGTCGGAAGGAAGACGATCGCCTGTCCGCCAGCTTTTTTATGACTTTCGATCGCAGAGAGCATCGTCGGTGTCAGAGCACATCCTCCCTTTTCAAAGATGAAACGTTTTTTTGTCCTGACAAAAGGATCTTTGATGCGCACGACAGGCTGCCTGGCAAAAGTGGAGGCGCTCGGTGTAGCGCTTCCAAGCACCACTTTGGCGTCGAGTTTTCTGCCCATGAAAAGCGCAAGGTCTCTTGCATGGTAGCGGGGCCGGTTATGCGCCTTGTAACTGTCGTCGTGCTCCTCGTCGACGACTATCAGGCCGATATCGTGCAGTGGCAGGAAAAGTGCGGAGCGGGGCCCGGCGACGATACGTACTTCGCCGCTTCGTACCTTTGCAATCGTCTCTTCGCGACGTCTTTTCGTCAGTTTGGAGTGCCATATCGCCACACTTTCGCCAAAATGCGCCTTCAGCCTCTTCTCCATCTGCGGAGTCAGACTGATCTCCGGCATAAGAAATATACAACTCCTGCCCGCTTTTACCGCCTCTTCAAAAAGCTTCATATATACCTCTGTTTTTCCACTTCCGGTCGGAGCGAAAAGAAGAGCGGATGGGTATGTTTTCAACTCTTTCATAGCCGCTGACTGTGACGAAGAGAGAGTTATCTGCGTTTTAAACTCTATATATTTTGACGGCTTCACTCCTCTATCTTCGAAAGGGAGAAAAAGAGAGAGAGACTCGCCCAGAGTACAGGAGTAGTAACTTTTGATGAAGTGCGCCGTTTCTATCTGAAATTGGCTGAAACAAAAGGGGGTGACGCTCTTTATATGAGAGGTTTCAAAATCCGGTTTGCACACTTCGGAAATTACGCATGCATCACACCGTCTTCCTTTGATCTCGACCACTACGAGGGTATGGAGTCCAATTTTCTCAGATGAACTGTAGGTAAAATGTGGGGCCCGTTTGCCGATCAGGCAAACTTTATAATAGTGCATCTCGTTTAAAAATCAGTGGGTTAATATTTTGCAGTATTCATCGGTATGATCACAGTCGAACCTGCCGGTCGTATTATTGTAGTCGAAAGCGACACTGTTGTTCAAAACTCTAAATGTATATTGTCTTGTCCCCGTTTTCATCCACTTTCCCTCGGCATTTTTGGAATATATCGGATAATCGAGTATGTTTTCAAAAAGAGGCTGATCTTCGGTCATAATCGAAGCCGTATCGAGAAAACTGGGATAGGATGCATTGCCTTCAAGAAGATTTTTCTGCCTTATAGTAGATATCGCGCTCCTTATCGTCGCTACGTCCGCCCTTCCTTTCGAAACTATGGCATCATCTCTCGTAACCCACAGTTTCGGTAGTGCCACGGTGGCAAGAATACCGATGATAACGATTACAAATACCAACTCTATCAATGTAAACGCTTCGCGCGTTCTTAATGCACTCATTTGCTAAAAGCCTTATTTTCATTATCAACACAAAATTATTCATATATCAAGTTTTCCGCCGCACTGGCGGCGGAGAGCACAAAAGATCAGCGGGCTATTCTTCTGCCGCCGAATGTATGCTTTTTGATAAGATCCGCAGCAAGCTGTTGCGCACCGGCACATACAGAGTTGCTGGTAGCTGTCCCGTTTGTATCGACAGTCAGGTTACCATCGGCTGTTGTGACGATTTTGAAACAGTCGCTGTTTGCAGTTCCACCCGGTTCCGCTACGATATATACGGTGCTTGGAGCAACCTGTGTAGTTTTTGCGGAGGTAGATCCTGTCTGATCGGTATAGAGCTCCACATTTGTAACGTCTTGCCATTTTGTATTGGCACTCGACCAGTTTGTCTGCCCCTGGGAAGTATAATACGCCGCCGCATCGCTAACCAGCGTACTTACATTTGCAGAAAGCTTGGAAATTTTTGCATCATCTCTCGTAGCTGCCAGTTTTGGAATGGCAACAGCCGCCAGAATCCCCAAAATAACGATCACGAAGATCAACTCAATCATTGTAAAACCACGTCGCATAGCAACTCCTTTATAAAGTAGTTTTCTCCTTTGTCGCTACAAAGGCTCAAAACTATTATCGGCCAATTCGTGTAAATGTTTACTTAAGTCGAACAAAAAAATTTATTTGGGGAATTTTTCGAGAAGCTCTTCGAGCCTCTGCTCGAGTTCGAGGCACTCTATCTGCTTTGTCAAAAAGGCCTGCAGCAATATTTTGGTCTCATTGTCATTGGCGGAATCGAAAATTTCACTGAGCTCTTTTTCCACTTTGCCGGCAAAAGGCTCTTCCAGGGTGATGGTATATCGTTTACCGCCTATAACGAGAGATATCTTCTTTTTCATCTAAAACTACTCACCTATCATGGCCTCGATTTTTCCGATCACTTCCTCGATTTCAAGATCTTTCATCGTCAGCTCTTCGGTAAGTTTCGCTATTTGAGCATCCTTCGCTTCGTTTTGTGCTTTGACCGCCACCAGCTCATTGCGAAGCCTGCTGTTCTCTTCTTCGAGCCGCTTAAACTGCGTAATCAAATCGTCGATCTTTTTGGCAAGCTGCTCTATGACCGGAATTTTTTGCATAATTGAGGTATCCTTCCAATATTTTTCACTGGTATAATTATAGCTACTATTTGAGTGACTAAAAAGGATTTTTTTGCTTTTCGAACTAAAAAGCGATTTCAAGCCGGCAGGGGACCAGCCTCAGGCGATCAGACTGCTTACCAACTCCATAGAGGCGGGGCATCGGTATCAGACACTTCTTGGCGTAACCGGCAGCGGCAAAACTTTCACTATGGCCCATATTATCCAAAAACTGCAAATGCCTACTCTTATAATGACCCACAACAAAACTCTTGCAGCCCAGCTTTACAGCGAATTCAAGGGTTTTTTCCCAAACAATCATGTCGAGTACTTCATAAGTTACTACGACTACTACCAGCCCGAAGCCTATATTCCAAGGCAGGATCTCTTCATAGAAAAAGACAGCTCCATAAACGACGAACTGGAGCGGCTGCGTCTCAGCGCTACGGCAAGCCTGCTTACATACGACGATGTCATCGTCGTTGCCTCGGTATCTGCGAACTACGGTCTTGGAAATCCTGTAGAGTACAAAAAAATGGTGCAGAAACTCGAAACGGGCGACGAAATAGATCAGCGCACACTCCTGCTGCGGCTCGTAGAGATGGGTTACACCAGAAACGACGATTTTTTCGACAGAGCCAACTTCAGACTCAACGGAGACATCATAGACATCTACCCGGCATACAGCGAAGATGAAGCCCTTAGAATAGAGTTTTTTGGAGACGAAATAGAAAAAATCTATACTTTCGACCCTTTGACAAACAGAAAAATCACGGATCTGAAAACTACTATACTATATGCCACCAGCAACTTCATCGTAGGTGGAGAAAGACTAAAAAAAGCGATAAAAAGTATAGAAGAAGAGCTTGCACAAAGACTCTCATGGTTCAAAAAAGAGAACAAACTGCTCGAATACCAAAGATTGAAACAGCGTACCGAGTTCGATCTTGAAATGCTCGAAACAACAGGAATGTGCAAGGGAATAGAGAACTACGCAAGACATCTGACAGACAAAAAAGCGGGAGAAACTCCATACTCCCTTCTGGATTATTTCGAACTCAAAGAAAAACCCTATCTTATAATAGTCGATGAAAGCCACGTAAGTCTTCCACAGTTTCGGGGTATGTACGCCGGCGACAGGAGCCGCAAAGAGGTGCTTGTCGAATATGGCTTCAGACTTCCGAGTGCACTCGACAACAGACCGCTAAAATTCGAGGAGTTTATAGAAAAAGCCCCACACTATCTTTTTGTTTCGGCAACTCCCGCGGAATTGGAGTTGGAGCTGTCGGCTGTAGTGGCCGAACAGATAATACGCCCCACGGGACTGCTCGATCCTGAAGTGGAGGTAGTGGACAGCAAGTATCAGGTAGAACATCTTTATGATGAAATAAAAAAGGTGGTTGAGCGGGGCGAAAGAGTGTTGGTTACCGTTCTTACAAAGAAGATGGCCGAAGAGCTTACCACATATTACAACGATCTTGGACTCAGAGTAAAATATATGCATTCGGATATAGACGCGATAGAGAGAAATCAGATTATCAGAAGCCTCAGAATGGGGGAGTTCGACGTACTGGTAGGGATAAATCTTCTAAGAGAAGGCCTCGACCTGCCGGAAGTGAGCCTCGTAGCGATTCTCGATGCCGACAAAGAGGGTTTTTTACGAAGCGAAACCTCGCTGATACAGACAATGGGGCGTGCTGCAAGAAACCTAAACGGCCGTGTTATAATGTACGCCCAAAAAATTACTGATTCTATGAAAAAAGCGATCGACACCACACTGCACCGGCGCAAAAGACAGAAACTCTATAACGAAAAACATGGAATAACTCCCAAATCGGTCGGAAGGCGACTGGATCAGAACCTCAAACTCGAAGAACACGGCATTTTATATGAGAAAAAAAGCAAAATCGACCGTATGCCGGCAAAAGAGCGGCAAAAGATCGTAAAAGAGCTTACAAAAAAAATGAAAGAAGCGGCAAAAAGGCTGGAGTTTGAAGAGGCTGCAAGATTGAGAGACGAAATAAACAGAATCAAGCAGCTTTAAAAACTACTCCTCTCCGAAAAATATTCCGATCATATATATTAAAACATAACCGGCAATCAGAGCTGGAATCCAATTAAGCGGATCGCTCCAATCGGCTGTAGTTAGATAATGCAGAATATTCATACCTCAGTATAGTATAATTCCACCAAAAAAAAATTGATATTCTGCATCTTTCGATACCAATTCACTCATGAAAGATGCCTCAAAAAAATTTAAAAAGGTTCGCCATGCTGTTACGCTATAAAAGATGGTTTCCCGAATTTGGCAGCAAAACCTGGATCGCTCCGGGAAGCACTGTCATAGGAAATGTAAAGATGGGCTCGGACTGTTCAGTCTGGTTTGGATGTGTGCTGCGTGGCGATGTGCACAAAATACGTATAGGAGACCGCACGAATATTCAGGACTTGACGATGATTCATGTAACACACTACAAAAAGCCCGATATGAGCGACGGGTATCCGACCATAATAGGAGATGATGTGACCATAGGCCACAGGGTGATGCTTCACGGATGTATCATCGGCGACGCCTGCTTGATAGGTATGAATGCCACGATTCTCGATGGGGCGGAAATAGGGAAAGAGTCGATTGTCGGAGCAGGAGCGCTGGTTACGCGTAACAAGAAATTCCCGCCAAGAAGTCTCATTTTGGGTTCACCTGCAAAAGCGGTACGGACTCTTGACGACGAAGAGATAGAAGAGCTGTACGCCTCTGCGCACCGTTATGTAGAGTTTAAAAACGATTATATAGATCTCATACAATGACCCTGTTCACGATAGCGGACACTCTCGGTCTCATCAGCTTCAGTATAAGCGGATATCTGATGGGAGTGCGCAAAGGGCTGGACCTGCTGGGCATACTCATAGCTGCCTTTCTGACCGCTCTGGGAGGCGGTATAATCCGTGATGTCATCGTTGGAAGAACACCTGTGGCTTTTACCGAAAGCTCCGTTCTGATATTTGTAACCATTGGTATCACTCTCGCTTTTTTATTCAAACTCCATACGAAACAAAAGTTGGAACGATACGCAATCTTTATTCTGATGGACAGTATCGGATTGGTAGCCTTCGCCATAACCGGAGCGCTTGTTGGCATGGATGCCGGCTTCAATATTTTTGGAGTTATGCTTCTCGCTTTTATCACGGCGGTAGGAGGCGGAATGTTGCGCGATATCATGGTAAACGAGGTGCCTATGGTTCTTACCAGCGAATTTTACGGTACTATAGCCCTCTTGATAGCAGCCTCCGTGTATCTTTGCGGGCAAGCCGGATGTCTCGGCAGTTTTACGCTCTTGCTTATAGCTGCCTCCTCCCTGGCCTTGAGGCTTGTAGCCTACTATAAAAAATGGCATCTGCCCAAACTCGGAGAAAAAAGATGAAAAAACACCTTTCAACCGAGACTCTAACCCTCGCATCAATATTCATCGGAGTCGCTTGCGGAGTATGGATCCCGGATACAATGTTGGCGCTGAAGTGGATGGGAGATCTGTTTTTGATGCTTCTAAAAATGCTTATAGTTCCGCTCGTATTCGCTTCGGTATTCGTGGCCATAGTCTCCCTTGGAAGCGCAGAAGCTCTAAAAAATCTCGGGCTCAGAGCGTTCGGCTACTACTTTTTGACTACGGCCCTGGCAGTAACGGCGGGACTGCTCGTAGTAAACCTCATCGAACCCGGCAGCGCAGGGGAACTCGCCGGAAGCGCTCCACTCTCTATTCAAAAGGAGCACTCGGTCTCCTCACTTCTTCTTTCGTTCGTACCGGCAAACGTATTCGCCTCTTTGTCGGAGGGAAGAATAGTTCAGGTACTCGTATTCGTTATCTTCTTCGCCATCGCCACTCTCCATCTCGAAAAAAAGAAAAGAGATTCACTAAGCGGATTTTTCGATGCGCTAAATGACGCCATGGGGAAAATTGCGGGTTGGGTTATAACACTGACGCCGGCAGGAGTATTTTCTCTAATAGGATATGTCGTGGCGAAAGAGGGTTTCGAGACTCTATATCAGTTGAAAGACTATGTCATTTCCGTAATAGTGGCTCTCTTCCTTCATGCGATGGTCGTACTTCCGCTAGTGGCATACGCAATCGGCAAATTCAACCCTTTTTCATATTTTGTAAGAGTTCGCGAAGCGGTGTTGGTGGCATTTTCCACCGCTTCGAGCTCCGCAACTCTTCCTGTATCGATAGAGGTAAGCGAAGTGAAAGGTGGAGTGAGAAAAGAGAGCGCCGGTTTCATACTTCCGCTCGGCGCAACAGTCAATATGGACGGTACCGCTCTGTACGAAGCGATTGCCGTGATGTTTATAGCCAACAGTTTCGGTGTGGAACTCGGGCTGAGTGAACAGGTCGTCATATTCGTCACAGCCACTTTCGCATCCATAGGTGCGGCAGGAATCCCCGGGGCCGGCCTTGTGATGATGACTATGATTCTCAGCGCCGTAGGTCTTCCTCTTGAAGCTATCGGATTGATAGCGGCCGTAGACAGAATACTGGATATGTTCAGAACTTCCATAAATGTATGGGGAGATCTTCTTGCGACAAAGGTTCTGGACAGATTCGCCTGATCTACCTAAGAATTCTCCTGGCCTTTTTGACCGGGAGTTTTGAAAAGTCTATCAGCTCCTCGACCGTCACAATCGACTCCGGCACATTTCTTAGACCTATCTCAAACACCTTGGCGGCCGTAACGGCATCGGCATAGGCTCTATGGTGGATCAGAGTATTTATGTCAAGCGCTATATTCAGATGACCGAGTCCGTAACGTTCCGCTTCTATCGTACGGCGGGCCAGATCTATCGTGCAGAATCTGCGGTTACCCAATACTCCAAGACCGAAACGTTCGAACGACATCGATACGAAATTGTAGTCGAAGGTCGCGTTGTGTGCAACAAAAACGGCGTCACCAAGAAAATTTTTAAATTCGGGAAGCAGCTTTTGAAGCGTAGGTGCATCTTCAAGATCTTCAGGATTTATACCCGTAATTTCACTGATCTGATATGGCAGATAGCTGCACTGCGCAAAAGATTCGAATCGGTCCACGACCTCTCCGTTTCTCCACTTTAGCGCCCCGATTTCTATAATCTGCGAACGATCCGGCTTGCTTCCGTTCGTCTCGATATCGACAATGCAAAATGTCTCATCCCGCCAAGGCATAAAAGATGTTTTCAATACCACTTCATCACCCTCGATCTCGATGGGCACTCCCGAGGCTATAACCAGCTCCATAAGAGTATCCACATTTTCGAAAAGTGAGTCTCTCGTTTTTTGTATCAGCTCCCTGAAATCATCCAGCTTCATGACGCCGCCATTTTTTTTGACGGCAGCCACTATATTGTCGATCAGCGGGCGCATGCGCTACCTTTTGCGGCCTCGATAAATGCACGGATCTTCACCGGATCTTTTTTACCTTTGTACATTTCCACCCCACTGCTTACATCGAAACCGTAAAAACCGTAGGCAGCGGCTTCGGCTACATTTTCCGGATTCAGTCCGCCGGCGAGAACTATTTTCGAGCAGTCCACTCCTTCAAACCACTCAAGATTGAGACGCTTTCCTGCTCCACCATAACTTTCACAAAATGCATCTACCAGTCTGTAATAAGACCCGAAATTCATTACATCTTCAGGAGCTCTGGCTCTAACGACGCGTAAAGGTTTCGTATGAAGTGCATGAAAATAGCTCTCATCCACATCAAAATGGATCTGCGCCATACTCATACCGCTTTGCGAGCAGACAACATCCGCTTCGAGCGGTGTCTTGTTTACAAACAGCCCTACTCTCTCTACGAACGGAGGGAGTTCGTCGACAATAAGAGCCGCCTTTTTCGTATCGATAAAACGGGGTGACTTTTCATAAAAAACAAACCCCAGAGCATCTGCGCCGGCCTCCACGGCCGACAGAGCGTCTTCAATGTTTGTAATCCCGCATATTTTGACTCTGGGGACAATCTTGTTTTCGGTTTTCAATTTCTGGTTTCGGACTATCTGGAATCCTTTCTCATACCTTCAATGTCTCTATTGCGTGAGCGATATTTTCTTGTTTGAAGATATAGCTTCCCGCTACTACAACGTCGACACCGGCCGCCTTGAGATCGTGTACATTTTTATCGTTCACACCTCCATCGACCTCTATAAGACATTTTGGGTTACGCTTTTCTATCAGATCTTTGAGGCGCCTGGCTTTTTCCAAAACGGAAGGGATAAATTTCTGCCCGCCAAAACCCGGATTCACACTCATCAAAAGCACCATATCCAGATCTTCGAGTAAAAATTCGACAGATTGGGGAGACGTATGGGGGTTTAGAACGATCGCGGGCCTTATACTCAATCCTCTGATCTTTTGAATCAGTCTGTGAGGATGCTTCTCCTCTTCAATATGAAAAGAGATGTATCGTGGTTTGAAAGGGGCAAACAGATCTACGAAAAAAGTGTTGTTCTGCACCATGAGATGAATGTCCAAAGGCTTCGTCGCAGCTTTTGCTACAGCCTGTACCACCACAGGACCTATTGTAAGATTCGGAACGAAATGGCCATCCATCACATCAACGTGCACCAAGTCGCAACCGGCATCGCAAATCGTCTTTACATCCCTCTCCAAATGACCGAAATCGGCCGAAAGAATACTCGGCGCTACCAGCATGTTTACTCCTTCTCGCAAGTCTACAGAGACCGGCCTGGTCGTATGACTCCATCCGATCCCCAATCACCCAGATCCCACATCACAGCATATCCACCCTCTACGGGCTCAAATAGAATATGAAAGGATAATCATCGAAACTGAAATTGACCTGAACTCCATGGATACCATCGAGCGTAATACGCAACTCCTCTATAGACATATAGCTTCTTGGAAGGGTGATATTGATATTCACTCCCTCTTCCTGAAGCAGTGCCTTCGATTTTCCTGCGATTATATTGACAAGTTCACTGAGCGCATCGGTAAGCACTTCCTCCTCCTCACTCTCCTCTCCTATCAAAAGCGCGCACGATTTTTGCACGAGTCTCTTGGGCATAACAAGCGTAATCATCCCTTCAATATCTCCATAAAAGGCTATCGAGCTGGCTATAAGAGTCCGGTCGTTGGCAGTAAAGGGCTGTATATTCATACCTCTTTTGACCGCAATCATATTTGTCATCATCTGCAGTGTTCCCATTGCCGATTCTACGAATGCAGGAAGTCTCGCCACTATCTGTTTTGTCAGCTTGCTTCTCTCTTTTTTGGTTATCGAACCCTCTGCTGAGATGGATTGGATTGTCTCGTCGCCAAAAAAGTCGGCCTCGTTTTCGAAAAAAATGATTCCGGCATCTTCAAGCTCTTCGATAAAAGCTTTCGGTGTCTTCTCGATATCCAGTCCTACGATAGATATAATAGCGCCATACTCCGCACCTGCTGTCGAAAGTTTTGAAAAAAAGTTGGCTGCATGAATATTTAGAGAACTTACTCGCGTGGCGTCGAACATGAAAAGCTTGAAGCCCACCTTGAGACAGTTTTGATGATAGACCACATCAAACTGCTCTGTCACGGAGCCGTCAAGAAATCCCTTGAGATAGTAGATTATGCAGTTACCTCTGGTTTTGGCAGCGATCCTGCTTCCTATAAAACCAAGATGGGTATTGTCGATGATCTCCACGAAATTCCCATCTTCCTGGGAGAGAATATTGAAATCTTCTCTTGTTTGCACGACAACCGGATTGTACCCGCGATCGAATACCTCTATCGCCTGCATACTCCGCTGAGTAGAATCTTCGTTATATACAAGAACGCTCTCTTGAATATCGCTGTATCTCTTTTTGCACCCTTCAAACAGCATGGCCACATCGAGCGTTTTGAAAAGATTGAAATTCATCTCTTTTTTGAAAAGATTTAAAAACGTTACGTACTGCTTCCTGTCGTAATCACAAAAACCTATGGTAACTCTCATCTCTTTTTGCAACTTCACAAGAGCGTCGAGCAAAACGGAAATCCCGTTTTTGTTGAAAAACGCCACCCTTTTCATCGAAACAAGTACCATATGCACTCCACTTGATCTTACCATATCCATATCCTGCATAGTAACGATCCCGGAAGCGTTGTTTCCATCCAAAAAGCCCTGAGGAGTAAAGATTGCGATACGCCTTTTTTTGATCACAGGTCTCATCGCAGTTCCATTATCTCTTCAAATCTGGATAGAACCGGTTCACAAAAGTGCGGATTGAACAAAATAAAAGCATTGGCTCCCGCTTTTAGCATTACAGGCCTGCTCAGTTCATAAAAAAGTAGAAGATGAAGAAAACGGGCCGGACGGCACAGATTCTTATTTTCACACTCCTCTTTGCCAAATGCCAGCGATACGAGTCTGATTATATCTTTGTCGACATCCCATTTTTGAGCTACAGCGACCACAAGTTGGTCGAACCGATATCCGCTCACCCTCTCAAGAATCGTATCGAGGTCAAGATCCTCGCTATCTCTGACAAGCGCTATATCTTCAGCGCGGTCGGCAAAAATGGCATCGGCCACAACAAGTCCCGCACTCATTATAACCGCTGCGCCGGTATATCTCTCGTCTATTCTCTCTTCATATACCGTCTTTTCCCATTTCTTTATAAACGAGATCTGAAATTGGCGAAATTCATCTTTTCCGAGTGAAAAAAAGCCCCATTTGCAAGGAGCGACGGAATGGACCATATATGCAAACAGCAGCTGTCTCGCCCGATGTGTTCCCAAAGCAGAAAATATCTGCAAAGGCTCTTTCAGCTCTTGTTTGAACCCATAAGAAGCACTGTTTACAGTCTGCTTCAGATAGTAAACGAGTGCCGGATCGGCGGACGCGGCTCTGGCTGCAGACGCC
>WFUN01000086.1 GCA_015484905.1 Hydrogenimonas sp. | reverse complement strand
GTTTTTGACGGTAACCGCATAGATAGCGTTCGCCATGCGTATCGCCTCTTCAAGCGACCTTTGGTGAATATTGCGACCCGTCCCGTTTCCGCGGCTTCCGCCGATGTGAATCTGCTCGTGAAGCTGAGCCAAAAACTGCGCCTCGTCAACTTTGTCGCCCCCTTCGCAAAGAACGCCGGTACGGCCTGCCGCCCGAGTCGCCTCTTTCAGGAGTGCAGGGTCGAAACCACCGTTGACATAGGGTACTTTCAGCTTGACAAAATCGGCCCCGAGGCATGCACCGACACCAGCGGCGCCGGCGATCAGATGTGCATCGTGCTCATCTTTTACATAAGGGCCCTTCGGATATATCCAAAGTACCGCCAGTATCCCGTTTTCATGCGCTTTATGCACTATTTGGGCAGCCTCTCGCAACATCGAATGTTCGTACTCTCCTCCCAGATATACCGTGTAGCCGACGCCGCAGATATCCAGACCGCTGCTCTTTTTGAAGCGGACGATATCCTCCACTTCCAGCCACTGCTGCGAATAGGGATCTTTGTCTGTGTAGGGTACAAGATTGGTTTTGGAGTTGAGTTTCACCAGATAGGGAATCTCTCTGTAGTCCCTTGCGTATCTGCATATAAGCCCGAACTGCGTAGCAAAAACGCCTATATCGGCCCTTGAAGCGATCTGAAACATATGCTCCGGATCACTGTCTTCAAGCGGTATGTCGGGGCCGAAGAAATCGTTATTCAGATGCTCGACCTTCTGATCACCGGCAAAGAGCATGAGCCGTCCGCTCCCGCCGGTACTCTTATCGAATGTTTCGAGAAAATCTCCCTCTCTCTCCTGCGGCACATCGGCCGGCAGATACCTCTTTAGCATCTCAGCTCCTTCCCAGCTCTTTTTCGAGCTCCACGATATCACGTATTGTTTTTAGGACGCTGTCCGGGTTCAGACTGATGGAGTCTATACCCAGCTTTACAAGAAATTCGGCAACTTCCGGATAGTCTGAGGGAGCCTGACCACAAATACCGCTATGTCGTCCGTTTCGCCTCGCGCCTTCGACCGCCAGCTCTATCATCTTCATCACGCCCGGGTCGCGCTCGTCATAATCGAACGCGACTATCTCGCTGTCACGGTCGACTCCGAGTGTAAGCTGCGTGAGGTCGTTGCTTCCTATGCTGAAGCCGTCAAAAACCTTGCTGAAAGCGTCTATCTGGATGACATTGTTGGGAATTTCGCACATTACATAGATCTTTAGGCCATTTTCACCCTTTTTCAGCCCATATTTTGCCATCGTCTCGATCACTCTTTCTCCCTCGCCGACCCGTCGGCAAAAGGGAATCATCACTATGACATTCTTAAAACCCATATCCTCCCGCACCCTCTTTATCGCCGCACACTCCAAGGCAAAACCCTCTTCGTATGCCGGATGGATATAGCGTGCGGCACCCCGAAAACCTATCATCGGGTTATCCTCTTCGGGCTCGAAAAATTTACCGCCCAGAAGTGTGGCGTATTCGTTGCTTTTGAAATCACTCATACGTACGACACAGGTGTTCGGATAGACAGAAGCGGCTATGGTCGCCACTCCTTCGGAGAGCGTCTTTACAAAAAACTCTTCCGGGCTCCCAAACGCTTCGGACAGCTTCCTGAGAGCCTTTCTGGTCTTTTCGTCAACCTTTTCCATATGTTTAAGGGCCATAGGGTGCGCTTTGATATACTCGTTTATAATAAACTCCATTCTCGCAAGCCCTATACCGTCCACCGGAAGTCCGGCAAGCGAAAAAGCGATATCGGGGTTCCCGAGATTCATCATGATTTCGGTTTTGGGCTTTTTCATCTTCGAGAGGTCGGTCTCTACTATCTCGTATTTGAGCAGCCCTTCGTAAACGTTGCCCGTCTCTCCTTCAGCGCAGCTTACGGTTACCTCCATTCCGTCTTTTAAAACTTCGGTCGCATTGTCCGTTCCCACAACCGCCGGAATACCCAGTTCACGGCTCACGATGGCCGCGTGGCATGTGCGTCCTCCGCGGTCGGTAACTACCGCGGCCGCCGTTTTCATAACCGGTTCCCAGTCCGGCGTCGTCGTTTCTGAAACGAGTACCTCTCCAGGCTTGAAGCTGCTCAGTTCGCTTATATCTTTTATGACCCTGACCTTGCCCTGCCCTATCTTCGTACCGACCGCGCGGCCGCTTACAAGCAATCTGCCCTTCTCTTTGAGATGGTACATCTTCAAAATCGTCCCACTCTTTTGCGACTCTACAGTCTCTGGTCTCGCCTGAACCATATAGAGATGACCGTCTATACCGTCTTTGGCCCACTCCATATCCATAGGTTTTCGGTATCCGGCCTTTTTGGAGTAGTGGTTCTCCACTTTTATGGCGTAGTCTGCAAGCACCATAACGTCATCGTCATCTATGCAGAATCGGCTGCGCTCCTTCTCATCCGTTTCGATATTTTTCGTATACTCTACGGCGATATTCCCAGTATTGAGTTCTGAGGCAAAAACCATCTTCAGCTGTTTTTTACCGAGCCTTCTTTTCAAAACGGCCCTGTAACCCTTCTCGAAAGTGGGCTTGTGTACGTAGAAGCTGTCGGGGTCTATCGTTCCTTGAACTATGTTCTCTCCCAGACCGTATCCGGCGTTGATGAATACTACATCTTTGAAGCCGGTTTCGGTATCGATACTGAACATTACGCCGCTGGTACCTCTGTCCGAGCGGACCATCTTCATAACGACTACGGAGAGGTATACCTTCGACCAGTCGAAACCGTGGTCGTACTTGTAGTGGATGGAACGGTCCGTAAAGTTGGAAGCCAGACAACGCCTATAAGCATCAAGCAGCGCCTCGTTTCCTGCTACATTCAAATAGGTATCGTTCTGGCCGGCAAACGAAGCCTCCGGTGAATCCTCAGCTGTAGCGGAGGATCGGACGGCAAGCGAAACATCATTGCCATACTCTTTTTTCAATCCATCGTATCCTTCAATTATCTCTTTTTTGAGATCATCAGGAATTTTACACCCGTAAATTATCTTCCTGCACTCTTCTCCGCGTCTTTGAAGCTCTTTTACATCGTCTGGATCAAGATCGTCAAGCAGCTTATGAAGTCTGTCCCAGGCATCATTGTAATCCAGAATATGCCTGTATGCATCTGCAGTAACGGCAAAACCGTTTGGGACCCGTACTCCTTCTTGAGTCAAGGTCCGGTACATTTCACCCAATGAGGCATTTTTCCCGCCAACTTCTGGAACATCGTCTATACCAATCTGTGAAAACCATTTTATATATTTCCCCATTTTCGACTCCTTTGAGTAAAGCGTTCGCCTATGAACTATTCTACAGTAAAAAACGTTTACCGGTCGTTTACTTTTCAAACAGGTTATGTATGTTGCTTAAATAGATGAATTATCAAAGGCAAGGGATTTCAAAAAAAGGTTCGTGAAAACTCAAAGATTATACTTCTCTTTGAGCGTCTCCAACTCTTTGACCAGAAGCTCTCCTCTCTTCGTAAAAACCAATCCTTCTCTTTTGAATTTATTGAGCTGCGTAGTAACGACAGATCGTACCGAGCCTATCATTTCCGCCACTGTTTCGTGAGAAACCCTGTTAATAAGAGTTACGGGAAAAAACTCACTCTCTTCATCCGCTTCCGTATGAAGATGTTTTAAAATAAGTTTTGCCAGTCTTGTAGCTGTATCGTCAAATACAAGCGATTCGGAAAATGCTTCTAGTTCTCTCATCATTGAACCCAGGTAAGGAAGCATCTGTACATTCAATTCGGGAAATTTCATGAACCACTCTCTGGCAGTATTCATATCGGCACGAAGTATGCCGACACTTTGCAGTGCCGAAGGAAATGTTGTATGTTTACGACCGTCAAGAAGGGAAAAAACGTCGAAGATATCTCCGGGACGAAGTATGAAAAGAGTAATACTTCTCCCGCTTGAAGGATCTGTCTGCGAAAGTTTGATCTCTCCATTTATAACGATATTCAGATACTCTGTACCTCCATCGTTGTAGATCGATTCCGATTTTCCAAAAGTTTCGTATCTGCAGCTTTGCAAAATGGTATCGAGCTCTTTTTCATCAAGCGAACCAAATAGTTTGGAAGACTTTAAAACATCCAGAGAGCTCTTGTATGGAATAGAACCTTTTTGCATCTGCTTACACCTTGAAAATGTTATTTCACCGTTTCCTGCGAAGCAGGTAAATTACAACAAAAACGTATCTCCTCTTCATACAAAGATATGATTATATCAATATGTGCAAGATTTCTTGCACCATAGATTACGGCTTGTCGCAGAGCATCATATGGATTCTCTACAAAAAAACCTTCGACCCCGTTTTGAGTCTCCCACAATATCTGCCTCATTCTTCTGGCTCTTCTTAGAGCAAGACCGTATGTTTCTATTGAGTAGTTGTAGTTTTGCACTTCGGATATTTCGTTTTTACCAATTTCATGAAACTTTTCAAGAGCCTCTTTTCTTCCGGTTTTAAGGATATATCTGATTTTCGAGCCTATCTCGTCAAGCATGATAAAAGATACCGTTTCGAGTGTTCTGCCGATTTTTGCACTACTCTCTTTTTTCATATTGTCGCGTACGCATTCGAGAACGGACCGGACGAAACTGTCTCTGTTTTCAATATTAAAAAATCCCCTTTCGACCAAAGAGGCGTATTTTATAAACAGAGAGCACAATACCGATTTTTGCCATATTGAATTCCCCATCGTATACCCCCTTTTTTCTCAGTTACCAAAACAGGTGCCGTTATAACATAACCAGAGGAACTCTTTTATGTTTTAAAGTTAAAAAACGATATGAAAGAGATTTTATCTCTTTCTCTTTTTTTCGCTCCTTTGTCAAAACTTTTTTCCGTGTATGTACATACTGCCTTTTTTTGACCTTTACAGTACCGTTATCAAAAAACTCGTATTCCACTTCATACATGACCCTCTCCTTCTTCACTGCGATCGGCAACTATGTGCCTTTTAGATCTTGCAAACCGTTTGCTCGCAAACAGTCAGACACAGGCTTATGTGAACAGAATGTTTTTTATCGAATCTATTTTAACATAATTAATTTTTAAACCGGTGTTAGTTAGCTGACAATTACGAAAAATTTCGAAATTACTCTTCAAAAAAACTTTTAGATTTCATAGTTTATTGGTGTATAATAGTGAACTCGCGCAGGACAGTTTCAAGGAGACCGGATGGCCGAAGCCTCTATTTTTCTACATGACCACGAGTTAGACAAAGAGGATATATCAATTGTTTGCAGAAAGATAGAAGAGATAACGGGCCGCCCTGTAATAAGTAAAATATTCAAAAGAGGCAAAAACGTTTTCGAGCAAGGCACTCTGCTTTTCGTAATGGCGAAAGATGAAGACTTTCGAGAGTGGCTCAAACATATCAGGCATGCCGATATACGTGTAGCCATACTTCCGTATGAGAAAAACAGGCTCTGTCGCGAATCGTATGCGATTCCGGGTGAGCTTGTAGAGGCTGTAAAGCTTGCAGAAGCCGAGAATGTACATCTTCTAAGTAACCAGGTGCTGTGCAATAAAAAGATCATAATCGGCTGCGCTTCTGCCGGAGAGAGCGGATGGGTAGGCGGCATAGGGGCCAAAGCGACGATGAAATCGATTTTTAAGAACCTCTTTTCCCTGAAGCTTTTTCCTCTACAGATCGAGACGGCCAAAGAGAAAGAGATATCGACGGCGTCACTGCTGGTAGAAGCCGGTGCGGAAGCGGTTATGCAGGCAAAACGTCCATACTTTTTCAAAGAGTCCGACAACCAGTGCAGGCGTATCGCTTCGGTCGTCTACGCACCTCAAAGCATTCTCGGCGCTCTTAAACTCCGTTTTTTTCTCGCAAAACGAAAAATCAACCCTACAGAAACTCTGCCACCGGGAATCGGAACACTCAAAAGCGAACGCATTACCCTCAAAAGCGGCAGCGCAAAACCCATACACCTTACGCTCGACGGCATAAAAGAGAAGACAAAAGAGATCTCTTTCGAGACGATAGAGACAAAATCGAAGATAGTTACCGGGTGGAAAGGATGTGTAAGCGGCGAGGAGAAAGAGAGCCTTCGCATACAGAATCTACCCCAGGACGGCGACCTGATAAATTTCTTCACACGCAGGAGCCTGCCGCTTGTACCCATAGCGTCGGAAGAGGCTTTTGCAGAGCTCTTTATGAAACTTCGCAACTCGGCGAAGATCTCTGCCGGTTATCTTCTTCTGCTTCTTGTAAGCGTACTTATGGCATCTACCGGTCTCTTTCAAAACTCCTCTCCCACGATCATAGGCGCGATGATTCTTGCACCTCTGATGGCTCCCATAGTCGCTTTTGCTATGGGAGCCATCAGATTTGACAATACTTTGATGCGAAGAAGCACAAAGACCATACTGCTCTCTGTAGCGATAGCCCTCGCGGCTTCGGCACTATATGCGTGGCTGCTACCTTTTACCCACATAACCGATCAGATGTCGATGAGAACACACCCGACGCTGCTCGATCTCGCCGTCGCAGTCTTTGCAGGTATAGCCGCAGCTTACGGGTACACCGACTCGAAAGTCGCAGAGAGCCTTGCCGGTGTTGCGATCGCCGTTGCACTGGTACCTCCGCTCTGTGTCTCCGGCATCGGTATAGGGTGGGGCTCATGGTCCCTTTTTTCCAACGCCTTTCTTCTTTTCCTGGCCAACATCGTTGGAATAATAGTGGCATCCGGAGCCATGTTCTACGTATTGGGATACGCCTCCAGCAGATACGCTTCGACCGCTTTTTTTATAAAGCTCCTGATGGTTGCGGTCATCGCGGTTCCTCTCTATCTCTCCACAAGAACAGTGGTGGCTGAAGAGAAGATATACAGTAGATTCGAGAAGTTCAAAAGAGTTGTCGTCGGCAACACACCCATCGACATAAGACTAAGCGGTATCTCACACACTCCGGAGGGCTATTACGCTAAATTTTCCGTCATAACGCCAAGAGAGCTCAACACTTCCGAAAAAGAGAAAATAACCGCTACACTTCAGTCGAAGCTGGGCAGAGATATCGGCATAATCATAACCTACAGGTACAGGCACTGATTCAATGTCTTTTAAAGATAGAATAAGAGAGGAGATAGAAAAAAATCGTGAACGGGTCAAAGAGCTGGGCCCGGGCCTCATTACCGGCGGAGCGGGTGACGACCCTGCAGGTATTGTAACCTATACCGTCGTCGGTGCCACTACAGGTTTTTCACAGCTCTGGCTGCTGCTGCTTTCAACTCCCATGATGATAGCCATACAGAACATGGCGGCCCGCATCGCCATAGTTACCGGCAAGAGTCTGCCTGAGATCACAACCGCATTCTACTCCAAAAAACTGACTGTACTGATGGTATCGGTACTTGCAGTTGCAAATATACTTACCATAGGTGCCGACCTCAACGCCATCGCCGCTATTTTACATATAACGACAGGCTTACCTACCATACAGTGGCTTCTGGTCGTAACGGCCATCATAGCGGGAGTGATAATATTTGGCAAATACAGAACCGTAAAAAGGGTACTTATATGGCTGACGGCTATACTCGGGGTCTACATAGTCTCTGCGATCATCGCAAAACCGCCGCTCATGGAGGTACTTAAAAGCAGTTTCATTCCGCAGATAGAGATGCAGAGTGCATGGATAATGGCTGCCCTGGGTATGCTGGGAACTACCATATCTCCCTATCTTATGTTCTGGCAGGCTGCCGAAGAGCGGGAGGAGAAAAAGAGCGTCGTTCAGGCGGATGAAGTAGGTTTCGACACAATTGTGGGAATGGTCTGGTCAAATCTGCTCGCATATGCCATGATCGTCACGGGCGCAGTTTTGCTATACGGCACACATCAGAACATTCACGATGTCAATACGCTGGCACTGACGCTGGAGCCTGTCGCCGGCGAATACGCATTCGCCCTCTTCTCGCTCGGCATAGTGGTTTCTGGCTTTCTTGCGATTCCGGTACTGGCCGGTTCTACCGCATACGCCGTCGCAGACACGTTCGGCTGGCGGGAAGGAATGGACAACCGTGTCAGCGATGCCAAGGGATTCTATGTAGTTTTCGTAGGAGCGATCCTGGTGGGCGCGGGAATCGATCTTGCCCATACCCTCAATGTCGTAGAGGCCCTCTACTATTCGCAGGTTCTTGACGGAATGCTGATACCTCTGCTCATAGCTGTAGCCATGATGGTATCGAACAACCGTAACGTCATGGGTAAATTCACCGCCAGCCGATTTGAAAATATCTTTTCTCTCTTCGCTTTTTTGGTCACAGTTGTTTTGACAGGTATTATGTTTTGGCAATGGCTGAATTGATTCTTTTCCGATCTTCTTGACGCTCTTTCTCTTAAAGAGCGGCATAAAGCCGCCAAATAGCTGAGAGTTTATAGCTCAGACCGATATTTAACCGCTTTTTTTCAGATAGTTGCCAAGGGTTATAAGAACTATACCGTCTATGAACAGGCTTATGCCGACAAACAGACCCACAAGGTAGAGTGAACTGAAAGGCCATCCTGCAAGAAAGATAACAGCCAAAACCAGAGAAAAAAGTCCGTTTACAAGCCATAGCCACCATCCTTTCGCCGGTTTCATGGTAAATGCGATCGCCATACTGCCAAACGAGTCGAAAAGAAAATATATGGCCAGCAGCAAACCAACGGCGGCAATTCCTGGCATCGGTTTAAAAATCAACAGTATTCCGGTCGCTACAAGAATAAAAGTTTTCAACCATCCAAGCCAGTCATTTTTATCGCTCATCCAGGTAAAATAACCGGTCATCAGTCCTCCAAGCAGCAGCATCCATGCTATGAAAAAGAGTGTAGCAAGAGACATGATTCCAGGAAACAGGATACCTCCAATACCCAGTAACATCAAAACGATACCGGCTATCTTTGCATTTTTAGCCACTCTGCGTTTCGTTTCATCATCCATTTCAAGCCAGATTTTCCACATTTTCTATCCTTTGATTCCAATTTAAAATTGGTTTGAATCAGATGCCGTGCGGTGACATCATCATATGAAAAAAGCCTCCAAACATTATGCCTACCAACGAAAATACGAAATATATGATAAACAGAGCCGGAATAGAGGCGAGCGTTAGTTTCACCATAAACCATACCAAATTCCAAAAAGGAATTTCCAAACCTGATATCACAACTTTTTTAATCTCTTCCAAAGCTCTCTCCTTTCTTGAAAAGTGGAGTTTTTCTCTCCTCGTGCCAACCTATGATATGATCCCAGGCATCTGCGGCATTATCGACTATCTTGAATTTCTCCAGATCTTCCGGAGCTATAACCCCTTCTTCTTTTAGAAAATCGAAATCAATTAGTTTTCGCCAATAACTCTTTCCAACCATCACAACAGGAATAGGAGATGTCTTTCTCGTCTGTACCAGAGTGAGTATCTCAAAGAGTTCATCAAGAGTACCGAAACCTCCCGGATAGACGACCAATGCTTTGGCGCGCAAAAAGAAGTGCAGTTTCCTGATTGCAAAATAGTGAAACTGGAAACAGAGCTCGGGCGTTATATATGGATTCGGATACTGTTCGTGTGGCAACTGTATATTGAGTCCTATCGATTTGGCGCCTACATCGAAAGATCCCCTGTTGGCCGCTTCCATAATACCGGGGCCTCCTCCGGTCATCAATATAACCCTGCAATCCTCAGGGCCTTTGCCACTCTTGCCAATGTAGCGTCCAAGCATCCTTGCATCATCGTAGTAGATGCTCTTTTCCACCATTCTCTCCGCGCTGTAAAGTGCGTTTAAGAGCGTTTTTGAAGTTGGATGAGCCTCCACCTTTTTTTGTATCTCCTTGAGCTTCGCCATTGCTGTTTTATGTTCATGTATACGTGCACTTCCAAAAACCACTATCGTATGCTCTATACCGAACCTGGACATTGCCAGTTCAGCCTTTAGATAATCCACTTCAAGCCGAATACCTCTGGCCTCATAAGAACCAATAAACTCCGGATCCTCTTCCGCCAATCGGTAGGTGGGGCTCTCCATAATCTTTTTTACGAGAGCAAGAGCCCTTGGATCCTCGCTTCTGGGCTTGGGATGTTCCCATGGAAGCGGTGTTTTACGGTTGTTGTTTTTTCTCTTTTTGTTCAGCATAACCTCTCCATATTTATAGATATCATGACAAAATCAATCCCCATGCTATAGTGACTACTCCCAATACTACTATCGCCGCAGCGGATCTGGCGGTGTTTTTGAGCCCTCCGAACCAGAGGGCATAAAAGGCTTTAAGCAGATTGTTGCTACCGGCCGCTATCATGACCAAAGAGGTTATCTCTATGGTATTGACTCCATATTTTCCTGTTAAAAGCGAAAGTACAAACGGATCGATATCGGTAAAACCGACCAGAAAAGATAGCACCCGAAGGCCTCCGGAGCCATACTCTTTCGAGACTGACTGCGTCAGAACCATCATTACTACAAACAGAAGAGCAAAAAGGAGGGCCGTTCCGAGTTCCAGAGGGTTTTTATCCACATAGTCGACTACCCCTTTTTTCGTCTCTTTGTTTGATCTGAAAAACAGGGCCGAAACAGCCAAACCGACAAGACATAGCACTATAAAAGGAGCGGCCAGCGACCTGGCAACGTAGATGTTGAAAATAGCGGCAACCACGATCAGCCGAATATACATAACAGAAGTTGCGGCTATGATAGCCGATTCAATAACTCGGTTGTAGCCAAGACTTTTTAGCTTTCTGGCAAGTGCCACGGTGGTCGCTGTCGATGAGTATGTACCGCCTATGACTCCCGTCAGAAAATAGCCTTTCGAAGGGAAAAAATATTTCTGTGCAATGTAGCCACCGTAACTGATAGCCGATATGACCACTACGGCCAGCCATATTTTGAATGGAGAGAGCGGAATATAGTGGACCACCTCTTTGTCGGGCAGAAGAGGTAGGATGACCGCCGAAAGAAGTACCATTTTTCCCAAAGTCTCGAATTCGCGGGGATTGATTCCCAAAATAAATTTATGAATCGCACCTCTTGCATTCAAAATAAAAACAATCAGTACAAAGAGCAGTGCCGGCATCCATAAAGAGTATACCTGTGTCAATGGTCCGAAAGTATATACACACAACATTACCGTAAAAAGCAGAATGCTTTGACTCATTTTTTTCACTTTCGTCCAGTAAAATATCGCATACAAAAGACTCAATGAGACCAAAACGGCGATATAGGGAACAAGATTTACCGGATCGATTCTATAAAACAGGAAGCCCAAGATACCTACAAACGTCAACGTCCTTGCAGATCCAAAAAAATATTTTGCCGAATCGGCATGAAACTGCATCCTATAGGTCTTGACCTCCAAACCTACAAGAAAACTGAAAACAACAGTAATGACAAAGTGAATCAGATCCGACTCGACACTCATGGTGCGATCATTCCCTTCTCATAACAAATCGGATCGAATTTGCAGACGACATCTGTATCGTATATTAGAAGATGGTCCTCTTTTTGTGGATATTTCAGATGGGACAAAAAGTGTTTCATCACGTTTATTCTCGCCTCTTTTTTATTGTCGGCGCGCACTATATACCATGGAGCGTATACAAAGGATGTCATGGCAAACATTTCATCCCGGGCTTTTGAATACTCTTTCCAGAGTTCTTGCGCTTTTTGATCAATAGGACTTATTTTCCACTGTTTCAAGGGATCTTCAGCTCTTTTTTCGAGGCGTCGTTTCTGCTCTTTTTTGCTGATATCAAGATAATATTTGAAAAAGAGCATCTGGGAATGGGTCAACATCTGCTCGAAACTGCCGACTTCTTGCATAAAAAGATTGTACTCCTTTTCACTGCAGAACTTCATGACCCTTTCCACACCTGCACGGTTATACCAGCTTCTGTTGAAAAAAACTATCTCTCCCCCACTTGGCAGATAGGGCACATATCTTTGAAAATACCATGATTTCCTCTCGCGATCACTCGGTTTTCCAAGCGCAACGGCTCTCGCCTCTCTTGGGCTCAGATGTTCGATAAATCTCTTGATCGTCCCATCTTTTCCTGCTGCATCTCTTCCTTCGAATACGACACACACTTTCAAATCGTTCTTTATAGTATGACGCTGGAATTTGACCAGTTCCACCTGAAGATTGTAGAGCTCTTTTTTATAACTCTTTTTATCCATTACATCATTCCCCGCATTATCATGTTGAAATAGAGCCAGCGCATCAGATGAAGATCGATCTGCCACCACAACCATCGCGGTTCGGTAGGATCGAGCGGAAATGTAGGGTCGAAGCCTCTTTCGTCATACTCCGCCAGAATCTCTCTACCGTAGCGGATACGTATGGGAACTGTAGTATAACCGTGATATTTCGCAGGCAGAGGCTTCTCTTCAAGAGCCGCAGCTATATTGTCCTGCATCACGATCGCCTGATCACGTGCCGCACCGCCACTCTTTCCGTATGAAGTACCCAAAGTGTCGCCAACTCCGAAGACATTGGGATAGCTTCTGTGACGAAGCGTTTTGCCGTCTACATCGAGCCACCCCTTGAATCTTCCTTCATATGCCGCCAAAGGGGAGTCACGAAGGGCGTTCGAGGCGCGCATCGGCGGAGTGACGTGCAAAAAGTCGTAAGATACTTCTTTTTGAATACCACCGGTTTCGAATGTGGCGATCTTACGCTCTGCATCTACCGATATCAGCCTGTGTGAAAACAGAGTTGAAAAGTTTTTCTCCGCTTCAATCCTCTTTTTTAGAACCTTGTCGTAGCCTCTGTTCCCTATAAGTAGGTCCGTCGATTTGGCCAGCATGAACTGCGCATTTTTGTATAAACTCCCACCTTCAAGTGGTCCGTTTCCCTTAAGCATATCGTTGCACAAAAAGAGCATATCCAGCGAAACACCTTCTCCTTTTATTGGAGTCTCCGGATCACAGAGCAGAATCTTCACACGCCTTTTTTGTGCACTTTCGCGAATATCCACAAACCATCTTTGAGTAAGCTCTCCACCTGTCGCGACACCTTTTGCTGTATCGTTCAGATATACGCTGGCGATTCCTCTTTTGCCTATGAGTGAGCTGTCAAGCCCCTCTATCGCCTCATAGTCGTATTCACAGCCCGTAGCGACTATTAGAAAATCATAGACTATTTTACCGGTTTTGTCTGTTTTTAAAGAGTTGCTCTCCGGATCGAAAAAAAGAACACTCTCGTTAAGCCATTTTACGCCATCTGGCAAAAAACCGGATGTGGGCCGAATATTGTCAGCACTCTTATACAGGCCTGCGGCAGTAAAGACCTGACCCGGCTGATAGAGATGTTGTGTGTTGGGAAAAATCATTACTATTTGAGAATTCGGTGCAGCGCGGCGTATACGTGCCGCGGCAGCCATACCGGCTGTACCGCCTCCCACGATGACGATACGCGCCTTTTTTTTACTCGAAGGCATCGAAAGTTTGGTCTCTGCAGCATTCAGGATACCAGAAACGGTCAAACCGGTACCGATTCCAAAAGCTTTCAGAACATCTCTGCGCCCCTCATCAAATGACATCTTCATGGTATCTCCTTCGGTAATAACGCAATACGGCCATTTTAACAGCATCGTTGAAAACAAACCAGACAAGGGCATATGCCCACATCACCATAGCCCACTCCCACCCTATGGGCTCCATCAATCCGAAGCCGTATACAGCAATTACAGTACCGGCTACTCGGCTGGAGAAAGTCGCACCAAACAGAGTCATCGACGGCCAGGGTCTCTTCCAGAACCAGTCGTCTACTCTTGTGTTGTATATCGTTCCGTGCCCCGCTATTACGAGTTTGGCGAAAAACGCCGACTGCACAAAATCGAGCGGCAGATGCATCACTGTAATCAAAACCCAAAAGAGAAAAAACGAGGATAGAACACCAGCCACCCCAAGCCAACTGGCAAGTACGAAAATCTCTTTCATATCCCACCTAACCGGCTTCTGACGGACCTTCGTATTGTCGTAGGCTATTGTCATGATCGGGATGTCGTTGAGAAGAGCAAGAACGATGATCATAATGGCCGTGATCGGGTAGAAATCGTAGATAACGATAGCCAACGTCATGAAAATAATGATACGGATCGTCTCCGCAATACGAAAGATCGTATAGCTCTTCATCCGTTCGAAAATTTTGCGTGACTCTTTTATCGCATCGATTATAACCCTTAGCCCAGGTGCCATTAAAACGATATCAGCAGCCGCACGCGCTGCATCAGTAGCACCACTGACGGCAATACCGCAATCCGCTTTTTTCAGCGCCGGTGCATCGTTGACACCATCACCCGTCATTCCCACTATATGGTCTGCCTTCTGCAACTCGTCTACGATAAAATACTTGTCTTCTGGAAAGACCTGCGCAAATCCATCAGCTTCCTCTATAGCCGCGATAATCTCGGATTCATGTTTTTTGACCGTACCTTTCGGCAGTGGCATATTGTAGAGTTCGCGTTTGACTTTCTTCATTATGGCGTCGACCTCTCTTTGGATCTCCTCATCTGAAGCTTTCGGATGCATCTGTTCCGCTATTGCCTTTGCAAGAACGTTCGATAGATATATATACTCTTCTATCGACTCCCCCTTGAGTTCGCGAACATCTTTGATATTCTCACCGATTCCAAGTATTCTGGCAATATACCTGGCCACCGCGATATTGTCCCCTGTGACCATCTTTACTTCAACACCTTTGTTCTGAGCCTCCAAAATAGCCTGTTTGGAATCCTCGCGTGGCGGATCGAACAGAGGTATCAAGCCGATAAAATGATAAATATCCTCTTCGCATTTTCTAAAAGCCACACCGAGAGTTCTAAAACCCTTTTGGGCGAATGCTTCTACCTGGTTGTAGGCAGATTTTTTGTCGAACTCTTTCTCTTCACACTGCTCTATTATTACCTGTGGAGCGCCTTTTGTGAAAATCATACAATCTTTTCCGCCATATATCCCCTCCGTCCTTTTGTGTACAGGATCGAAGGGCAGAAACTTCGTCATCTTATAGCTTTTTAGCTTCTCTCGCAGATTGTGTTTGTCTATATAGTCGAAGATCGGCTTCTCAATCGGGTCGTTGTTCTCCTCTTTGCTCGCCAGAGCCGCAAACAATATAAGCTCGTCTGGGGTATATCCAGAAGCGACATATGGATCGGCCAGACTCATTCTGTTTTGCGTAAGCGTTCCGGTCTTGTCGGAACAAAGAATATCCATGCCGGCCATCTCTTCTATCGAAGCCAGGCGGCTCACAATCGCCTTTTTGGCTGCCAATACCTGGGCACCCAGAGCCATGGTAACCGTCAAAACTGCAGGCATGGCTACGGGAATGGCCGAAATTGTCAAAACGAGAGCGAAAACAAGAAGATCCACCGTGGGCTGATGGGTCCTGAGACCATGGTATATAATGATCGCTATCATAACGAGCGTAACTACGATCAGAAAGTTGCCCACTTTTATAACCATCGCCTGGAAGTGGCTGCGCTGTTCGCGCTGAGCCTTGGCTACAAGGCCTACTGTTTTTCCAAAGTAGGTATTGATGCCGGTGCCGGTAACCTCTGCGATCATTTCACCCTGTTTGATTATCGCATTTGCATAAAGATCCTGTCCCTTTTCACGGTGCACTGGAAGTGACTCTCCGGTAAGAGCGGACTGGTCTACAAGCAGAAACTCTCCCCCTCCGAGCAGTTTTGCATCGGCCGGTACGATATCTCCTATCCTGACTTTAATGACATCTCCCGGTACCAGCTCTTTCGCATCGATCTGCTGCCATTTGCCGTCTCTTAGCACAAGAGCTTTTCGTGCAAGTTTTTTTTTCAGAACGGCTATGGCATTGAGAGCTTTCGACTCCTGGTAAAAATCTACGATGGCGTTTACCAGCAGCATGATCATTATGACGATAAAATCTTCCCATCTTTTCGCCATAGCAGAGAGGAGTGCCGCTATTTCTATCATCCACGGAATCGGCCCCCAGAATCTACGCAAAAGCCTGTGAAGCCAGGTCTCCTCTTTCTCCTTGATCTCGTTGTATCCGTATTTTTTTAGCCGTTGTGCCGCCTCTTCGCTGCTCAAACCTTTCAGGCTTTCCAACTCAGCACCTACTGAGGTGTCGGTATAATCTTCGCCTCCGCTCTTTTCAGGAGCGGATTTCGGCTCTTGAGAGCTCCCTTTTTCGGAAGATTCTCCGCTTTTTTTCGCTTTTTCTTCTTCACTCATTTTTGCCCCCTCTTGGCACTTCTATACCTCTATCTTCTCCTCCGGAGCAACAATATGCGCCTTTTTACCCATTCTTTTGTCGATTGCGGCTTTGAAAACCTTCTGTTTCTCAAATTCACCGTGTATCAGAAAAACCTTTCCGAGCCTGTCGAAGTGCTCCATCCATTCTATCAGATCGTTTTGGTCGGCATGTGCGGAAAATCCGTTGATAGTATGTATCTTAGCCCTGACTACAATCTCTTCATGGTATATATGAATATGACGCTCTCCGTCTATTATTCGCCGTCCAAGTGTGCCTTCTGCCTGGTAACCTACAAAAAGAAGAGCGTTTTTCTCGTTCCATAGTCGATGTTTGAAATGGTGCAATATCCGGCCGCCGGTACACATGCCGCTGCCTGCTATGATTATGCAGCCGCTCTCTATCTCGTTTATCCTTTTGGAGTCTTCGGGTTTGAGCGTATAGTGTATGTAGGGGAATTCAAAAACGGAACCGTCGCGTCTTAAAAAGTCGTTGCAGCATCGGCTCAACTCCTCATGATAAGCGTCGTAGAGTCTCGTTGCACGTATCGCCATTGGAGAGTCGATAAAAATCCTGCATTTTGGCAACTCTTTTTCATAATACATCTTTTTTAAAAGACACATTATCTCCTGCGTGCGCTCTATAGCGAAAGAGGGAATCAAGACATTACCTTCATTCAGTAGAGTATTTACAATGACCTCTTTGAACTCATCTTCACTATCTTTGATGCCTTTGTGATTCCTGTCGCCGTATGTAGACTCGATATAGAGCACATCCGCCTCTTTTACGAATACCGGATCGTGCATAACCATATCGTTATGGTTGCCGAGATCTCCGCTGAAAACGAAGCGTTTGGCCTCTGCTTTCTCGCTAAAATCGATCTGGATCGTTGCCGCATCGAGAATATGGCCCGCATTTCGAAATATCGCCTTCACACCTTTGGCGAGCTCTACCTCTTTGTCGTACTCCACATACTCTATGTTCAAATCGTAAACCGCCTTCACATCGTCTACATTGTAGAGCGGCTCTCTCACACTCGCTTCCGCACCGCGACGTCGCGCCTTTTTGAGTCTGGTACGATACTCCTCCTCCATCAGATGCGCACTGTCAAGCAGTACGACTTCTGCCAGATCCATTGTTGAGCGCAGCGTAACGATTCGTCCGGAAAAACCCTCTTTCACAAGCTTCGGTATTCGTCCCACATGGTCCAGATGTGCATGTGTTATAAGCAAAATATCCACATCTTTCGGGTTAAATCCAAAAGGTTCGAAATTTCTGTTTTCCACGACTCCTTGAAACATTCCGCAATCTACCATTATATTGGGTCCATTCTCTATCTGAAGAAGGTGGCACGACCCTGTTACAACCTCAGCTGCCCCATAAGAGCGAATGAGTGCCATCCCTGATCCTTTTTTACGCTTTTATAT
>WFUN01000085.1 GCA_015484905.1 Hydrogenimonas sp. | reverse complement strand
GTACGGTGCATCAACCCTCTACCACGCCATACCGCATCCGAAAGCCAAGTCCATTCTCCAGCAGCTCGATCACGCCTCGATATATATGCTGATAGCCGGAACCTATACACCTGTTTTGCTGCTTGGCGTAAAAGGGGTTTTCGGATGGATACTCTTCGGTATAATTTGGGGGGCGGCAGCTGTCGGAATTTTTTTAAAATTTGTTTATCCGGGCCGCTTCGAGATATTCTCTTTGATTCTGTACGCTGCAATGGGGTGGATGATAGTCGTTGCATGGCGGCCGTTTGTAGAACATGCCGGCTGGCTGCCGATGATCTTTCTTTTTGCAGGGGGTCTGATCTACACTCTCGGAATCTTTTTCTATGTCAAATCGTCGATGAAGCTGAATCATGCGGTGTGGCATCTTTTTGTGCTTGGCGGTACTGTTTTCCACTATTTTGCAGTCTATTTGCTTGTTTGGAAACAATAAAGGATAAAATCTGTAAAATAGAGTTATAACCCTTTGGGTTGGCATATAGCCCGATATCGTTATAAAGGAGCCGAAATGGTGAAAACGATACCTTTTCTTATGGTTGTGTTGTTGGTTGTGGGAAATTGTCTGTATGCAAAAAAGGGTGACGGTTTTATCCAGAGTGTAGACTCCAAGGTTGAAAAACTTGCCCAAAAGGAGCAGAAAAATGCTCTGTTCACGCTTGGACAGATCTACTATCTTGGAATGGGGACGGATACCGACTACAAAAAGGCGATTGAATATTTCACGAAGGCCGCAAAAAAGGGTCATGTGGAGGCTGCATTCAAGTTGGGACATATCTATTACAATGGATTGGGGACGCATAAGGATTATCATAAAGCGAGATATTGGTTCCAGGAAGCTGCAGACCGGGGCGATCCCAAATCTATGCTCTATCTCGGATTGATCTACTATGGCGGAAAAGGTGTTGGGAAAAACTATATCGATTATGGAAAAGCTCTTTACTGGTTTACCGAGGCTTCCAAGCATGGGTATCCTCAGGCGGAGTACAGGCTTGGAATGATGTTTTTCAAGGGAGAGGGTGTCGAGCGTAATGTGGTCAAGGCAAGAGAGTTTTTTGAAAAAGCGGCTCTTCAGGGTCATGCGGATGCACAGTTTTATCTGGGGCAGATATATCTTACCGGAGACGGCGTGAAAAAAGATCTGAAAAAAGCGAAACACTGGATGCAGCTGGCCTGTATGAATGGCAACGCAAGCGCGAAAAAGGTACTTGACACCTATGGATGGAAAACCATTCATAAAAAAGTGAGCTTGCCGGAACCTTGAAAAAAGGCCGGCCTTTGAAAGGGTACGGTAGAGAGCTTTTATACAAAAATATGGTCTAAATATTGACCAGGCTCTTCAAAGCGGCAAATTTATCTTATGGTCCACTCTTTTAGTTGGCCAATGAAGATTCTGGCTGACCGTTCGGCAAAACTTTCCATATACTCTTCAAACTTGCTTTTCTGCTTCCATCTGGCGTCGGTGACTCCACTTAATGTTTTTATCAAGGCTTCAGCCTCTTTTATCGACCCTATTTTGTCAATTAATCCTACCTTTTTGGCTTTTTCCGCTATAAAGATTTTTGCGTCTGCAAATTTTTCAGGATGTCTTGGGTCGAGGTTTCTCGCTTTTGCCACATCCTTTACGAACATTTTGTATATATCGAGAATATGGGTTTCTATCTCTTTTCGTTCATCTTTCGTCCACTCCCTGAAAGGAGTTCCGGCCTCTTTATATTTTCCGGCCTTTACAATTTGGGGTTTAACACCTATCTTGTTCATTAGCCCTTTTATATTCAAACCCTCCATAATGACACCTATCGAGCCGATTGTTGCAGCTGGGTTCGCTACGATTTTATCGGCCCATATAGATGCATAGTAGCTTCCGCTTGCCATCGTACCTGCCGCATAGGCTACGACAGGCTTTTTCTCTTTGACCCTTTTTAGTGCGAGTGCTATCTCCACAGAAGGGGCTACTGCGCCACCTGGTGAATTTACAATAAAAAGTACCCCTTTGATACTTTTTTCGTTTGCCAGCCGATCGAGCTGTTTCACTATTTTTGCTGAGTCTGTTATGGGACCTGCAAGATTCACTTTGGCGAGATTTGGCGGCTTTACCGACTCGCTTCCAGCTGGTGCCAGTACCAGTATGAGAATCAAAATAAAAACGAGGGACTTGAAATATTTTTGAATAAAATCCAGTGTCGCAGTAAACGGATAGAACAGTTTTTTGAAAAAATCAGACATAACGCTTCCCTCCTATGTATAAT
>WFUN01000084.1 GCA_015484905.1 Hydrogenimonas sp. | reverse complement strand
GCATATAGAAAAGGCATATTCCCATGGTATAACAAAAACGATCCTATACTCTGGTGGTCGCCCGACCCCAGGATGGTTCTTTACCCCAAGGATTTTAAAATCTCAAGATCTCTAAGAAAGAAACTGCGTCAAAAACGATTTCTGATAAAATTGGACAGAAAATTTGTTTCTGTAATGGAGTATTGCGCCGGGTTGCCGCGGCGAAAACAGGAAGGCAGCTGGATACTGCCGGAGGTTATAAAAAGCTATTCGGTTTTGCATAAAAGAGGTTTTGCGCATTCGATAGAGGTTTATGACAGTGAAGAAAAATTGGTTGGTGGGCTCTATGGAGTAAGCATAGGAAAGGCCTTTTTCGGAGAATCGATGTTCTCTCTTGTTCCGGATGCCTCCAAAATAGCGCTTGCCTACATGGTAGAACTTGCCAAAATATGGGATTTTTACTTTATTGACTGTCAGGTACCTTCAAAACATCTCGGCACTCTCGGTGCAGTCTGCATCCCCCGCGATATCTTTTTGGACGAGCTTGAGCTTACCCAGCTCTCTTTGGGTGCACATGGAAACTGGCAAGAGTATGAGTCTCTGATAGAACAGATGGAGTGGTGATAAATTCAACCAATGCAAATATAAAAGGGAGCTGATAATGATAAATGAGCGAATCGGATTTTCACTCTGGCTCGATTTTATCGAACGGGACTATCTCCAGCAGGAGTTCAAGCGGCTGATTGCGGAGGGTGTTATCAATGGTGCAACAAGCAATCCTGCCATTTTTGCATCGTCCATTGAAACTTCCGCTGCATATACCGCGCAGTTGGATGAGCTGCAAAACCACTCTGCAAAAGCCAAATATGAGGCGATTGCCATAAAAGATATAAAAACTGCTGCAGAAGCGCTTTTCCCTCTTTACGAAGAGGGAAAAGACGGCCTTGTAAGCATAGAAGTCGATCCTTTTTTGTGTGACGATATGGATGCGACTGTCGAGGAGGGGCAAAGGCTGTATCGTAAGATCGGTATGGAAAATGTCATGATCAAGATACCGGCTACCGATGCCGGCTACGGCGCTATGTCGCAACTAATCAGCGAAGGAATTCATGTAAATGCGACACTCATTTTTTCGCCGATGCAGGCACTTAAATCTTTGGATGCAATGCAAGAAGGGCTGAAAATTTGGCGTGCGACACATGAAGGCGCAGGTCCACAGGGTGTTTTCAGCGTTTTTGTAAGCCGTTTTGACAGAATGCTGGACAAGAGACTTGAACGTGCCGGAGTACAGCCGGGCCGTCTCGGTATAGTGAATGCGGCCAGAATCTACAATATTGTCGAAGCGCGTGGCGAGAGTGTGTTTCGGACTCTTTTTGCCAGCACAGGGGTTAAAGACAACGCTTATGAAGCCGATTATTATATTAAGGAGCTTATGGCGTCCCACTCCGTCAATACCGCTCCTCTTGCGACAATAGAAGCCTTTTTGGAACATCCGCTTCATGCACCAAAGCTTCCGATGGATGATGAAGCGATAGAAACATTTTTCAAAATCGTTGAAGAGGCTGGGGTGGATATGCAAAACGTTTATAAAACTTTGATCGAAGAAGGATTGGAATCTTTCAAAGATGCCTTTTCCCGGCTTCTATCTCATCTGGAGCGATAGACAATCATGGAAAATCTGGAAAATGAGAAAAATGTAGATGTAAGCGAACTGACTTTTGAAATGACAAAAAGGATACGGCAGTATATGAAAGGCCTCATAGAGCATGGAGGAAGTGACCTTCATATAAAAGCCAATGCTCAGGTGAGAGCACGGATAAACGGGGATATCGTTACCGTAACCAAAGAGAAGATAACGAAAGAAGAGTCTCTTATTTTGGCAAAAGAGATGCTTCGCCGCCGCTTTGCCGAGTTTGTGGACAAAAAAGAGATCGACTTTCTGTATGTGTATGATGAGAAGATACGTTTCAGGGGAAACATGTTTTTTCAGATGGATGGCGTATCCGCTGTTTTCAGGGTTATTCCGGTTGATATTTTGACTATCGATGAGCTCGAGTTACCGGCAACACTTCATAAACTCACGGACAAATCCAGAGGACTCGTTCTGGTTACCGGAGTTACCGGCTCCGGTAAATCCACGACACTTGCAGCACTTATCGATGAGATCAACAGAAAACACAGAAAACATATTATAACGATCGAAGATCCTATAGAGTTTGTACATAAAGACCAAAAATGTTTGATAAACCAGCGGAGTATCGGCCAGGATTCACTCAGTTTTGCAAACGCACTTCGTTCGGCCCTGCGCGAGGATCCCGATATCATACTTGTTGGAGAGATGCGCGATTTGGAAACGATAGATACTGCACTTCATGCAGCCGAGACAGGCCATCTGGTTTTTTCGACCCTGCACACGCTCGATGCAAAAGAGACGATAAACCGTATAATCAGTGTATTTCCGGCCGAAGATCAGAACCGTGTAAGAAATACTCTTGCCTCGGTACTCGAAGGGGTCATTTCACAGCGTCTCGTAAAAACGGTCGATGGTAAAAAGACGGCAGCTGTCGAGGTTTTGTTGAATACCTCTTTTATACAGAAACTCATTCTGGAGGGGCGGGATATGGAGATAAAAGAGGCACTTGACGACGGCACTCAGATCTATGGTACACAAAGTTTCGATACAGCACTTTTGAAATTGTATCAAAAAGGGAAGATTTCGATACAAGAAGCTCTAAGGCACGCATCGAGCCCGAGCGATCTGAAATTGCGTATCGAAGGACTGGATGGGAACATATCCGCTTCCCACTCCTCTGAAGGCCCGTTCGTTCCGGAAAACGATTCCGACATTTTTGCTTTAAAAGAAGATTAAACAGAAATTTGATAAAATCCGCTTCTTAAAGTACGATAAGGTGCTTGAATTTTTATAATGAAGGACAACAAAATGTTGGAAGGAATAGTTAGAAAGAGTATCGGCAAGAGCGATGCGAAAAAACTGCGCCGAGATGGTTATCTAATCGCCAACATCTACGGAAAAGGGCTTGAAAACATTCACGCAGCATTCAAAACGGGTGAGTTTATCAGGACTGTACGCCACAAAAAAAGACTTGCATTTCCTGTGAAAGTGGAAGGCAAAGAGATGGATGTAGTAATTCAGGAGTATCAGCTTCATCCTGTTACAGATCAGATTCTGCATGTTGACCTGATGGTTGCCCAACCTGGTGTAGAGACCCATTATATGGTCCCGGTGAAGACGACAGGAACTCCAAAAGGGCTTAAAAACAAAGGTGTTTTGGCAATTTCCAAGCGACGTATCAAAGTCAAAGGTACTATAGAAAACATTCCCGAATCTTTTACGCTCGACGTTACCGATCTTGATGTGGGAGACGCTATTTTGATCAGGGATATTCCGGAGTCCGACAAGTATAAGATTATGGTAGCAGGGCGCGTACCGGTAGTCGGAGTTATCAAAGCGAAATAAGTAATCTGCATGTGGCTTGTCGTCGGTCTGGGAAATCCCGGAGTTCAATATGAGACGACTCGCCATAATATAGGCTTTATGACTGTCGACACTCTGGTCGATATGACAGAAGCCAACTCCGCATCCTCATCTTCTTTTCATGGAGAAATCCATAAAACTTCGAATCTCGTTTTGTTGAAACCCTCCACCTATATGAATCGTGCCGGTATTTCCGTACAGGCGGTAAAGCAGTTTTATAAAATCGAACTGGATAAAATTATTGTGATTCATGACGATCTCGACCTTCCTTTTGGAGCGATACGTTTCAAAAAAGGGGGTGGCAGCGGAGGACACAATGGATTGAGGTCGATCGACTCTTTTGTAGGAGATGGGTATCTGCGGGTACGCATGGGTATAGGGAAGCCGACCTACAAGTCTCAGACGGCAGACTATGTTTTGAGCTCTTTTGCCGCAGATGAGATGGCCGTTTTACCATTATGGATCGAACATGCTGCGAAGGCCGCTTTGGAACTTACCTGCCATTCGCTGGAGTATGTCTCTTCCCGTTACAGTATCAAAAGACCGGATTGGAAAAGCCGATGAGGATGTTTCGTTATGTTTCATGGTTATACATCCGGTACTTTTTTCTGATCGCTTTTGCGCTTGCGTTCTTCTTCGCCGGTCTCGATTATATGCAGAACGCATCGAAACTAAGTGGCTTCAATATCAAGATTTTGTATCTTTTCTACAAAGGCTCGTATGCGCTCGGACTTCTTTTTCCGATCGCGCTTGTGCTTTCCATGATCGTAACGAAAATGTCTCTTATTCGCTCCAATGCACTGGTCAGCTTTTACGCACTTGGGTATTCCAAAAGGGAAGTGCTGCATCCATTCATAACGGTTTCATTTGTTTTGACACTGCTTTATATAGGGCTTCATTTCTCCTCTTTTGTTAATTCCGAACTATATGCGAAAGCCCTTATGCAAAAAAAACAGAATTTGACGATTACAAAAAACCTGTTTGTCAAGTACAACGACAGCTTTATCTATATTTCTCAACTGATACCTTCAAAAAAAGAGGCGAAAGATATTAGAATCTATAAAATGGGTGAAGGAGATCTTACGAAAATTATTTATGGAAAAAGTGCCAGATTTGATGGCAGGAAATGGCTTATAGCCGATGCAAAAATAGTCACCAAGCCACATGTACGGGAACTCTCCTTGGAGGGATTGAAAACAGAGCGTAGAAAAGATATAGAGACACTTGCCGGATTCAAACCGAAAATTCTTACTTCCGTCTTCGAAGGCAAAAGATACTATACCGTGCAGGATGCCTATTATGCACTCAATCTGCTCCTTTCCCAGGGACTCGAAACCTCGAAAGTGAGATCGATTTTTTACTACATGGTCGTTTCACCTTTTTTTGCGATGTTTTTGGTCGTCATATTCTTTCTCTCCATCCCTCCGCATGCACGGAGTATGAATCTGCTATGGACTTCATTTGTACTTATCGGCATCACTCTGTTCGTCTGGGGTATTGTCTATCTTCTTTACCGCATAAGTCTCGGCGGCGTCATTCTTCCGGAGTTGGGTACGGTTCTTGCCGTAGTTTTACTCGCTGCCGGCGCACTTTATAGCTATATGTTCAGAACTGACAGGTAACATGTAGAGATCACTTTGTCCAAAGGAGTTATCCTTTAACGATTTATTTGATAAAATATAGAAAAATTTTTATAAAGGCTTCTTCTTGATCGATTTCAGAGCTCTGGCAGAAAAATATGATACTCCATTGTATATTTATGATTTCGAACACATTAGCAGACGATATGAAGAGCTCAAAAAAGCTTTTTCAGGTAAAAAATCTCTGATAAGTTATGCCATCAAAGCCAATTCGAACCTATCTGTTATATCGCATCTTGCCCAAATGGGTTCCGGAGCCGACTGCGTATCCATCGGAGAAGTACGTCGGGCGCTTATGTCCGGTATACCCAAATACAAAATTATTTTCAGTGGAGTCGGTAAACGTGACGATGAGATTGAAGAGGCACTAAAAGAGGATATACTGCTTTTGAATATCGAAAGTGAAGCGGAGATGGAGAGAGTGGGCAAGATTGCAGCCGAGCTTGGAATAGCTGCCCGTATAAGTATTCGTGTCAATCCAGACATAGATCCCGGAACGCATCCTTATATTTCGACGGGTCTGCATGAAAATAAGTTTGGTGTCGATATCGAAACGGCAAAACGGATGTATATACAGGCCAATAACTCCACTTGTCTTGATCCGGTAGGTATCCATTTTCATATTGGCTCTCAGCTTACGGAACTGGAGCCTATAAAAGAGGCTGCCGCGATTGTTGCCGATCTCGTTCGCAGTCTGAAGGCCATAAAGGTCGATATACGTTTTTTCGATGTGGGTGGCGGGCTTGGAATCGTCTACGATGATGAGAAAACGATAAAACCCTACGATTATGCACAGGCGATCTTTTCGGTACTGCATGGGCTCGATGTCACGGTTGTCTGCGAGCCGGGTCGCTTCATGGTCGGAAACAGCGGCTTTTTCCTGACACGTGTACTATACGAAAAGGTCAACGAGGGCAAAAGGTTCATTATCGTCGACGGCGGAATGAACGATCTTTTGCGTCCCAGTCTCTACAACGCCTACCATAGGGTGGAGGTGCTGGGAAAAAGCGGTGCGTGCAGCGAAGCCGATCTGGTCGGTCCGGTATGCGAAAGCGGTGATTTCTTCGCGAAAAGCCGTATGCTGCCTGCAACCGAACCGGGCGATCTGGTCTTAGTGCATAGTGCGGGGGCCTATGGCTTTGTCATGGCGAGCAACTACAACTCCCGTCCAAGGCCGGCTGAAGTTGCCGTTATCGATGGAAAAAAAGAGCGCTGCATCAGAGTGCGCGAGAGTTTCGAAGATCTAATCAGACTGGAGAAGATGTGCCTATAAAAGGGTTTATGATCGACGTGCAGGGAACACTGATCGACGATATCGAAAAAAAACCGATTGCCGGTTCTTTGGAGGCGATCGCTTCTTTGAAAAAAAAGAATATCCCCTTTTTGCTCGTAACCAACAATACAAAGCTTGAAAGCGTAGAGTTTCGAAAATATCTGAGAAAGCAGGGGTTCGATTTTGATGATGAACAGTATATCGATCCTTTGATGGTGCTTGAAAGTACTTTGCCGCCTTGTGTTGTGGCAGCATATGGAACGGAACCATTTTTGCACTTTTTGAAAAAACGGGGCTATGTATTGGATTGCAAGTCGCCGGAAGCTGTGCTACTGAGCATAAAGGAGAGTTTTTGTAGTAACGAGTTCGCCTCGATGATAGAAGCGATCCTCTCAGGAGCCGATCTTATCGGGATGCATGAAACATCTATATATGCCAAAAACGGCAAACGGTATCCCGGTGTAGGAGCGTTGCTTAAAATGCTCTCTTTCGCTACCGGTTGCAGCTATAAAGTAGTTGGAAAACCAAGCCGGGATTTTTACAATGCAGCTATGAGAAAGCTGCACGAGCAGGATAGCTCCATAGAGTTTGGTGAAGTAGTGATGATCAGTGACGATCTGTTTGGTGATCTTGGCGGCGCGAAAAAAATGGGAATGCGAACAGCTTTGGTACTGAGCGGTAAAATCGCTTCGTTTGAAGAGGCCAGAAATCTGGCACAGAAAGAGGAGCCGGACTGGATAGTTTCGAATGTACTGGAATGGTTCAAATTTTACGATAGAGGTGCGGCATGAATCTTGACGAGTTACGAAAGCAGATCGATAAAATAGACGACAGGCTGCTGGAACTACTCAATCAACGCATCAGAATTGTTCAGGAAGTTGGCAGGCTGAAACACAAAACGGGAGCTTCTATTTACAGGCCAGAACGGGAGAAGGCTATTGTGCGGCGACTGGTAGAGAAAAACGAGGGCCCTCTCACAGATCCGGCGATAGAAGCTATTTTTCTCGAAATATTCGCCGTAGCCAGAAACTTCGAACAGCCGCAGCGTGTCGCCTATCTAGGACCTGAAGGAAGTTTTACGCACCAGGCGGCGGAGAATCGTTTTGGTGCCATGAGTGAATATATTCCACTGCACTCAATTCCGGCTGTTTTCAAGGCTGTTCATGCCGATCGGGCCCGTTTTGCAGTAGTGCCTATAGAGAACAATACAAACGGCTTTGTAGGCGAAACACTTGATGAACTGGCAAAAAGCGACCTTAAAATTGTAGCAGAGCTCTATCTGCCAATTCACCACTCTTTTGTAACAAAGGCGCAGCACCTGTATCAGGTAAAGCGAATATATTCAAAAGATATCGCCTTCAACCAATGCAGAAGTTTTTTGCTGGAGCATGAATTGGATACGATAGAGTATGTACCGGTGGAATCAACGGCAAAAGCGGCGCGGCTGGCAGCCAACGATCCGCAAAGTGCTGCCATCTGTTCGCATATTGCAGCCAAACTATACAAAGTTCCCGTAATGTTCGAAAACATAGAAGACAACCATAAAAACAGAACACGGTTCATCATACTCAGTGATTTTGAAAATGAACCGAGCGGCTGCGATAAAACATCGATATTGGCAAAACTTTCCGACAAACCCGGAAGCCTCTATGAGTTTCTTCGAAGCTTTCACGATGCTGGCATAAACCTCAAAAAGATAGAAAGCAGACCGGCAACGTACGAGGCCGATTTTGACTATTGGTTCTATATCGATTTCGAAGGGCACAAAGATGATCCCGGAATAAAAGAGGTTTTGACCAAGCATGAAGATGAGATCAAGTGTCTTGGAAGTTATGTACAAAATGGTTAAGGAAAAGAATGAAATTCAATCCGGTCATTGAGCACCTTAAGGTTTACGAGCCAGGCAAGCCGATCGAACTTGTTGTACGGGAGTTCGGCATAGATGCGTCGGATATCGTCAAGCTTGCATCCAATGAAAATCCGTATGGCTGCAGCCCTAAAGCCGTGAAAGCTGTGCAAAAGATGGCAGATACGATGTTTAGATATCCCGATGACACGATGGATGAACTAAAATCTTCGCTTGCCGAACATTTTGGCATCAAAACTTCAAACCTCATCATAGGAGCCGGCAGTGATCAGGTTATCGAACTCGCATGCCGGGCCAAGCTTTATGGAGGAGCAAGAATTCTTCAAAGCGAAATAACCTTTGCAATGTATCAAATCTATGCGGCACAGTGCGGAGCCGGTATCGTAAAGGCTCCCGGAACGGCACACGATCTTGATGCAATGTATTCTCTTTATAAAGAGCACGAACCGGAGATAATTTTCATATGTGCCCCCAACAATCCGACCGGAGACTGTCTCGACAGTGTCGACATAGAAAATTTTATCGACGCGATCGACAGAGATACGCTTGTAGTACTGGATGGAGCGTATCAGGAGTATGCATCTTACAAGGACAGGGCAAAAGCCATAGATCCTGCCGCTATGATAGAGAGATTCCCGCACCTGCTCTATCTTGGCACCTTTTCCAAAGCTTACGGGCTTGGCGGTATGCGGATCGGATATGGTATCGCCGCAGAAGAGATTATCAAGGGACTTTACAAGCTAAGACCCCCCTTCAATGTAACAACATTGAGTCTTGTTGCCGCAAACGAAGCTCTTCGTGACAGGGAGTTTGTACAAAAGAGTCTTAAAAGCTGTTTCGAACAGATGAAAGAGTATGAATCGTTCGCACAAAAGCTGGGAATATCAACTATCGAAAGTTATACCAACTTTATTACCTATATACTCGAGGGAGTGGCAGATTCAAGCGATTTGTGCGATAAGCTTCTGCGTCGTGGAATCATAGTCAGAGATCTTGCGGGTTATGGTCTCAACGCCATACGTATAACTATTGGAAAAAGAGAAGAGAATCTCCGTTTTTTCGAAACGATGCAGCAAATTATCGATAGTGGGGAAAGATGAATTTTAAAGATTTGGCTACTCAGCTTACCAGACTGTACGAACGTCTTAACCGAGCACAGAAGATTATTATTATCGCAACACTAATTACGGTAATCGGGTTTGTCGTTTTTTTGGTTCTGTACACCTCTTCCTCAAAAAGCAGCAACTATGCCGTTCTTTTCGATCACTTGAGCAGCAAAGATGCGGCTCTTGTGGTACAGGAGCTTGAAAAAGAGGGAGTCCCTTACAAAATTCCCAAAGACGGTGTTATAGAAGTTCCGCGTACAATGGTTTACAAAGTTAGAATAGATGTTGCTTCCCAGGGGATTCCCAAAGAGAGCCATGTCGGTTTTGAGCTTTTTGACGTTCAGCAGTTCGGCTCAACCGATTTCGATCAGAAGGTCAAGTTTTTAAGAGCTTTGGAGGGGGAGCTTTCACGCACGATTCAGAGTCTTCAGCCCATAGAGAGTGCTTCGGTGCATCTTGCACTCCCGCAAGAGAGTGTATTCGTTTCCAAAACCACACCTCCAAGCGCTTCGGTAGTTGTTAAAACAAAAGAAGAGATGAAATTGTCTCGCAAACAGATTGCAGGTATCAAAAATATTGTGGCTGCAGCCGTAGCGAATCTTACTCCGGAAAATGTAAAAATAGTCAATGAATATGGTGAACCATTGAACGAGCCGGGGCTCGATGGGATCGATGTAGAGCTTGCAAAGTTGCAAATAGAGTACAAAAACCGCTACGAACTGGCTTATGAACGGAAGATAGTCAATATTCTGGCCCCGTTTATAGGATCGAAAGAGAGGGTTGTTGCGAAAGTTGCGATCGATTTTGATTTTGCGCAAAGAAACAGTGTCGAGGAGCGATACGATCCTGAAAATGTTGTAAGAAGTGAACAGAGTCTGGAAGAGAAGAGAGAGGGTGTGCTTTCGGAGCAGACGGGAGGGGTTCCTGGGGCTGTAAGCAATATCGGCCCGGTTCAGGGCATAGAGCCGGCTTCCAAAAGACAAAAATACCAGAAATCTACCACCACTACAAACTACGAAGTATCCAAAACGGTTTCAAACATAAAAGGGCCATTTGCTTCAATCCGTCGCATCACAGCTGCCGTTGTGGTAGATGGAAAATACAAACCCTCCAAAGAGGGAGGGATGGATTATGTACCGAGAACGCAAAAGGAGCTGGAAAAGATCGCTTCGCTGGTTAAACAGGCGATAGGCTTTGATGCACAGCGTGGAGATGAAGTGAGTGTTTCGAATTTCAAATTCGAGGCAGTTGCGCGACAAATGGAGCCAAATGTATACAAATCGACCCTATCAACCTTTTATTCTTATATCGAACCGATTGTTCCTCTGCTTAAATATCTCCTGCTTGCTGTCGTATTGTTTATATTTTATAAAAAAGTTATCGTTCCTTTCAGTAAACGCATGATGGAGATTCCTATAGAAGAAAAGGCTGAAGGAGAGACTGTACTTAGCCTGGAAGAGGAGGAGCATGAGTCATTGACGGAAAAATTTACGGAAATGAGAAAGAAAGTGGAGCAGCAGCTTGGCTTGACCGAAGAGTTCAGTGAAGATGAGCTCAAATATGATATATTACTTGAGAAGGTAAAAGAGATGGCGGAGGATAGAACGGAGGAGTTTGCAGCGCTTATAAACGCTCTCATACGCGATGAAAGCGAGCTTGAACAGAGTGCTTCTGCAAAAACCAAAAAGGAGAGTTCGTGAGTGTACGACTGACACCTCAGCAGCAGGCGCAACTTGAAGAGCTGTCTATGGCGGAAAAGATCGCCATATTGTTGATACAGCTTGGCGAAGAGGTTACTACAAATGTTTTTGCCCGTCTTGACGTTGAAGCTATCACTGAAATATCAAAGTTTATCGCAATGGCAAAGACAATCGATCGCCCTGTCGCCGTGGCTATCTTGGAAGAGTTTCATGCCATTATGCAGTCCAACCAGTATCTCAGCAGCGGGGGGCTTGAATACGCAAAAGAGATTCTTTATAAAGCGTTGGGCGCCAACGAGGCTAAAAAAATCATTGACCGTCTCTCCAAATCTATGCAGAGCAGTCAAAATTTCAGTTTTCTTTCAAAAATCAAGCCCCAACAATTGGCAGATTTCATTGTCAATGAGCATCCTCAAACGATCGCACTTATTCTCGCTCACATGGATTCAGGTGATGCCGCAAATGTTTTGAGTTTTTTCAAAAACGATCTCAGGGCAGAAATAGCGATGCGAATGGCGAATCTTGGAGACATATCGCCCCAGATTATAAAACGCGTCTCTACCGTTTTGGAGAATAAACTCGAATCTTTGGCCAGTTATAAAGTGGAGGTTGGTGGTCCCAGGGCAGTTGCCGATATATTCAATCGTCTTGGTCAGAAAGCTGCAAAGTCGACACTGGTTCAGATTGAACAACTCGATGAGCAGCTTGCAAGCGCAATAAAAGAGATGATGTTCACCTTTGAAGATATCATCAATCTCGACAACAATGCGATTCGAGAAATACTCAAAGCTGTCGATAAAAAAGATCTTATGCTTGCGCTTAAGAGTTCGCCGGAAGAGTTAAAAGAGCGTTTCATGTCGAATATGTCGCAACGTGCGCGCGACACTTTCGAAGAGGAGATGCAGTTTATGGGAGCGGTCAAAGTCAAAGAAGTAGAGGCCGCTCAGAGAAAAATCGTAGAAATCGTCCAGAAACTGGCAGAAGAGGGTGTTGTCAGTATAGGTGAAGCAGAGGAGATGATAGAGTAGCATGGAGACTGTCATACCACCAGACAAAACCAGGGGTCACGTGATTCAGAAGTATCATTTCAAAATATTGTCCTATGACAAAAAAGAAGAGAACGGATTTTCTTGCAAAGAGAAAGAGTATCCGGAAGAGAAACCGCAGGAAAATGTGGAGCCTGCTCTGTCGCAAGAGACGAATGAGGAAAAAGACGAGGTGATGATGCAGATGTTGAAAAAAGCGGATGAGCTCTCCACAAACCTCGTAAAGATGCAAATGCAGCTTGAAAAACAGCAAGAAGAGTTCGAGAAACGCCTGGAAGAGGTGAAACTGTCTGCTTTCGAAGAGGGTAGGGAGGTTGGTGAAAAAAGATGCCTTGAGCAGATGGAAAAGAGGATCGAGGAGCAAAAAAGTCGGTTGGTTGCCACAATAGAGGCTCTTCAACAGAGCAAAGATTTGTTTCTCAAAAAAGTAGACACTATCGAAGAGGAGCTGATAGAGACTGCTCTGGATTTAGCGAGACAGGTTATTGCCAAAGAGGTCCAAAATGAATCAAAAGAGATAGCGCTGAGGCTTGCAAAACTTCTGCTAACCGAAGTAAAAGAAGCCGCAAAAATTTCATTGAAAGTTAATCCTGATGATTATGAATACATAATGGAGCACTTGCAAGGTAGTGCAAAAAATGTTGAAATTATCGCAGATCCGGCTGTAAGGGCTGGAGGTGTTGTCATACTCAGCGATATCGGAAATATCGATGGTGAAATAATGCATCGGTTCGAGAGAATCAAAGAAGCGGTCTTTGGGCCTGTTGAGCAAGGGGTTAAATGAAGAATATCAGACATATGAATATATCGGAGCTTGAAACGCTATCAGATGATATCCGAAGACGCATTCTCGATGTTGTCAGTCAACGTGGTGGCCATTTAAGCAGTACTTTGGGCGCTACCGATTTGATTGTCGCGATGCACTATGTTTTTGATGTCAATAAAGATCCTTTTATATTTGATGTCAGCCACCAGGCTTACGCGCACAAGCTACTTACGGATCGGTGGGACGCTTTTGAATCGCTTCGGCAGTTTGGCGGAATTAGCGGTTATACCAAGCCATCGGAATCTTCTTATGACTATTATGTAGCCGGACACAGTTCCACATCGGTTTCTCTTGCAGTAGGTGCGGCAAAGGCGATCAGACTCAGAGGCGAAGAAGGAAGACGTATTCCTGTGGTTCTGATTGGCGATGGAGCCATGAGTGCGGGAATGGTGTATGAAGCTCTTAACGAACTTGGAGATAGAAAATATCCGGCTGTAATTATTCTCAATGACAATGAAATGAGTATTGCCAAACCCATTGGAGCCATAAGCAGGATACTTTCTCATGCAATGGCGAGCCCTTTTTATCAGAAGTTTAAAGAAAAAACAGAAAAAATGCTTGAACATTTTCCGGACTCTGCTGCCTATATGGCAAAACGGATGGAAGAGGGAATACGAATGATTACCCCTGGAATTCTTTTCGAAGAGATGGGGTTGGAATATATTGGTCCAGTCGACGGCCATGATATAAGACAGCTTGTAGAGACCCTCAAAACGGCAAAAGAGATGCATAAACCGGTAATCGTTCATGCTCAGACGATCAAGGGAAAAGGGTACAAAATAGCAGAAGGATATTATGAGCATTGGCATGGCGTCGGCCCTTTCGACAAGGAGAGTGGAGAGAGTCTGAAAAAAAGAGGAGCAAGAAGTGCTACCCAGGTTTTTGGAGAAAAGTTGTGTGAACTTGCACGAAAAAACGAGAAGATAGTAGGAGTTACGGCAGCCATGCCCAGTGGTACAGGAATGAAACTTTTGATAGAGAAGTTCCCGGGCCGATTCTGGGATGTAGGTATTGCAGAGCAGCATGCTGTAACGTCCATGGGCCCTTTGGCCAAAGAAGGGTTTAAGCCGTTCGTGGCTATATATTCCACCTTTTTACAGCGCGGTTTTGACCAGATTGTGCACGATATTGCGCTCATGGATGTACCAGTTTCGTTTGCCATAGACAGAGCCGGAATCGTAGGAGAGGACGGCGAGACGCACCAGGGTGTATTCGATATAGGGTTTTTACGCATTGTCCCGAATATGACGGTTTTTGCTCCCAGAGACAATTCCACACTTGAGCTGGCGATAGAGTATGCGGCTGCTTTTGAAGGACCGTGTGCATTCAGATATCCCCGTGGCTCCATGATGCTGGAAGATGGGAGGTATAAAGCAACCGGTTTTGAGCTTGGCAGAGCTGAATACCTCGAAGAAGAGGGAGAAATTTTATTATTGGGTTATGGCAATGGCGTAGGGCGAGCCGTAGCTGTAGCCGATCTTTTGAAAAAAGAGGGTGTAAGAGCGGCAGTTTTGGATTTGCGTTTTGTAAAACCAATCGATTCCGCACTTCTTGAAAAAGCTGCCGAAAAATTTGAGCATTGGTTTGTATTCAGTGACAGTGTCAAAGCGGGAGGCGTAGCATCCGCTGTGATGGAAGCATTGATGGCTGGAATACTTGAAAAGATTGAAATCCATTCATTTGAATATGAGGATATCTTTATTCCTCACGGCGATACAAAAAGAGTGGAAGAGTCGCTGGGATTGCTTCCGAGTCAGCTGGTGGAAAAGATCCGGAACATATTGAAAAAAACGAAATAGCATTTGTTGATAGAAACGGTCTTGTTTTGCATAACCTGGACCGGATATGGTGTAGACAATTATGTATTGAAAAAATTTGCCGGTATTGGACTCATGAGAGCAAAGCTCTCATGAAATATCCTGATTTTAAAAATCAGAGCTCATCGGCATGTTTGGATAGATACTCTGCCACACCGTTGGGATCGGCCTTCATACCTTCTTCGCCTTTATGCCATCCGGCAGGACAGACTTCTCCGTGCTCATTTGTAAAGAGCATGGCATCAATCATTCGGATCATTTCATCGATATTTCGTCCGAGTGGAAGGTCATTGATAACTGCATGTCGTATGGTTCCATCTGTGTCGATAAGAAAAGAGCCGCGCAGAGCTACGCCGCCATCCAAAAGTACGTCATAATCACGTGCGATATCTTTGGTAAGATCGGCAACCAGAGGATAGCGAACCTGACCTATGCCACCTTTGTCTATGGGAGTGTTTTTCCATGCAAGATGGGTGAAATGGGAGTCTACCGAACAGCCTATTACATTTATACCACGACTCGTGAACTCATCCAGTCTGTGATCGAAAGCGATGATTTCAGATGGACATACAAATGTAAAATCGAGAGGATAGAAAAAAAGAACGGTGCCTTTTTCTCCAAAATTTTCGTAGAGATTGAAATTGTCGACTATCTCATTGTTCCCCAGTACCGCATTGGCGGTAAAATCAGGTGCCTTTCTTGTTACGAGCATGATATATTCTCCTTTGATAATATTTTTTGAAAAAAAATTATATCACAGCTGAATAAAAATAGAGATAATTTGTTCACATTAATATTTTACAAATATTTGGATATAATCTCTTGAAATTCGTAAAAAACTTGACAAAAGGATTTATGTGTATAGAAGCTATCTCTTTACTTCGGAGTCAGTCACGGAAGGCCACCCTGACAAAATGGCTGACCAGATAAGTGACGCGATTCTGGACTATATCATAGAGCGTGATCCAAATGCCAGAGTAGCGTGCGAAACAATGCTTTCCAATGGTTTTTGCGTTATTGCCGGTGAGCTGAAGACAAAAACCTATGCGCCAATGCAGGATATTGCAAGAGAGGTAGTTCGACAGATTGGTTATACGGATGCTCTTTATGGATTTGATTATAGATCGGCCGGAGTATTGAACGGAGTCGGTGAACAATCTCCCGATATCAATCAGGGAGTCGATCAGAGTGGCGGTGCGATAGGTGCCGGTGACCAAGGGCTTATGTTCGGATATGCGTGCATGGAGACACCCACATTGATGCCTCTTCCAATATATCTTGCCCACCAGTTGACAGAAGGTCTTGCCAAGGCCAGAAAGGATGGAACACTTCCTTTTTTAAGACCGGACGGAAAGGCTCAGGTGACGGTGGAATATGTCGATGGAAAGCCGAAAAGCGTCAAAACAATCGTAATATCCACCCAGCACGACCCTGATGTTTCTCATGAAAAGCTTAAAAATGCGGTTATCGAAGAGTTGATTTACAAGATAATTCCGAAAGAACTGATAGATGACAATATAACATACCATATTAATCCGACAGGGCGCTTCGTGATCGGTGGTCCTCAGGGAGATGCCGGTTTGACCGGCAGGAAGATCATAGTCGATACGTATGGCGGCAGTTGTCCTCACGGTGGGGGAGCATTCAGCGGAAAAGATCCGACAAAAGTGGATCGCAGCGGAGCGTATGCCGCCCGTTATGTTGCCAAAAATCTTGTTGCAGCAGGAGTCTGTGAAAAGGTAACAATACAGATCGCCTATGCGATAGGTGTTGTCGAGCCGGTCTCAATTATGGTAGATACTCACGGAACGGGGAAAGTGGATGAAAAACAGATCGAAATGACTATTCAGGAGTTGTTCGATTTAACCCCGAAAGGGATAATCGAATCACTCGATTTGTTGCGTCCAATTTATAAGCGGACAGCTGCATACGGGCATTTTGGACGAGAGCTTCCTGAATTTACCTGGGAAAAAACGGATAAAGCGGAAGATATTAGAAGGAGTCTTGGACTGTAAGTTTGGCGTTTAAATACTTTTTAAAATTGTTGTGTTATAGTACGAGTGATTAAATTTGAAAAAAGGAGCTGGGAATGGCTGTATTGATTACAGATACCTGTATTAACTGCGGCGCTTGTATCGACGAGTGTCCGGTAGAAGCGATCGTAGATGATGAAGATAATCCAACAGGAGAAGAGATCTATTATGTATATGCCGATAAATGTGTTGAATGTGTAGGATATCATGATGAACCTGCGTGTGCCACCGCTTGTCCGACTGAAGGATGTATAGTTTGGGATGTATGTGCAGAAGGTGCAACATGTCGTGATGATATATCCGAAGAGGCGCGTACAGAGCATCAGCCTGTCGTTGAGTAAAACAATATTTAGGGTTTCGACAAATTTTGCCGGAACTCTACTTCTTTGCTTCTATTCTTTTAAAGAATCTTAAACTAACTTCATGTATAATTCCCCCCATTTTATAAATCTTGAGGAATTGACATGGAACAGACGCTTTCTATAATTAAACCAGATGCAGTGAAAAAGGGTGTTATTGGCAAGATCATTGATCGGTTTGAGAGTAATGGTCTTCGTATAGCGGCAATGAAAAAACTGCAACTTAGCGAAAAAGAAGCAGGCGATTTTTATGCAGTTCATAAAGAACGGCCGTTCTTTGGAGAGCTGGTAGAATTTATGACAAGTGGTCCGATTGTGGCAATGGTTCTGGAAGGTGAAAATGCTGTGGCGAAAAATCGGGAACTCATGGGAGCTACAGATCCGAAAGAGGCGACACCGGGTACAATACGCGCCGATTTTGCAGAAAGTATCGATGCCAATGCTGTACATGGAAGCGACAGCTTAGAGAATGCCCGGATTGAAATCTCTTTCTTCTTTGCCAAAAGAGAGATTCACTGATATAATCCATATGCAGATTCCATTCAGAAAAGTACATGAATCACCAAAATCTTTTAAACTGAAAAATAATGCAATAGAGTGCTTCGGTACTTTCTGGCGAAGTGGGAAGAGTTTGGTAACCATTCAAGGAGAGTTGAAAGGGGAAGCCGAATTTGTGTGTGACCGCTGTGGAGAAATCTTTACAGCCCCTGTAGATGAGTCGTTTACGATAGAGGCTGTAGATCGGCCGGTTAAGGTGGAAGAGTCTCTGGATATGGTAGAATGCTCCGACGGAATTGTAGATTTTGAATATATATGTAAAAGCGAGATTGCGTCCATACAGAGTGAATATCACTTATGCCCCAACTGTAAAGATAAAGAAGATTTTGAAATGGAAATTTGATAACCGACTAAAGCAGCGGTTGTAATATATTGGAAAAATAAATCGAGTGAAGGAGAAAAAATGGCAGTACCAAAAAGACGCAATAGTAAGACCCGTGCGGCAAAAAGAAGAACACATTACAAATTGACGCTGGCACGACCGGTTAAGGATAAAGACGGAACGTGGCGAATGCCGCATAGAATGAATAAATTCACAGGTGAATACAGAGCATAGATGGTTAGAGTTGCCATTGATGCAATGGGTGGAGACTTCGGTCACTATCCTATTGTGGAAGGAGCCATTTTCGCTCTGAAAAAAAAAGAATATCTTCCCATTTTTGTAGGAGACGAACAAAAAATAGCTCCGCTGATCCCACCGAAATTCAAAAATCGAGTTGAAATAATTCATTGCAATGATGTCATATCGATGCATGAGCACGCTACAGATGCGCTAAAAAGAAGAAATTCTTCCATATATGTTGCAGTAGACCTCGTACGTAACGGAAAAGCGGATGCCGTGGTTTCAGCCGGCCACAGCGGTGCTACGATGAGTCTTGCAACCTTGCGGATAGGACGTATTAAAGGGATCTCAAGACCGGCTATCGCTACGTTCATGCCCACATCCACTACCGGTAAAATGACAGTGGTGCTCGATGTTGGAGCAAATGTTGATTGTGATGCGGAAAACCTGTTTCAATTCGCCGTTATGGGCGACGCTTACGCCAATAAAGTTTTGGGATGTTCAAAAGCGAAGGTTGGGCTTTTATCCAATGGCGAAGAGCCTTCCAAAGGAAATGAGGTAACCAAAGCGGCGTACCCTCTTATAAGTCAATTGGACAGTTTTGTCGGTAATGTCGAAGGTGGAGATATTTTTAACGGGTCTGTCGATGTGGTAGTGTGCGATGGATTTGTCGGTAATGTACTTCTAAAGGCGAGTGAAGGGGTGGCAGATACGATAAGTCACTATCTGAAATCTGAGATTAAACACTCTCCTGTCGCGATTGCCGGTGCGATACTGATGAAACGTGTGTTCAGAAAACTGAAAAAACAGACCGATTATGCGGAGTATGGTGGCGCTCCACTTCTTGGAGTCAAAGGTTGTACAATAATAAGTCATGGCAAGAGCAACCCAAAAGCTATAAAAAATGCAATGTTCCAGGCAATAAGGTTTGTTGAAACGGATGTCAACAAGGCGATCAGAGAACGCCTCGAAGCGATCAATGCATAATTTAAGGTAGAATGATGAAAGCCGCGTTAAAGTCAATTGGTGCATATGTTCCCCAAAAAGTTATGACGAACAAAGATTTCGAATCTCTTGTGGATACTACAGATGAATGGATATCGAAACGTACAGGGATCAAAGAACGGCGAATTGCGGCGAAAAATGAATTGACCAGCGATATGGGTGTTGAAGCAGCAAAAATTGCAATTCACCGTGCCGGGTTGAAAATTAACGATATAGATATGATCATCTGTGCGACGATTTCACCTGACTATTTCTGCATGCCTTCAACCGCATGTGTGATTGCATCCAAATTGGGAAGAACCAATGTTACAGCGTTCGATATTTCTGCAGCGTGTACAGGATTCATATATGCATTGGCCATTGCCAAGGCGTTTATAGAATCTGGCATGAAAAAAAATATTCTTATTATAGGAACTGAAAAGCTGAGCGCTATCGTGGATTACAGCGACAGAACTACCTGTGTTCTTTTTGGAGATGGCGCCGGTGCGGCTGTAATAAGTGCGACAGAAGAAGAGTCGGAAGCGATAACTGATATTCATGTTTCAGCTGATGGAAATTATGGCGATCTTCTTATGACTCCTGGATGTGGAGTGAAAAATCCTTGTTCAGAAAAAGTGTTGCAAGAAAAGTTGTGTTCAATGAAAATGAAGGGAAATGAGACTTTCAAAATTGCCGTGCGCACACTGACAAGCGATGTGATCAATATTCTGAACGATAACGAAATTTCTGCAAATGACATAGATCACTTCATCCCCCATCAGGCCAACTACAGGATTATCAAAGCCGTGGGAGACGCTTTGAAACTTTCACAAGACCAAGTTGTTCTTACTGTAGAAAAATATGGTAACACATCTTCAGCTTCAATACCAATGGCTATGAACGATATATGGGAAAGCGGCAGATTACAATATGGAGACACAATGCTTCTTGATGCGTTTGGCGGCGGTCTGACGTGGGGCAGTGCGCTTTTGCCTTTCGCTGGAAAATCTGTTCATTAACATCTTTTCGTCTATTTTCAAACTCTTTATGCCTATTCAGTAGAATTTTGTTTTTTCCGTAGGTGCAATGCTTTTGCCCGTACTCCGCGTTGGATTTTCTTGAATTCGCTTTGGCGAGCTCTTCAAAAATCCGCCTCGATTATAAACGAAGTCACTGCATCAAAACTTTCACTCTATTGGTTGGTGCGGTAATAACAGAAACAGATACATATATTCAATTATAACCCTGAAAAACTCCACTACGTAAAACTGAAATTTATCTTTAATTAAAAGTATTTCAAAATTTTCCCCAAATATTCAAAATTTTCTTGACAAACAGTAGTCATGGTGCTATAATTCCCGTCCACAAACAGGAAGGCCTCAGGGTTGAGGGCTATGCGAGAAGTTTGATGGCGTTAAAAAAGACGAGATCTTTGACAACCGAGTAAGAGATAAGTAACAACCTTTGAGTGATTTTTTTTGTAGAGTTTTTTGAAAAAACTTTGCAGTTAGTCGACAAGG
>WFUN01000083.1 GCA_015484905.1 Hydrogenimonas sp. | reverse complement strand
ATGTATATCCGCTCCCGCGGAGAACACTATATAAAGACTTTTATGGAGGATCCCCAGGAGTTACTGCCCGGAACTTCCATGCCACGTGTTGGTGTAAATGCACATGCCGCAGCCAAAATAATAGAGTATCTTGAAGACTCTGGCGATACCAAACGAGAGGAGCGAAACAGGGTGGGTCTGATTGTGATGTTCTATCTGTTTGTTTTCGCCTTCCTGGCATATCTGTGGAAACAGAGCATATGGAAAGAGCTGCATTAAGCCTCTCTTTCCTCGAGTCCGCAAACTTTTTTGCGGACATATCCCCCTTTTCCCCTATATTCAAATTTTTTAGAGTAGAATTACAGCTGATAATTTGCCTGTGATATTTTCCGGCTTCATATCATAACGGTTCATTTGTATATTTCCGCAGATATAACAGGATCTGAATCGGACAAATTTTTTTTAAAGAGTAATGCATGTTAATAGACGGATATGGACGAAAGGTCAACTATTTAAGAATTTCTGTGACCGAACGATGCAACTTCAGATGTCAGTACTGTATGCCGGAGAAGCCGTTTTCCTGGGTCCCGAGAGAGAATCTTTTGAGCTTTGAAGAGCTGTTTGAGTTTGTCAAGGTCGCTATCGATGAAGGTATAGACAAAATACGTATAACCGGCGGAGAACCGTTGTTAAGAGAAGATCTGGACCGGTTCATAGGTATGATAAACGAACATAAAAGCGGACTGGACCTGGCGCTCACTACAAATGGCTATCTGCTTGAAGATACTGCTACTAAATTGAAAAAGGCCGGATTGAAAAGGATAAACGTCTCAATTGACTCACTGAAACCGGAGATAGCGGCAAAGATTGCCAAAAAAGATGTGCTTGGCAGAGTCCTTGATGGTGTAGAAAAGGCTTTGGAAGTCGGTCTTTTTGTAAAGGTGAATATGGTTCCTCTAAAAGGGGTAAATGACGATGAGATAGTTGATGTAATGGAGTATGCGAAAAAGCGGGGTATGAGGATCCGGTATATCGAATACATGGAAAACATATACGCCAAGGCAGGGCTGAAAGGGCTCAATGGCAAGGAGATTTTATCGAAAATAAAAGAGAAATACTCGATTAGAAAAGTAGGACGTGAAGGAAGCAACCCCGCATTCAACTACATTACGGACGATGGTTACAAGTTTGGAATAATCGATCCTCACAAGCACGATTTTTGTGAAAGCTGCAACCGGATACGTCTAACAGCGGAAGGATATCTTATTCCCTGTCTCTATTTTGATGAAGCCATGAGTATTCGTGAGGCTGTGAAGGCGGGAGATATAGCAAAGGCGACGGAGATATTGCGTCAGGTGCTTAGAAACAAACCTGAAAAGAACCGATGGAGCGAAGATGGTGCCGAGGAGTCTGCAAGGGCCTTTTATGAGACCGGTGGATAGGACACAATGGTCGAAAAGAGCGGTGAAAAGCTCTATCTTGTAGAGCACTTTTTTTCTATTCAGGGAGAAGGCAAATATGCCGGAGTGCCATCAGTTTTTTTACGCTTCGGAGGTTGCAACCTGCGGTGCCCTGGTTTTGGAAGCTATGAATTGGAAGAAAAAAAAATTTACGGTTGCGACACCTTGCGGGCAGTATATTCGAATCTGTATCGCAGAAGCTGGCATTCTGTTGCCGATATATCCGAGCTTGAGAGGATTGTAAGGAAGTATGAAAACCGTATTTCCTATCTTCCCGACATTGTGATAACCGGTGGAGAGCCGATGATATATGCTGATAACTCTCTTTTTTGCAGTATGCTGGAGCTACTGGCGGAAAGGGGTCACAGGATTACTATCGAAACAAACGCTACGATAGCCCCTCCTTTGAAAAGATATGAAATCTACAAAGAGATAACGTTTGCAATGGCTGTAAAACTCTCCTGCAGTGGTGAACAAAAGAACAGAAGAGTCGTACCAAAAGCTATAGAAGCTATAGCTACCATGACTAAAAACTCTTTTTTTAAATTTACGCTCGATCGAGAACTTGTGCAAAAAGATGGAGCGAAACAGATTGCCGAAATATGTGAAGGATACGACAACGAAATATACTGTATGCCGCTTGGAGGCAGTGAAGAGGAGTTGCGAAAAAATGCTCCGGCCGTTGCCAAATTCTGTATATCCCACGGTTATCGCTATAGCGACAGACTGCATGTAAGACTATGGAACAGAGAGGAGAAGCGATGAAGATACGAAAGATGTTCAGGTTCGAGAATGCACATGTAGTGCGTGGATGTGCGACCAGAAGATGTAGCCGGAGTATTCATGGACACTCTTACAAAGCTGAACTGATTTTCTCTTCCGTAAGACTCGATCGTGGGCAGATGGTTTATGATTTCGGTTTTACAAAAGGGGTCATAAAAGCGTTTATCGACTCCTTCGATCACTCCATAACGCTTTGGGAAAATGATGACCCGGAGTATCTGAAAGATATGAAGCGGTGGAGTGAGCGTTGGGTACAGCTGCCTGTAAACCCTTCGGCGGAACAGTATGCAAGGGTTTTTTTTCTTCTTATAGACAGAGTTTTGAAACAGACAGAGATGGTAAACGAAGAGTTTGGCGTAACGCTCGATCGTGTAGTTGTTCATGAAACAGAAACAGGATATGCCGAAGCAGACAGGATGGATGCATACAGCAGCGAACTTGGATCTATAGACTTAAGACGTATAAAATTTTCCGACCGCATCAAGGAGGAGTGGCAAAATCCCAGAATGTTCGAAGAGCTTATGGAGGGAAAGAGATTCGTCAACCCCCATACTTTGTAGTACACTGTTAGCCGGTTATTAGTTATTAAAAATAGTTGAAGCTTATTTTAAGCGGCATGGGAATACGATAGAGTGCTACGCAAAAAGAGTTTAAAGGAGAATGAAATGAAAGTTGTGCTTATTTTCTTTGTGGCAGTCGCATCAATGCTCTTTTTTGGTGGTTGCGAAAAAAAAGAGAGCGGAATAGATCGAAATACAACGGCGAGTGCGGTTAAAACACGGAGTTTTGCAGATTCATCGAAAAACGGTATCGAGTCCGAAGAGCCCAAAAAAATTACAGCTGGAGAGAGTGGTATAAAGGAGCCTGTAAGCGATATCGACAGGGAGGTTTCAAAAACCGCAAAAGAGGCCGAAAAGAAGGTCTTTGAGATTACTCAAAAAGCAGAAGGCGAAAACATTCCGGCAGTCGAAGTCGCAAACGGCGCCTCTTTTGGAACCAAAACGGTAGATGCAGAGTCGCTCTACAAGTCGAAATGTTCCGGTTGTCACGGAATGGAGGGAGAGAAACGTGCGCTTGGGAAAAGTGATCCTCTCGCAGGTCAGGAAAAAGCGATTTTAATCAGGAAACTTGAAGGTTACAAAAATGGATCATACGGCGGTGCGATGAAAAAGCTTATGCAAAGCCAGGTCTTGTCGCTCGATAGAGATCAGATAGACGCGCTTGCCGAATATATATCTAAGATGAGGTAAAAAGCTCAACCGTTTCTGCAGCGCCGAAAGTATTGTGCAGGGGGATCATTCTTACGCTGGAACCTGCCGGAATCGATGCTGTGCGTGGAGTAGTAATGATCAGACCGTCCGCTTTTTTCAAGGGGCTTATCATGCCTGGACCCTGCTTTGGCAAAACCTCGAATGCGATTCCGTCAAATGTTCCCATCAAAACAGTAAATTTGCCTGGCTTCAGATCGATATCGTTTTTGCATACGGTTTTGATTGGAGAGATGTATGGTCTGTTTACCCCTCTGAGGCGACGTATTATCGAATTTGCGAAGATTTCGAAATTGACAGCGGCAGCCGATGGATTTCCCGGAAGATTGATAATCCATGTTCTTCCGATTCGTCCGACAGTAGTCGGTTTTCCCGGTTTGATATTCACTTTTTCAAAAAGTATCTCCATTCCCAACTCTTTGAAAGCCTCTTTTGTAAAGTCGGCATCTCCTACGCTGACTCCTCCGCTGGTGATAATAAGATCACTGTTCAAAGAGGATGTTATCTGATTTTTTATAGACTCCATCGTATCTGCGGTTGTTCCGGTGAAACAGGTTTCACATCCAAGTTCGCGGGCTCTGGCTATGAAAGTAGGAGCATTGGAGTTGTAAATCTGATGAGGTTTGATCGATTCGTAATGCATTCTGAGCTCATGGCCTGTGGCAAATACACTCACTACCGGCTTTCGATAGACTCTAATATGCGTAATTCCCTGACTGACGAGCTGGGTAATCGCATAAGCGTCTATCCTGTCTCCAGCTTCTATAATCTTTTCTCCCTCGGAGATGTCTTCACCTTTTTTTCTGATATTTGCCCCCTTTCTTATCGTTTCAGGCAATCGTACGCCGCTCTCCTCTTTTATTGTGTTTTCTACAGGAATAACTGCATCGGCACCATCCGGAACAACGGCCCCGGTCATAATTTTGGCGCCGTGCCCCTTTGTGACTTTGATGCCACTTTCGTCTCCTGCAAAAATTGTCGGCTGCGGTACTATGATGCCTCCCGCATCGGCCATTGTCACGGCATATCCATCCATTGCCGAATTATCGAAACGGGGAAGATCGAATCGGGCGTATATGTTTTCGGCGCAGATGCCGTCAAGTGCCGATTCTATAGGCAAAATTTCCGTATGGACCGCTTCAACGCTGGAATGAATCAGCTCCAGGGCCTCCATTATGGATACCATATGCTACCTTTCTTTCCGGATGAGTTTCATATTAGTCTATTACAGAGCCGGTTTTTATTGCGATTATAGTACAATCATTCTTATGGAAAAGATGGCATTTGAGATACATATAGTTTCTGTAGCGGCGTTAGCGCTTTTGATCTTGACAAATATCATCGTGGTTTTAACACAAAAAAACGACTTAAAGCTTAGAAAATATCTAAGGATACAGGCAACCGCATGGTCGGCAGTATTGAGTATCGTAGTGTTTACGGGTATGATTTTCATGGCGGCTGTACAGACGGGATTCACTGTTAAAATCATAGCGATGATAGCGGCAACGGTGGCTCTGATTACTCTCGAAACGAGGCGGCATTTTGATCTCAAACGCGCAAAACCGGAAAGCGAATGTTTTGTGAAGTTTCGAAAAAGAGTACTTCGCTATTATATTTTGGAGCTTCTGTGGCTACTTATGGTGGCTGGCCTGGCTCCACATCTTCCGTGAGAATTGGGGATGCAGTTTCTATATCATCCCGATGCCGGGTTGCCTGCACTCGCTGTAGAAGGAGAATCGTACCGATATCTTTTCAAAGTCCGTCGTTACAGAAGAGGCGATATCGTGGCCATGCGCAATCTTCAAGATGACTACATCAGTTTTTATCGCATAGACTCCCTCTCCAAAAAAGAGGCTGGATTGGAACTTGTACGAAAAGAGGAGCGCATAGTGATGGCTGAAAGGTACCTTCATATAGGTTGGTGCATCGTTGACCCAAGAACCGTTGAAAAAACTCTTCCGACACTCAATGAACTTGGCGTTTCGAAACTGTCACTCGTCTACTGTGCCAGAAGTCAGAAAAATTTCAGAGTAGATACAAAACGCCTGCATCGGATTTTGATAAATTCCAGTCAGCAGTGTGGGCGAAGCAGGCTTTTGGAGCTCGAGTTTTTTGAATCGACAGAAGAGTATTTTTTTAAATATCCCCACAGCGCCGTTCTCGATTTTGGAGGTACACCGCTTGCCTGTGAAACAAAAGTGGACTCGATTCTCATCGGATGCGAAGGCGGATTTTGTGAGAAAGAGAGAAAGTTTTTTGAAAATCTGACGGTTTACGGACTGGATACTCCTCTTGTTCTGCGAAGCGAAAGTGCCGCCGTTTCGGTTGCCTCGAAACTCGTCTTTGGTTGATTGAGCAGGCCAAACATACAAGTTTTGCCGGCTTTGATTCCGACACAAAATATACACCAAATACTACACAGGGTGTCATATGTTATGGACCAATAC
>WFUN01000082.1 GCA_015484905.1 Hydrogenimonas sp. | reverse complement strand
ATTTACCGATATCGAACTCTTCAATCAAAAAATGGCTGATTGGCTGATAGATTACAATACTATCATCCCTCATCACTCTCTTCAAATGAATTCTCCTGTACAATATCTTCTGAAAAATTATGATGAGTGCCATATGTTATGGACTAATACAGCTCTTTGACAAAAATTCTCCTATTAAGTAAAATGGTAATACCAAAGACATAAAGGATAGTCATGAAAACTGTAACATTGAAAACGGATGACTCTTTTTTCGACAAGCTTACAGAACTGGCAAAAGAGCTGCATCTTACCAAGAGCGAACTTATACGCCGTTCTGTGACGGAGTATGAGCGTTATATTCGTCGCAAAAAACTCAAAGAGCGGTTCAAAGCCGCTTCGATGCGTGTTAGAGAAAGCAACCGTGAGACAATGGAGCTTTTTGAAGACATATTAAATGACGGGCTCGAAAATGTTTGAAAGAGGCGGGATATATCTTGCCAGACTAAATCCTGCAAGAGGTGCGGAGCCCGGCAAAGTACGCCCGGTTTTGATACTACAGAGCGATCTGCTGAACGAGGTAGGCCATACAACGGTTATCGTAGTGCCTTTGACTACCAACCTGATAGACGATGCGTACCCCCTGCGTATGCGCATTGAAAAACGCGCAAAACTAAAAAGCGATTCGGACCTGCTATGCGATCAGATACGCGCCATCGACTCAAGGCGCATAGTGCCGGAAAAGATCGCATCTTTGAGAGAGAGTGAGATGGTAGAAGTAGAGGCACTGGTCTCTTTGATTCTGGATTTTGAATAGTAACACAAAAAGTTCCAGATAACCCCATGCCGCTGGTTATTTCCGCATAAACTTTTCATTTTTTACTATTGTCAATATTTACGGATGCGGCACCTTCACTCTGGAGTTGAGCAGCCAGCCGATGATGACCATAAAAAGCACGACAAGCTGTGCCGGCAGCAGGTGGTATGTGTAGCCCAGATAGACGAACCACAGAAGTATGCCTCCAAGTGGCGTGGGAACTCCTACGAAAAACTTTCCCACCTCCCCCGCTTCGGCGTTTATGTTGAACTCTATAAGCCGTCTAAGGCCACTTATGACGTAGTAGATGCTTACCGCGGCCGCTACGAAGAACCAGAAGCCCTCCAAATGGGTGTAGACAGCCTGAAAGATCAAAAAGACCGGTACAAGAACGAAAGAGAGAAAGTCCGCGAACGAGTCTAACTGTATGCCGAACTCGTTGGAGAGTTTGAATTTTCTTGCTATCTTTCCGTCAAAGATGTCGAATGCACCGCCAATCCATGCGAATATGATGGCTAAAAAGAAGTTGTTTTGCGTAATGAGGTAGGTTGCAGCCAGCCCGCAGGTTATGTTTACCATCGTAAAAAGATTTGCGAGATTGAAATGGGATTTGGGGTCAAAAAGCATGCTCATCGGTATCCTTTTGCTATAATCACGCCAACATTTTACAAAAAGAAAGCTTCAAATGCCCGATATATTAGATTCGATTACCGCAATACACTCGAGAGAGGAGCGCTACGCAAGGCTCGAGCTTCTATACAGATCGGAAGAAGAGAGGCAAAAGATCTTCGATGCTCTTGATGAACTTGACCATAAAAAAGAGTGCAGTTTCGAAGTGAGCGACACGAAAGAGAGCGATGGCCGCGGTATAGTCACCATAGAGTTGCATGACGACTATGACAAAGAGTCTGGTCCCTTTTTCGACGCTGTCATTAAAAAACTGGGTATAGACCGCTGCGTCTGATACTCCTCTACCAGTCGAGAAAAAGAAACAAAGAAGAGAGAAGATAGTTTGCGGCGAATATCGTAACGGCAGAGTAGACGACAGCAGAAGTAGTGGCCAGGCCCACGCCTCTCGCTCCGCCTTTGGCTATATAACCAAGATAGCTTCCTACAGAACTGACTAAAAATCCGAATACGAAAGCCTTCAAGACGCCTGTACCAATGTCTGCAAACTCCAGGTACTGTTGTATAGTATTTTGGTAGGCTATCGGATTTACCCCAAGCGCTTTCGTAGAGATAAAATATGCACTTACGTTTCCTATGAAATCGAAAGTTATAACCAACAATGGCAACGAAATGGTAGTGGCAAGTATACGGGGAATTATAAGATACTTTTTGGAGTCCACAGCCAGCGTCTCTATGGCGTCTATCTGCTCTGTCACACGCATCGTGCCAAGCTCGGCAGCCATGGCGCTGATAGCGCGCGAAGTAAGCATCAAAGCGGCAAATACCGGACCCAACTCTCTTGAAATGGAGACGAATATTGTATAACCCATAAAGTTTTCCGCACCGAATCGGTGGAACCCGTGATAGAGCTGTATCGCTTCGACCATGCCCGTAAACAGAGCTGTAAGCAAGATGACTCCGAGAGTCCCTATGCCTATACTCTCCATCTGTTGGAAAAACTCTCTTATTCGGTATGGGCGTTTGAAATATAGCGGAATGAGTGATAGCTGAAACTCTATAAAGCGTCCGAAACCGTTCATCAACTCATAAAGTTGCACAAACGGCCTGCCGATCCATCCAAAGAAGGTCTCAATCCACATCATACCTGCTCTTTTTTATTGCCATTTTATCGAAAAAAGCGGATATTGGCGCTGAATAGGAAAAATTCTCTTTGGTATAATACACTGCTCAACTAAACCAACAACTCTATAGGCCGATATAAAAGATACAAAAGAGTTTAAACAGACATTGGCGCTGTCGCGTCCAAGAATAAAAAATAGAATTGTTTTCAGGAGAAGATATGGCTGAAGAAGAAAAAGATGAGAGCCCAGAAAAAGAGAGCGGCAACAAAAAAGGCGGGAAAAATATCGTTCTTATCATCGTAGTCGTTTTACTTGTGCTCGTATTGGCCATAGGCGGGGTAATCGCCTATCTCATGCTTTCAGGGGACACTCAAGATGCCGGAACCCAGGTAACGCAGGAGAAAGTTGAAAAGAGAAAATACAGAAACAGACAAAACGATATGACAGTAGGCCCAATGTATCCTTTGGACAAGTTCACTGTCAATCTGATGAGTGAAAACGGACGACGCTATCTGGTTGCAAAAATCAATCTGGAAGAGGACAGTGACGAACTTACCGCGGAGCTGGACAAAAAGACTCCATTGATTCGCGATATCGTTATCTCGATTCTTTCATCCAAGACTGTGGAAGAGATCACAACAGCAAAAGGAAAGGAGAAACTCAAAGAGGAGATCATAGCCCAGATCAACAAATATCTTGAAGATGGCGAAATACGTCATATCTACTTTACGGAATTTGTAATTCAATGATAGGAATAGACATTGTAGTTATCGATCGGATCGAAAAATCTCTGGAAAAACATGGAGAAAAGTTTCTGTTACGCTATCTTAGCAAAGACGAAGCCGAGATGGTCAAGTCATCCAAAACCGCAGCCGGCTTCTGGGCGGCTAAAGAGGCCGTCTCAAAAGCCCTCGGCACCGGTATCGGAAAAGATCTCAGCTTTAAAGATATAACTCTTTTAAAGAATAAAAAAGGAGCTCCCTCTTTTATCCTGCCAAAGTACCTGATGCAAAAATTTCATATTCGGTCCACTTCACTTTCAATAGCACATGACGGTGGCTTCGCCATTGCCGTCGCAGTAATAGAGTCAGCCTCCGCCGACAAAGTGTAGAAGCTCTATTCTGTCTCCCTCTTTTGGAGAAAAGCTCTCCCACTCCTCTTTTTTCACCACTTGCATATTTACAGCCGCCGCCATAACTTTTCCGGCAACTCCAAGCTCACTCATTATCTGCTCGAGCGTCATACCTTTTTCAAACTTTCTCTCTTCGCCATTGACGGTTACATTCATCTTTGTTCCCCCACTCTTTTCAAATCATCGGCATATATACCACACTCTCCTATAGTAAAGGATTTCAGGTAATCCGCCATTGCATAGTTTCCTTTAACGTAGGCCAGTTCACACGCATTTACCCCTTCGAGGCTTTTGAGCTCCGGGTCGGCACCGTTTTTAAGCAAAAAGTCGGCTATGGCAAAATCGTTACTGTATGCCGCCTGCTGCAAAGGTGTAATACCGGCGTTATTCGCCAGATTCGTATCTGCCTCATGATGCACAAGCGACCGCACGATCTTCACCCTGTGCTGAGAGACGGCATAGTGTAAAGGAGTATAGCCGTTATTGTCCTGAATATCGACATCCGCTCCATGAGCAAGCAGATAGTCCACCATTTTCACATTTCTGGTTTTGACGGCAATGTGCAAAGGAGAGATCCCCGCTTTGGACTGCACGTTTATATCGCACCCCTTTTTTTCGACTATGCTTTCCACTTTTTTCATATCTTTTGCATAGACGGCTTCATGCAACGGCCCCCATCCGTTGACGTCATCGGCATAAACTGAGATTGAAAATATCAACAACAGGATAAAAAACACTCTCTTCATGGGATCTATTCTAACCAATATTCTTATGAAATTCAACAAGTTTGAAACGCTCTCCCATAATTGTAGGATCGATTAAGGTTTTTATTTTGTTGATCTCTTTTAAATATAGTCTCTGATTGCCAAGTTGCGCGAGTTTTTCTATGAGATAGGGAAGACCATACTCTACAAGCGCGCGTAATTGCGTTTTGTACGCATATAGCTCAAAGCCCGCATCGACGAAGGCATCTATAAGATGTGAAAAGTTTACATCATAGGTTATATCGCTTTTTTTGAAAAAAGACTTCAGGTCTATACCTTTTTCAAAAAGCGGGATGACTTCATGATCTTTGTATATTCGTATGGAAAAATCGTTTCTTACCTCTTTATCGCCATAATCGAACGATACAAAAACCATCTTATGCGCAGCTTCATAAACAGATGCGGCAAAAGCTTCATAACCGCGTGCAACCTCTCCTTTTGTCTGTCCATATCTTTTCGAGATATTCAATGGTTGATCATCGCACGCTTCAAAACGTATATCGTGCTTCTCTTTTTTCATATCAACTACAGCCGTTTTACCATTGTAGACAAGATCGCACGGAAAAGAGTCGAAAATCTCGTTTGCCACCATAAAAGCCTCTTTTCTCTTCAATTGCCTTGGATCTGAAAAGTGTATCAACTCAATATCTTCTCCAAACCGATCTTTGAAATGCTCTTTTTGAATTCTTTGAAGCCCGGATTGCCTCTCGATTATTGCAAAACTGATTGTCTCGAGCAACTCTGGAGCTTCCTGCGCTATCCATTCGACCATATCGCCAAGAAGATACCCCTTGTGCGCACCAATCTCCACAACCGAACAGTATGGCGAAATCTTTTCTTGCTTCACAAGCGTGATCAGATAGTGGGCTATTGTCGCTCCAAAAAAACGACTGGTGCTTACAGCCGTATAGAAATCCCCCTCTTTTCCGATTTTATTGTAGAGCGTATAATAACCTTCAGGCCCGTACAGCCACTCGTTCATATATTCGCTAAACGGAATCATCATACATCTTTTCATAAAGATCGAGCAAAACCAGCTGCCTTTCGATCTTGTAGATTTTTTGATCTATCTGACGGATCGATCTGGAGTTTTCCATAGTTTTTAGATCATATATGGTCATTTCACCGGCCTCCACCTTCTCTTTTGTTTTTTTCACGAGGTTCGTATATAGATCCTCATCCTCTTTTGCAAGAGCCAGCTTTTTGTCGATGACTTCCAAACGGCTCAGGACTGATTTGTAAAGGTTTTCCGCCTCGACCTTTTTATCGCTCAACTCTATCTTGGCCCGCAGGTAATCGACTCTTGAAGACTCTATCGTATGATATGAAGTTATATCGATAGGCAAAGAGGCTCTGAATCCGTACGTATAATAAGATTTCGCAACGTTCGGATAGCCGCTAAGGTAAATCAATCCGTTTTTGAATGGTTTAATCCACGCGCCCTGCAAAGAGAGTGTGGGCAGATATTTTGTCAACGTCAATATGTTGAAATACTCTTTTTGAGCGATCTGCTCTCTGCGAAGCGCAAGATCTATATTTGTATCTATGAATCTCTTTTTTTCAACGAGCGAAAAGTGTGGAAGCTTCACTTTTTCAGGATCCATATCGCTAAGATCGGCAAAATTTTTTCTAAGAAGCGCGAGACTCTCTTGCAGAGAAAAAAGTGTCATCATGTCTCTGTTTTTTTGAAGAATAGCCTGATCCAGAAAACTACCGTCCAAATCGCCACTCATGTACTGCTCTTTTTTACGTTCGATATCGATTCTGTCGTTTTCTACGAGCAGTTTTTGTTTGTCAATCTGGTATTCGCTTTTTTTTATATTGAAGAGCGAAGCGACAGCCTGTTTTATCAAGCTTTTGCGTTGACTCTCAATACCGAGATCACCAACTTTAAAAGAAGCTTTTGCGTATTTGACGGCATACCAGATTCCTCCACTCTTGAAGATAGGTTGATCGACTCTTACGGAGAACGAACGGTTTATTTGGGTACGATCGAACTGGTTTGAATATGAGTAGTCGTATCCTATTGTGATTGGGTTGATCCAGCTGTATTCGAGTTGACTGCTCTCTGCAGCATTTTTTCGTTGTTGAAATTCGAATGATTTCTCTTTAAGCGTCGAAAGCAGCGTATAAGGTTCTTTACCAAAGCATATAGTAATGGTAAAGAGCAGACTACAAATGAGAAAGGGCACGTTCGAAGCGCTCGAAGCCAAGTTCCATCTCCTCTTTCGTAATCGTAAGTACAGGTAGAAAACGCACCGTATTTTTTCCGGCTTTTAAAACAACGACACCCTCTTCGAATGCTGCTTCAATAATATCTTTGGCGTCATATCCTTCGTTAACACGAAGCCCTCTCATAAAACCGACACCTACCTCCTTTTCAAAAATAGCAGGATTGCAAGAAGCGATATGTTTCAGTCTCTTTTCAAAAAGCAGCAGCATATGATCCAGCTCTCCGCTCTCTTTATGCTCTTCCAAAATATCGAGCACTTCCAATGCGGCTCTTGTCGAAAGAAAGTTGCCTCCGAACGTACTGCCGTGTTCTCCAATTTTAAGTATATCTTTATGTGTTGTCATGACAGCGCCTATCGGTACACCGCCACCAAGCCCTTTGGCAAGAGTGATGATATCGGGCGTTATCTCGTAAAGATTGCTTGCCAGCACCTCACCGGTTCGGTATATGCCGGTCTGTACCTCGTCGACAACAAGAAGAATATCCTCTCTTTTCAGCATCGATGCCAGCTCTCTTACCTCATCTTTGTCCATTGGCTGAACACCGCCCTCACCCTGTACGAGTTCGATCATTACGGCTACGGTATGATCGTCTATCAAATCATAAACATGTCGTATGTCTCTGGCATATACGAAACCATCGGGGAACGGACCAAAATAGTTATGCATCGACTCCTGACCCGTAGCTTTCAAAGCCGTGATCGTACGGCCATGAAAAGAGTGTTCGAGAGTTATTATCTTGTAACGTTTTACCTCTCCTTCCACTTCTCCATACTTCCTTGCCATCTTTATGGCACCTTCATTGGCCTCCGCTCCGCTGTTGGCAAAAAATGTCGCCACATCGTAACCGCTCAAATCCGCCAATCTTTTGGCCAGAAGGGCCTGATGCTCTATAAGATAAAGGTTTGAAACATGTATCAGTTTGGAAGCCTGATCACATATTGCATTTGCAAGCCTCGGATTTGCGTGTCCGACACTGCAAACCGCTATTCCACTTCCAAAATCAATATACTCTTTTCCATCAGCATCGTACAAAACAGAGTTTCGCCCTTTGACAAAGTTGACGTAGTTTCTGGAGTACGTCTGTAAAACATAATTTTTATCAATCTCCTGAAGAGTCATCTATATCCTTTCCACTTTCACTTTTACCTCCTGGTAACATGCACTTTTGCCCATCAGGCTCTTCATGGGCGGAGTGAGATAGTTCACTCCCGGAGTGCCAGCATATATCAAGACGCTGTCTTTGCGAACATCTTCACTGACTTTCACAGGCAACCTGACCTCTCCATATTCCGAATATATGCGTACAAGTTCGCCCTGCTTAAAGCCGTTAGAGGGATGAAGCATTACGAAATCCTGACGCCTGAACTGACTGTTTAGAGAGTGTTGACTCTTTGGTGTAAGCAGCCAAAACCCCTCTTCTTCTTCATCGAAGTCGTCTTCGAACTCTTCCAAAAATTCGAAATTGCCACTATCGGTATAAAACTCCTCTACATAAGGATGGTCGCTATATGCCGGAGATCTGAGAAACTCATTCTCTTCGATACATTGATCGAGCATATAATCTATATAGTAACGCTCCTCTCTGAGTCCTTCGAGACAAAGAGTATCGAAAAGAAATTTTGTCAACTCATATTCGCTTATACCGAATTTTGCGTCTTTTATCTTCGGCATACGCTGCACATAAGGGTGGCCATAACTGAGTCGCAGATCTTCTTTTTCAAGAAAATCTTTTGCCGGTATCACGATTTTGGCCTTCCGGCTTGTTTCATTCTCATACAGACCGAAGTAGATAAGATTCTGTACTTTAGCGATCTCCTCTTCGACTCTGGCAAGCCCCGGCATCTGTGCAAGGGGGTTGGCTCCCTGTACCAATACGGTTTTAAAACGTCCAAAAGGAGCTACAGGTTTGGCGCATCTTTTTTTTGAAAAGTTGAACGGAAGACGAAAGCCCGCAGTCGAATCGGAAAGAAAACTCACTCCGCAGCCGGGTTTTCCAAAAAAGCCCAAAACTGCGGCAAGCCCATCGATAGCATGAAGAACCTGATCTCCTATGGAATACTTCTGAACCCCGGTGCCGACCAAAAAGACGGTTCTTTTATTCTGCATCTGATATAAAAGATCTCCCAGATCGTCAAGTTTTATATCACACTTTTTGAGTGAAGCTTTTATTCTGAACGTTCTGAGAAAATCGTAGTACCACTCTGCATCTTCGCATCTGTTCTCCATAAAAGCTCTATCTTCCATATCTTCCATGAACATAAAACGTGCAAGCAGTACAGCAAGATAGAAATCGCTGCGCGGGCGTATCTGCAAAAAAAGATCGGCCTCTTTCGCTATTTTTGTCCTGACAGGATCTATGACTATTAGAGTCTTGTTTTTTAAAAGTCGAGCCATATGGACATTGGTCACAGTTATGTTTCGTCCCCACACAACTACAGCATCGGCCTGCTCGATAGACTCTGGAGGAAGGGCGAGAGAAAGACCGCGTCCCGCCTCCACTCCGGCCTGCCCGGAACCATCACACAGCGATCCTTCGGTTGTCCATCCGCCATAAGCTGCAGCGAAATGTTCGGTAATCGCCTGCATAAAACCGACATTCCCGCTTCCTCTGTAGAGCAGAAAATCCTCTCCGGCATATTTTACGGCTTTTGCAGCTGCGCTCAAAGCTTCATCCATGGAAACCGTTTCGCCATCAACCCTCGGTTTGCATATACGCTCGGCCTCTTTATAGTGCCTGTTAAGATGTGCACATAAAGCTCCTCTCGTAAAAGGGTGGTGCTCGAGTCCGGTCATCTTGAGGCTATCAGGGTCTACAACTACTGCACATGCGTCGTAACAGTCGAGGGGGCATGCGGTAACTTTCATTTTATCTCCACTTTTATTAGTTTCGAAAAGAGCCCTTCAGGTTTGTCAAGCACTATTTCGGCTCTGTAGGAAGATATGTGTACATTGTCTGCTATCTTCAACACTTTGGAGAATTTAAGATTCGTCTCTTTTTCGTTTAGATAAATCTTTTTTGAATCCAGATTCTCGACTTCATCGGCATCCAGAAAGAGTACCAGTTTACCTCTTTTTGTATCCATGGCTGTAAACAGAAGCACTCCGGGATTTACATAATCTCCTTTACGAACAGCCACTTTATAGATATACAGCCCTTCTGCGCCAACGGACTTCTTCTCTATTCTGTCGTTCAACTGGGCAAGCTGGTATCTGGTTTCTGCAATCTCTCTTTTTAATGTCATCTTTTTCTCTTTTAGAGAAATAAGCTGGTTTTTCGATGCGGTCATAGTAGCAAATATCCGGTCTTTTTCGGTTTTCGATTTTGTCTTCAGCTCCTTTATACGCTCATAGTAGTTCTTGTCGCGCAGATAGACCCTCTTCTGGTTTTCTATCATCTCGTTCGTAAGAACAAGTGTCTTTTTGAGTACATCGAGAGCTACGTTCAAAGCCTCTCTTTGCTCTTTGTCGACATAATCATCAATCTTTACAATAGGTGCAAAGCCCCCTATCTGTCCCTCTTTGGATTCATCTGCAAAAACGACTTTTCCGCTCACTTCCGATTTGACCGGATAGGTCTCTACAGGTTCAAGCTTTGCATAATGTATCTGAGCATATACCATTATCGGTAAAAGGGACATACTCAAAAAAAAACTTTTCATCTTTTCCTCTCACCCTGCCTGTAAATGTTTCAAAAATCTAATCGATACCCGACTGTTTTTTGGGTACTCGTGATATCCGATTAAACTTTTACTAAATAATCCGGATATTCAAAACAAGGCTATTGTACAATTACTCACTTAAGATTGCGCTTTGAATTTAAAGCATATATAAAGACTACAGCATAAACAGATGGCCGACAAAGTATGAAAAAGGAGTGGATTAATGAAAAAGCTTATTCTTACGGCAGCTGTGATATTCGGGTTTTTAAACGGTACACTTTTTGCCGAATCTAAAGAGGTTTTGAATATAGAGATAAAAGAGACTATCAAACAGTTCTATAAAGAGGTGAGAGGAGGCAGTGAATTTCTACGAAAAGCGAAAGGATATCTGGTCTTTCCCAATGTATACAAAGCAGGTTTCGGAATCGGTGGAGAGTATGGCGAAGGAGCTCTTTTGATAAAAGATCGCATAGTGGATTATTACTCCACGGTTGCGGCTTCTATCGGTTTTCAGTTCGGTCTGCAGAAAAAGTCTGTAATAGTAGTCTTTCTTACACAAAAGGCTCTCGACGACTTCAGAAAAAGCGATGGTTGGAGAGTGGGAGTAGACGGTTCGGTGGCGATAGCCAAATGGGGAGTTGGAGAAGATATCAATTCAATAGATTTCAAAGACCCGGTAGTAGGTTTCGTATTTGGAAACAGAGGACTTATGTATAATCTTACTCTTGAAGGGGCGAAGTTTACAAAAATCGTGAAATAAAAAAACCGGAAGGGTCAAAAAGATACCGCTTCCGGTTTTAAAGTAAAAAACAGATAAACCTGTTATTTCAAAATCACACGTGCGTTGATCGGTTGAACTGGTCGGTTATTGGGATGGTGCATTACATCGGCAAACTTTTTGACCTGCTCTTTGCTTATGGTAACAGGCTGTTTCATAACGAACCAGCGAACACCTTCCGAACAAGGTGGAGTAGTCAAAGAACCGTTGAACCGATAATACTCTCTGTTTTTGGGTAAAATATTTTTTACATCTTCAGCTGAAAGAGTAATCTTTTCTACATCATTCGCATGCTCTGGCATCTCTTCCCAGACTTTTTTGATTACTTCGTTTTCGGCGCCATATTTGAACATTACACCAATTACAGCAAGATTTCCATTTTCATCGGCATGGACAAAATGCGCTTCGAGTGGAAAATATTGTCCATCTATGGTATTTTCGCTTGGAGTATGGAAATGAAACTGTTTTAGCTCGAATTTTATTCCATCTACCGTTATGCTGCTTCCCGGAACTATGTTTACCTGTACGGTATGTCCATTGTTCAACTCCTCCTTGGAAGCAGATTTGTAATCTATTCCAATGGTCGGCAGATCGGCATCAAACGCTTTGTCGGTTTTTATATCTATTGGAGACTGGTTTTTACCAAGCTTGCACATAATATATTTGTCAGAAAGGTTGCCCCAGTTTTCAGGGCCGGCATGTCCGCTGTATCCCCAATGCACTCCATGGCTTCCAGCCATCAACAACGAAGCTGTCGCAGTACTTAGCAGTAGTGAAGTAAGCCTCTTCATGTTTTTCCCCTTTTTTGTTTTTTAATGCAGTCCAATTGTAAAAAAGCAACACTTAATGCATTATAAATAATTAAAATATTTAATTATTAGATTTCAAAACGGAAAAAAAGTAACAAAGAAGAAAATTTTATGAAGAAAAGGTACGGCTGTAAGCCGGGTTATGTCATGGATGCTTATTTATCTAATATCCATGTCGCCATGGATCTTTAGCGAAGAGCAAAAACGTGAAGCTTATACCATACTCTTCTTGCTGCGGGTTGGGTTTACATAGCCGCCAAGATTGCTCAAGGCGCTGGTGGGCTCTTACCCCACCGTTTCACCCTTACCAGCCTATATTTGCACGTCAGTGGTAAATATAGGCTGGCGGTCTGCTTTCTGTTGCACTGTCCCTCACCTTTCGGTGGCCGTCCGTTAGACGGAACCCCGCTTCACTGCAGCCCGGACTTTCCTCATGGCAGAAGCCATGCAAGCATCCACCGTACCTTTTATGGTGTAATTATAGCATAAAGTTATCTGTTTATCACGGCCTGGTTCTGTTTGATTCTATTAACAAGAGTGCGTCAAAGCGAATAATCTTCAAGAGAGTTGAAACTTCAACTCTCCTCTTTTTTCATTTTCTCAAGCGCTTCAAGCGCATATTTTTTGCCAAGCTCATACGCTTTCAGGTTGGCTTCATGTACTTTTTTGGGAACCTTGCTCAGCATAGTTTCAATCAACACATCTTCAGGAATCGCATTTGTAAAAGTATTCGCTATTGCAAGAGCCACAACGCTTTGCGTAATAACATTGCCCACTTCCTCTTTTGCGATTGTTATAATCGGAATTTCAACGATCTTCCATTTTTTCCTGTCTTCTTCGGTAGGATACACGAGGTTTGGGTCAATTACTATAATTCCGCCTTCGGCAACTCCATTTTTAAAAAGCTGATAGCTTTTATCCGCAACAGACAACATAAAGTTTATCTGGCCGTCGATAGCGTATGGATAGTAGATCTCTTTATCGTCAAGCTGAATATCGACGACAGTCGGTCCGCCACGTACTTGAGAAGTATAAGTGGCTGTTTTTACTCCATACCCTCCCATCTTTATCTTTGCGGCAGCAAAAATTTCACCGGCCAAAAGCACACCCTGTCCACCAACACCGGTAAAGCGCATTACAATTCTGCTCATGTACAACTCCTTAAATTGTTTTTTTGAAGTCAGCTTGCGTAAACTTCTCGCGCTTACCCTGGTAGACCTCTTTGAGTTTGCCGTACATCTCGCAGTACTCATCCGCTTCCGTATCTTGCTTCAAAATACCTGTAGGCAGGAGATTGAGTCTCTCTTCTTCGCTCATTGCGTCATATTTTCTTTTGGACACGGTTATTTCATCGAGCCAATTGAGGTTTTCTATAGCTGACGCCATTTTGTTTTTTCGCCCCAGATTGATATGACAGTTTGAGAGAAGTTCGACATAGGAAAAACCTTTGTGCTTAATCGCAGCGACAATCACTTTTTCCATTTTTTTGGGTTCTGTAACTTTTTCTCTCGCTACAAACGATGCGCCGGCGGCTTCAGCAAGCTTACATCCGTTAAATGTTGGATCTATATTTCCCTTTTTCATGGTAACAGACCACATTCCTCTTGGTGTCGTGGGGGAAGTCTGCGAATTTGTAAGTCCGTAGATGAAATTGTTTATAACTATCAATGTAATATCGATATTGCGCCTGCACCCATGAATGGTATGGTTGCCGCCGATCGCCAAAGCATCCCCGTCACCTGCAACACAGATAACGTGTTTATCCGGATTTGCAAGCTTTATTCCTGTAGCGTATGCAATGGTTCGTCCGTGGGTTGTATGAACGGTGTTGAAATCAATATAGGAACTGAAGCGTCCCGAGCACCCGATACCGGATACGATACATGCATCATCCTTGCTGATTCCAAGCTTGTCGATTGCTCGAATGAAGGCTTTGAGAATTACACCGTCTCCACAGCCCCAGCACCAGAGTGTGGGCATTTTTTCCATTCGTAGATAGTCATCATAATTAAATGCCATTTTAAAGCTCCTTTACTTTATCAATAATATCCTGAGGCGAGAACGGTCTTCCGTTGACTTTTATCAGTTTTTCAATATCGTGTCTACCTGTTGCACGCTGGATCTCTTCGAGATACTGCCCCATGTTCAACTCTACGCTGAGGATTTTATCGAACTTCTGACCGAGCTCATACAATCTTTTTGCCGGACTTGGCCAAAGAGTAATAGGTCTGAAAAGCCCCGCTTTTATCCCCTCTTCACGCAGTCTGTTGATAGCTTCTTTGGCCGCAAGCGATACAGAGCCGTATGCGACAATAAGAATATCCGCATCATCGAGCATATACTCCTCATTGTACTCGAGTTCGTCCAAATGTTCATCCACTTTTCTAAAAAGTCTGTCAATAAGCTTTCGGCAGGTCTCTATCTCTTCGGTTGGGAAGCCTTTGGCGTCATGATGAAGACCTGTAAAATGATAACGATATCCTTTGAACATCGGATTCAACACAGCCGGCTCATCCTGAGCTACGCCATATGGCCGATACTCTTCCGGCGGACCGTCAAATGTTTTTCTCGGCTTAATGTTCGCTTTTACCTCTTCCAGGTCTGGAAGAACCGCTTTTCCGTGCATATGTCCAATGGTTTCGTCAAGAAGCACGATAACCGGCTGCATAAAACGATCCGCGATATTAAATGCACGTACCACTTCCGTATAGCATTCATTAAGATTTCCGGCACAAAGGGTGATAGATTTGTAGTCGCCATGCGAAGGGTTTTTTGCTTGCGAAACATCTCCTTGTGAAACACGGGTCGGCAGACCTGTTGAAGGTCCTCCACGCATTACATCCACGACGACCAGAGGAACTTCAGCCATCTGGGCCAGGCCGAGGTTTTCGGCTTTCAAAGAGATTCCCGGTCCGGAAGTGGCAGTCATAGAGCGTACTCCGCTCATAGATGCGCCTATTGCCGCACAGATTCCGGCGATTTCATCTTCCATTTGAATACTTGTCCCGCCGACTTTGGGCAACAGATCTGAAATTGTGTGCATCACCTCACTCGAAGGAGTGATAGGGTATCCACCAAAAAACATACATCCCGAATCGACCGCGGCTTTTGCAGCCAAATCGTTACCACTGGAAATTACTTCTCTTGCCATTCTCACTCCTTATGCGCTCAGCGTCATATATTTATTTCTTTTTATCGCCTCTGCCCGCTCTTTTGCCGCATCTGTCAATTTGGCAAACTTATACTCTTTTCTATCGGCTACAAAGATAGCGAAATCGGGACAGCTCAATTCACAATCGTTACATCCAATACACAACTCCGGTGCTTCTACTGTAATCATGGCGCCAAGTACAGAATGCGGTTCATATCGCATAGCCAAAACACCCGCAGGACAAACCGATACACAGATATCACATGCCTTGCAGCGACTCTCGTCAGTCCAAACCGGTGTATTTTCCGGTGCTTTCATCAAACTCATCTCTTCTCCTTCGTTGGATTTATTTTTCCTATGGCACACGAGACGAAGCTTTTACCCTTCATCACAACACCTTCGATGCTCGATATCTCATCGTTGACAAGAGGATAACCCAGCTTTCTTAAGGTCGAAATTAAAAAATCCTCATCCCTGTCACCCTCTATATCAACTGTTACCTTTCGTGGCATTACCGAAAGATCGATATCTATATCGTTACCAAAATACGCACGTAAGCCCTTCCGGATGGTATTGGCGCACGCTTCACACCTTATGTTGGCTACCTCGTACGTTTTAAGCATTACCGTTACGCGTCCAAAGCCTCTTTGACAGCCAAACCGATTTCAGCGGGTGAGACAACCACTTTTACGCCTGCAGCTTCCAGAGCCGCCATCTTTTCAGCTGCGGTACCGCTGCTACCGGAGACGATCGCACCGGCATGGCCCATTCTTTTACCTTTTGGCGCAGTCTGCCCCGCTATAAACGCCACAACAGGTTTGCTTATATGCTCTTTGATAAATTCGGCGGCCTGGATCTCCAGATCTCCTCCGATTTCACCGATCATTACGATCGCTTCCGTATCCGGATCCGCTTCGAACATGGGAAGAAGCTGCTTGTAGCTAAGCCCGATAATAGGATCTCCTCCAATACCGACAGCTGTGGATATACCCAATCCCTCTTTTACAACCTGATTGGAAGCTTCATAGGTTAGAGTGCCCGATTTCGATATCAAACCTATAGATCCTTTTTTAAATATGAATCCTGGCATGATACCTATTTTACACTCTTGTGCGGTAATGATGCCCGGACAGTTCGGTCCGATCGTGTTCATGCCTTTTTTTGTGGCATAGGCTTTGGCGTACATCATATCTTTTACCGGCGCGCCCTCGGTAATTATAACAGCCAGTTCTATCCCTGCATCGGCAGCTTCCATAACCGCATCTGCCACAAAAGCCGGCGGAACGAAAATCATGGAAACGGTCGCGCCTGTAGTTTCAACAGCCTCTTTGACCGTATTGAAAACAGGCTGTCCGAGATGCTCTTGTCCCCCTTTGCCAGGTGTCACACCTCCTACTATCTTTGTGCCGTACTCGATACATTGGGATGCATGAAACGTACCCTCTTTCCCGGTAAATCCCTGGACTATGACTTTTGTATCTTTATTGACAAGAATGCTCATCGATTGTATCTCCTTCTATTTCGCAGCTTCTACCGCTTTTCTTGCGCCATCGGCAAGATCCTGCGCTGCTATGATATTTTTGATACCTGCTTTTTTCAGGATTTCAGCCGCCTCGTTTGCGTTGGTTCCATCGAGCCTGACGATAACCGGAACATTGACATCGGTGATTTTGGTAGCTTCCAAAATCCCGTTTGCAACTCTATCACAACGGACGATTCCGCCAAAAATATTTACAAAAATCGCTTTGACGCTTGGATCTTTCAAGATTATTTCAAACCCTTTTGCGACCGTTTCAGGATTGGCTCCGCCACCTACGTCAAGAAAATTGGCCGGTTTTCCGCCTTCATGTTTGATAATATCCATCGTTGCCATCGCGAGCCCTGCGCCATTGACCATACAGCCGACATTCCCGTCAAGCTTTATATAACTCAACCCGTGCTCTTTGGCCTCAACTTCAGTGGGCTCCTCTTCGTTTAGATCACGCATTTGCAAAATATCCGGATGACGTCCGAGCGCATTGTCGTCAAAGCCCATTTTCGCATCCAGTGCCAAAAATTTTCCATCCCCCGTTTTAATGAGCGGATTTATCTCTATCATCTCCGCATCCTTGTCCATATAGACATCATACAGAGCTTTTGCAAATTTGATAAAAGGTCCTATCTCCTCTTTGGCAAGGCCCAGTCCAAACGCAAGCTGTCTACCGTGAAAACCCTGAAAACCTACAGATGGATCGATATTTACTTTGACGATCTTTTCCGGACTCTCTTCAGCCACTTTTTCTATCTCCATACCGCCTTCTGTAGATGCCATCATGACAGGCATCTCTGCGGCACGGTCGAGAAGCATGCCAAGATAATACTCTTTTGCAATATCGGCACCCTCTTCTATATACACTTTGTGAACAACTTTGCCCTCCGGACCTGTCTGATGTGTCACCAGTGTCATTCCAAGAATTTCATCAGCCAGATCTCTTACTTCATCCAATGATCTTGCCAGCTTTACACCTCCGCCGAGTCCGCGTCCACCGGCATGAATCTGAGCTTTGACTACCCATAGTTCACCACCGAGATTTCTTGCCGCTTCAACTGCTTCGTCAGGGCTGAACGCTACCTGCCCGTTTGGGACTGGTACGCCGTATTGACGAAATATCTCTTTCGCCTGATACTCATGTATATTCATCTTCTCATCCCTTTCTATTGAATTTGATATATCGGAATCGCACATTCCATTTTCTATAGAATATCTTCTCTGTCTCCAATCGATGTATATTCGGCATGGCAGAAAAGAGTTTCAATCTTTTATCTCATACTGCCTGCGACCCTCTTCGTAAAGATCGTTACCGTAGGCATCGTTGATAACGGTAACCGGAAAATTCTCAACTCTAAGCATTCGTATCGCTTCCGGTCCCAGCTCTTCATAAGCTATAACCTTGGCCTCTTTTATAAGCTTGCCAAGAAGCGCTCCGGCGCCACCTGTGGCACCAAAATAGACGGCTTTGTATTTTTTACACGCATCTTTAACTTCCTGGTTTCTTTTCCCTTTTCCGATCATTCCCTTAAGACCATGCCTGATCAATGTAGGAGAATAGCTATCCATCCGATAACTGGTCGTTGGCCCGGCACTTCCAATCGGTTCACCCGGCTTGGGCGGTGTAGGACCTACAAAATAGATAACAGCACCGTCCAGAGGAAAAGGAAGCTCCTCTTTGTTTTCGATTAGATCTACCAGACGTTTATGCGCTGCATCGCGTGCCGTAAAAATAATTCCGGAAAGGTAGACAATATCTCCGGCTTTTAAATTTTGAATATCTTCATTGCTAAGTGGTGTATTTAAATAGTGTACCTGACTCATATTCGATCCTTACAGCGTAATATGACTATGTCGGCTGCTGTGACACTGGACATTCACGCTTACCGGCAGACTTGCTATATGACACGGATTTTTTTCAATATGTACCGCAAGAACGGTCTGTGTACCGCCCATACCCATGGCACCGATTCCCAGTTTGTTCAATTCGTACAGAAGCTCTTTTTCAAACTCCGCTACTTCAGGATCCGGATTTGGCTTGCCGGCTTCCCTGAAAAGAGCGTATTTGCTCGAAATAGCGGCTTTTTCAAAAGTGCCGCCGATACCGACTCCCACAATTATAGGAGGACACGGGTTTGGACCGGCCTCCGATATGACGTCACGCACGAAATCTATCACGCCCTGACGTCCCTGGGCAGGGGCTAGAACACGGGCACGGCTGACATTTTCGCTGCCGCCTCCTTTGGCTGCATATTCTATCTCTATATTTTCACCTTCAACAAGGTCGATATGGATTACTGCGGGCAGGTTGTATCCGATTTTCTCTTTGAGATTTTCTCTTGTAAAACAGTCACAGGTGGATGCGCGCAGATAACCCTCTATATAACCTCTTTCCGTCCCTTCATTGACGGCATCTTTCAGTAATCCACCCGTTATTTTTACATTCTGTCCCACTTTGATAAAATAGACGGCAAGACCCGTATCCTGACACAAAGGTCGCTCTTCCTTGCGAGCGATATCCGCATTCTCGAGCAACTGCTCAAGGACCTTTTTGGCAACGGGACTTTTCTCTTTTTCATACGCCTCTTTCAATTTGTCCAGTGCATCCTTGGGTAGATTCGTGGCTGTATGGATCACCATGTTTTTTACAGCTTTTACTATATCGTCGTAGGCTATTTCTCTCATTGGTTATCCTCGAAAAAACCATTTGAATTGAGAGCATCTATCAAAGATCGTACTGATTCTACCGATTTTTTGAACATTTTGCGCTCGCATGCATTCAAAGAGACGTTAATGATCTCTTCCGCACCGTCAGCGCCGATACTTACCGGTACACCACTGACCACATCGCTATATCCATACTCTCCGTCCAGATAGACCGCGCATGGATAAATCTGTTTCGTATCTTTCAAAATCGCTTCCACCATTATAGTCGTCGCTTTCGCAGGAGCGTAGTATGCCGATCCGGTTTTGAGGTACCCCACAATTTCGGCGCCGCCATGCTTTGTACGCTCCACAATTTCATCTATCTCTTCATCGGTAAGCAGATCATTCAGCGGCACACCTGCGACTGTCGAATAGCGTGGAAGCGGTACCATATCGTCACCATGTCCACCCATAACCGACGCACGAATCTGACCGGCACCGTAACCGAGTTTCTCCTGGATAAAATAGGCCATTCTGGAACTGTCGAGAATTCCGGCCATCCCAAGAATACGATTTCTTTCAAAACCGCTCTCTTTCAGTGCTACATACGTCATGGCATCGAGCGGATTTGAAACCATTATGATGATGGCGTTGGGAGAAAATGTCTTTATATCCCGTATGACTTCTTTCGTGATTTCGGCATTTTTCAAAAGCAGATCGTCACGACTCATTCCGGGAAGTCTTGGACTACCGGCCGTAACCACTACTACATCACAGTCTTTCAACTGACTTGGATCTTCTGCAACCGACACTATCGTATGGCTTCTGGCCGCTGCCGCGGCCTGACTCATATCGAGCGCTTTCCCTTTTGCTATATCCATCTTGTTGTCACGAAGAATTATCTCATGACATACACCGTTCATCGCAAGAATAAATGCTGCCGTAGAGCCCACATTTCCGGCTCCAACTATTCCTACGCGTTTTCCTTTTCCCATTGGCAATCCTTTTAATTCAATTTTTCAGCCTGCCGTTTCGGGAGACTTTGAGTTTTAATTTTAAAAAGAAGAGACACTGAAGATAAACGAATAAAACTTCTTTCTCAAAGCTTTATCCACCTATCTTTTCTCTCGCCCTCGAGCGAGAGAAAAGGATCGTTTCTAAGCGATCGAATCTATGATTTTGTTAAGAGTTTCGCTTGGACGCATAGCTTTTTCGGCTTTGATATCGTCCGGATTGAAATAGCCGCCTATATCCTGCTCTTTACCTTCGACTTCAAGCAGTTCGGATAGAATCTTCTCTTCGTTTTTGATCAACTCTTCCGCTACCGGCGTAAACGCTTTTCTCAACTCTTCATCCGCAGTCTGGGTGCTCAGTGCTTCGGCCCAGTATCTCGCCAACCAGTAATGGGACGCTTTGTTGTCGGGCTCTCCACATTTTCGACTCGGAGCCTTGTCATTATCGAGATACCCCTCATTGGCTTTGTCAAGAGTCTCCGCCATTGCACCGATTTTTTCATTTCCGGACTTCATATACTCCATACGCAAAGACTCTGCAAGCGCCAGGAATTCACCGAGACTGTCCCATCGCAGATGTCCCTCTTTAATGAACTGTTCGACATGTTTTGGTGCAGAGCCGCCGGCGCCTGTTTCGAAAAGTCCACCTCCGGCAAGCAGAGGAACAATGGAGAGCATTTTCGCCGAAGTTCCAAGCTCCAGTATCGGATACATATCTGTAAGATGATCACGAAGAACATTACCGGTTACGGCAATCGTATCTTTACCGGCTCGTACACGCTCATTTGTATAGTATGTCGCTTCGGATACCGCCATGATAGGCAGATCGAGGCCTGTAGTATCGTGATCTTTCAGGTATTTTTCTACCAGCTTGATGAGGTTTGCGTCGTGAGCACGCTTCTTATCGAGCCAAAAGACTGCCGGAACCCCTTCTATACGCGCACGCTCCACACCAAGGCGTACCCAGTCTCTGATAGCGATATCTTTGGTGCGCACGAGTCTCCATATGTCACCTCTTTCGACATTGTGCTCCATCAGTACCACACCGTTTTCGTCCACTACCTGCATTGTTCCGTTTTCCGGCACTTCAATGGTTGTGGGGTGAGAACCATACTCTTCAGCCTTCTTGGCCATCAGACCCACATTGGAGACACGCCCCATGGTGGCAACATCAAACTGGCCGTTTTTCTTGCAGTCTTCCATCATCGCTTCATGGAAAAACGCATAAGTACTGTCCGGAATTACGGCGAGTGTCTCTCGTGCATTGCCGTCTTTATCCCACTGTTTGCCGCCTTCTCTGATTACAACAGGCATAGAGGCATCGATAATGACGAGATTGGAAGCATCCAGGTTGGTAATCAATCTATCGCTGTCGCTCATGGCGATTGCAGGATCTGAATTTACTATTGCATCCTTTATAGCCGCTTCTATCTCCTCGCCTTTATCCGATTTTTTGAGCTTGTCGTAAAGGTCGCCAAGACCAAGATTTGGATTGAAACCGATCCTGGAAAGTTCATCTGCATATTTTTCAAATACATCTTTAAAGAATATCTCGACTGCATGACCGAACATGATGGGATCGGAAATCTTCATCATAGTGGCTTTTAGATGCAAAGACCAGATCAGACCCTTCTCTTTCGCCTCTTCTATGGTTTTAATATAAAACTCACGAAGCTCTTTTACAGACATGAATGTCGCATCTACAACTTCGTCGGTCTCCACCTCAACCTCTTTTAGTGTGTTGCCGTTAAGCTGAATCTTGATTGTCTGTGATTTTGGGATTATTACAGACTGTTCGTTTGCATAAAAATCGCCTTTACCTCCCATATGCGCGACACGTGCCTTGCAATCCTCGGCAAAAGGTTTTAGGCGATGAGGATGCTCTTTTGCATATTTTTTAACAGCGTGCGCCGAGCGCCGGTCTGAGTTACCTTCACGAAGTACGGGGTTGACTGCTGAACCCAGGCAGGCTCCATACTTGGCCGCAAGCTCTTTTTCTTCATCTGTCTGCGGGTTTTCCGGATAGTCGGGAATATCGAAACCCTGGCTTTGAAGCTCGGCTATACACTCCTTGAGCTGGGTAACGGAAGCTGAAATGTTCGGCAGCTTGATAATGTTCGCCTCGGGCCTGAGCACAAGCTCACCGAGTTTGGCGAGCTCATCTTCCTGCTTGCCCATAGCCGCCAGAACCCTTCCCGCCAATGAAATATCACTGAGCCGGACATCGACACCGGCCTTTCCCACAAACTTCTTTATTATCGGAAGCAGTGAATAGGTAGCCAGCGCAGGGGCCTCGTCGATTTTTGTCCAAACAATAGTTGGAGCTGATGCCATAACTCTCTCCTTCAATGTAATTTGTAGATTCTATAGTAGCAATCAATCTTTTAGTTAGTGATTAATAGTAAATCATTACAACTTCAAGCATGGAATATGTTTCATTTATTCACACTTTTTATAGCTTTCAAATGAGATTTGTAACTCTTCGTAAAGATATGTTTCCCATTTTTTCCTCTGACAAAATAGAGATAATCACTTTTTGCGGGCTTTATGGCCGCTTTGAGAGCATCGAGAGAGACGCTTCCTGAAGGATATGGAGGAATGCCATAATGCTTATACGTATTGAGTTTGGACCTATCCGACCGAATACGTCTTTTTGTCACTCTCTTATGAGAGAAACTTCCATAGTTGAGCGCCCCATCCATCTGCAAAGGCATTTTTTTTCTCAACCGATTGTATATAACGGACGATACAAGCGGCATTTCATCTTTGTCGGCCGCCTCTTTTTGGATAATGGATGCTATCGTTACATATCGAAACCATCTGTTACGATTGTACGTTCCAAAAAATTTTTTTGCAAGATACTCATGTCTGGCCATCGAATGTCTTACCAGATATCCTACGAGATCCTCTTCGCTTATACCTATTGGTATGTAATAAGTATCCGGAAATATCACTCCATCGGGAAAAGGCGCATATCTTTTATAGGCTTCAACCAGCTTCTTTTTATCAAGATTGAGAGTACTTTTAAGATCTCTGAAAAAAATTTCCACAGTCTCTCCGGGAATCAGTGTCACTTCGACCATGGCAGCTTTCGAATGCGTAAGCAGATATAGCAGATCGCCTTTTATAAGTTTTTCGGAGCCTAGATCTATCCAGCCCTTCTGGGGATATCCATAAAATTTTATAAGATAGCGGTCCAGGATATTCAAATCCATACCGCCTCTTTTCAGATATGCTATAATCGACGCCACCGATCCTGCAGGCAGGTAGACTATCCGGCTGAATCTGACCGGCTGAATGAGATAATAACAGAGCGATACCATGATAATTACGACAGCCAAACTGCTCCATTCAATCACACTTAAAATCTTTCTGGCTCTATCGCTTATATTCATCGCTCTCTTTTTTTTCCTGACATATGGTATCTCGATACCGGATATTTCACTACCTGGGCTAAAAATTACCAAATTCTACATGAAACTTGATAAAAAACTGACCATCTCCATAGACACTGTAAAAATAGACAAAAAAAACCGTCCTGCAGGAGCTGTCGGAGAGATTGAGCGGGTGGGAACGCTCATTCAGTACCTACCACACTATTTTAACAAAGTTGTCGTTAAAAATCTGGTCGTAGGAAACAGAATCTTCCATCTGACCTACGACAAAGAGGTCTTCTATTTCGATGCCGATACTTTTGAGCTGATATCCCGCATATCTTTTGATCCCAAAACGAAAACCCTCTCTTCAAATATAAAGAAACTGTACATAAAAAGACCGAAAGTACTGCTTTCAGGAGTGCTGACATATGATCTTCGCAGTAAAATATGGAAAGGAAAAGGAGAGTACAACGCTTTTGACATAGAAGGAAATTTCAAAATAACCCACAAAAACAACTATTTCACCTTTGCACTCAATTCAAAACCCTGCACCTCAATAAAGCCTCTTATCGACTATATCAATCCTCCGGAACAGATAAAAGTCTGGATCTATCCCAAAATTCCGGCCCGAAAATATGAATTGCACTATTTAAGAGGTGGGTTTATTCTTGAAAAAGATGGTTCGGTTTCTTTCGATCCGCGCAAACTGCGTGCTTTCGCTACAGCATATGATGCGAAAATACATTTTCACCCGGACGTTCCTCCTGTGTCTACTCGGAAAATAGATATAAGGCTAAAAAACGACACCCTATCCTTCAAGCTATACAATCCTCTATATGAGGGCAAGAGACTCGATGGCAGCTATGTGAAAATAAGAAATCTGACCACCAAAAGAGCGAAATTGGATGCGCATATAGTCGTCAAAGACAAAATAGATGAATCGATCAAAAAAATTCTTGAGGCTTACGGCATCAATCTTCCTTTCGTCCAGACCGATGGGACAACCGACGCAGTCGTAGATTTTACCGTAGCTCTCAAAGAGGGAAAAGTGACAAAATACAAAGGTCTCTACAGATCGGAATATGCAAAACTCCTATTCGATAATACAATACCGCTGCCGGTAAGAGACCTGAATGTCGTGTCTATAGGTTCAAAAATGGAAATTCTTCCATGCAACATAAAACTGAATCCTTATCTTGATGCCAATGTAAGCGGAATTATCGATCTAAACAAACGCAACGGTACGTTCAACTCCACCATAAACAGACTTGTTTACCGATATCGCGACACTCCTCTTATTGACATGAGTGGTGCAAATTTGGATATTTTGCTTGACTTCAGAAATGGTATTCGATTTACGATACCGGAATTGAATGTAGATATCGTTTACAAGCAGGGCGGCGGTATCGAAGCCGAAGCAAAAGAGATTCATCTGCTCAAGCCCTATTTCAGCAGCCAGCTTAAACAGATAAAAAGTGGCGATATGTACTTTAAATATAATAAACCCGGTTTTTTCTTAAAAGCAAAAATCGTATATCCCAACAATATTTTCACAATAGATAAAAAAACAATCGATACTTTCCATATCAGAGCCTATACCCAAAACGACACAATTCATGTAGCCGTAAATGGTACTGTTTCCATAACGGCCACCAAAAAAAAGACAGCGATAAATCTCAAAAATATCGATATCCATTTGGATGAGCTTTTACAAAAGTTGAACTTCAATGAGAGATTGAGAGAAAAGAGGCTCCAAAAGATGCCTTATCAATCCGGTTTCATAGAAATATCGGGATATAACAGCGATATTTGGTACAAGAAGTTCCAGCTCTCTTCTCTTTTTTACAATGTAAAAATCAGACAAAACCCATTTTATCTAAAGTTTGAAACCAAACACAAAAAAGGAAAAATCAGAGGTATTGTCGAAAAAGATAAAATCAATATTGTCGGTAAAAACCTTTCTGACGCTACAATGCGCAGACTCACCACTTTAAATCAGCTAAAAGGTGGGAGTTTCGATTTTGATGCGAAAGGAAAAATTGACGATTTCGGCGGCACCATATTTATTCGAGACTCTCTTTGGGCCAAAACAGCTCTTTATAACAATCTTCTTGCTACATTGAACACTATACCGGCCATACTGACACTGAAAAATCCAGGTTTTAGCAAAAAAGGTTTTAAAATAAAACGCGGTGCGCTGGAGTATCGGTTTAAAGATAAAAAACTCTTTTTTAGAAAAATTCTCATAGAGGGATACAGCGCCCAGATAACCGGAAAAGGGAGTATCAATTTCGAAAAAGAGCTAATAGCCGTACGGCTGCAGATACACTTTTTGGAAAGTCTGACGAATGTGCTTAACAAGATACCGGTAGCGGGTTATTTGATCTTTGGAAAGGATGGCACTCTTGCAGTCACGTTAAATATCAGCGGCCCTCTCGAAAATCCGAAAGTGACGACAGAGGCGACAAAAGATATCATCAGGGCGCCTATTAATATTTTGGAGCGCACTCTTACGCTTCCATTCAAGATATTCAAATGAAAAAGTGGGTTATTCATTTCTAAGTACATTGAGTGAATCTATCTGTGAGGCTTTTTTCGCCGGATACAAAGATGAAAACAGAGTGATGAAAAGTGCTCCGGCAATGATTTTTGCAAAATCTTTCCAGTCAAGATCCAGAGGCAACCTGCTTGTACCATACACATCTTCAGGAAGCGAGATTATATCGAAGCTGCCCAATAGCTCCATCCCGCCAATTCCAAGAACTGTGCCCACGACTATCCCTCCAACCCCTATTATCAGTCCCAGCCTAAAAAACAGCTGCATAATCTCTTTTCTGGAGGCTCCGAGCGAAAGCAAAAGAGCGACTTCTTTTCTACGATTCATTACTGTCATAAGCAAAGAGCTGACGATGTTCAAAGAGGCAATCAGAATAATGAGCATCAGCACGATAAACAGGGCTCTCTTCTCCATCTGCATAGCCGCGAAAAAATTTCCATTCTGTTGCCACCATCCCATAATACCGACAGAAGAGGGAAGTTCCGAACGTATAAGCTCAATATCCCGCATCGGGTTTTTTGATTCGATATGAATGCCGTCATACTCTCTTTTGTCTCTTTTTAAAATTTTTTCGAAGGTTCTAAAAGTAGTGTAGTAATAACTCTCGTCATAGGCATTGAGCCCGGAGCGGAAAAGTCCCTCCACGACAAACCGTTTTGTAAGCGGCATAAAACTGAGTCCGGCAGGCTCCATTCTTGAAAAAAGAAACATTATCTTGTCTCCTTTTTCTATTCCCAACTCCCTGGCCAGCGGTTTTCCGATGATGACTCCATATTTTTCGAAAGGCTTGGTATACGCTTTTGCAAAAACAGGATTTACCTCTTTTTCTCTCTCAGGATCTATTCCAAATAGCAGACCGCCTTTTAGAGTACTCTCTTTTCGCACAAGAACCTGTGCCTGCATATATGGGCTGAATTTAAGATCCAAAAATTTGTTTTCGAGTGTCTCCAGCAGATCTTCATCAACCGCCCCTCTAACTTTGGGATATATAGTCAATGGATAATTCATTACAAAAAGACGTTTTTCAAACTCTTTTTCCATACCGTTCATTATCGCCATGGCAATAATAAGCACTGTAACTCCTATGGCTATACCAAAAAAGGCGAGAATGGCAGAAAGAAAGATGAAAGGATGCTCCGGGTCAAAGCGCAGATAGCGCTTTACAAGCGTATTTACAAGATGTCGATTCATACCTGTTTTGTAGCCAGAACCCCACGTTTCGGACCGCTCTTTCCGCAGCAGTGCTTGTATTTCCTGCCACTGCCACAGGGACATGGATCATTACGTGCCGGCTTTTTGCCTTTTACAAGTGGCTTTAGCTCTTCATCTTTGTTTGTGACGATATCCGATGCAGAAGCCTCCATCCTGGCACGCATTTTTTCTATCGATTCTTGCTCGCGTTCCATCTCCTCTTCCGATTTGAACCGGATCATATAGAGTGTTTTAAGCGTTTCGAATTTTATGGATTCAACAAGTTCCGTAAATAGGTTGTAACTCTCTTTTTTGTACTCTACCAACGGATCTTTTTGATTGTAGCCTCTTAGCCCAATCCCGGTTTTGAGTATGTCCATCTGGTAGAGATGTTCACGCCACGCATTGTCGAGTACCTGAAGATAGATAATTCTCTCTATTTCATTGCGCTGATTGGGATCTATAGCCCCCATCTTCGTTTCATAACGCTCTTTGAGTTGATTCAAAAGAAGATCGAACAGAGTGTGATAGTCCCTGCCGGAGAGCTCTTCTATTGTAAACTCCTCACCTGTCTCTTCCATCAGTTTCAATTTTAGTTTTTCAAGCTCAAAATCCTCTTCCGGTGCACCTTCATAAATGGAGCACTCCGCAAAGAGCTTTTGAATATACTCCTCACGAATCGCATCTATTTTCGTCTCTATTTCAAATTTCGGGTCCAAAAGCTCATGGCGAAACCGATAGATGATTTTTCTTTGCTCATTGGCTACATCATCATACTCCAAAAGATGCTTTCTTGATTCAAAATGGAGATTTTCAACTTTTTTCTGAGCTTTCTCTACAGCTCTGGTCACCATTTTAGACTCGATGTATTCACCCTCTTCTACTCCCATGCGCTCCATAATAGCCTTGATTCTATCACTCCCAAAAATTCTAAGAAGATGGTCTTCAAGGCTCAGATAAAAACGACTTTCACCAGGATCGCCCTGTCGTCCGGAACGTCCTCGCAACTGGTTGTCGATACGTCGGCTCTCATGTCGTTCAGTACCGATAATATACAATCCTCCCAAAGAGCGGATCTCATCGTCTATTTTGATATCGACACCCCGCCCTGCCATATTGGTAGCGATCGTTACAGCACCTTTTTTACCGGCGTCTTTGATAATTTCGGCTTCGTGCTCATGATTTTTCGCATTGAGTACGTTATGGGGTATCTTCTCCTTTTTCAAAAGGGAATGCAGCGCCTCTGACTTCTCAATGGATGCAGTACCTACAAGAACAGGCTGTCCTTTCTTGTTCCTCTCTTTTATATCTTTGATGACGGCATCGAATTTTTCACGCTCTGTCTTGTATATCAGGTCTGGTTGATCTTTGCGAATCACAGGAACATTCGTCGGAATGGAGATAACGTCAAGATTGTATATTTCAGCAAACTCTGTCGCTTCTGTCTGTGCGGTTCCAGTCATTCCGGCAAGCTTGTCATACATTCTGAAATAGTTCTGGAATGTAATATCGGCAAGGGTCTGTGACTCCTCTTTGATCTCAACTCCCTCTTTCGCTTCAAGTGCCTGGTGAAGCCCTTCACTGAAACGCCGTCCTTCGGAAAGCCTTCCTGTAAATTCGTCGACAATTACGATTCCTCCATCTTTAACCACATAATCCACATCTTTTTCGAAGAGGTTGTGAGCTTTGAGTGCCTGATCGAGATAATGGGCAAGAATGGCATTTTCCATTGAGTAGAGATTGTCGACACCAAAAAGTTTTTCCGCTTTCTCAATCCCCTTTTCGGTTACCAGGATGACTCTGTTTTTTTCATCTACTGTAAAATCTTCGTCACGTACAAGCTGTCGTGCAACCCTGTCCGCTTTTATATAGTTTTCAAGTTTGCTGCTTGTAGGCCCGGAGATTATCAACGGCGTACGCGCTTCGTCTATCAATATGGAATCGACCTCATCCACAATTGCATAATAATGTTCGCGCTGGACCATCTCATCAAGTGAATATTTCATATTGTCGCGCAGATAGTCAAAACCGAACTCGTTGTTCGTTCCATATGTAATATCGGCGTCATACTGCCTTTTTCTGCTCGCATCGTCCGGGATATCGGCAGTTATTACCCCTACGCTGTAACCGAGAAACTCATAGATCTTTCCCATTTCAGTCGCATCCCGTTTTGCAAGGTAGTCGTTGACGGTAACTACATGTACTCCACGCCCCAACATTGCATTCAACACAACAGGAAGAGTGGCAACAAGTGTCTTTCCTTCACCTGTTTTCATCTCGGCTATTCTGTTTTCATGCAGGACCATTCCCCCAATCAGCTGGACATCGAAATGTCTCAGTCCCAATGTTCTTTTGGAAGCTTCTCTTGTAATGGCGAAAGAGTCGAAAAGCACCTCATCCAGAGTGGCTTCACCACTTTTTACCTGTTCTTTCAACTTCAAAAAAGCTTTTTGAAGCTCTTCATCGCTCAACTTCTCATATTTCGGTTCGAGTTCATTTATCCTGGAGACACGTTTGCTGTACTTTTTAAGTTCTCTATCGTTGGCAGTTCCGACAATCGAGCGGAAGATCGTTTTAATCATTTCAGGCATACCTTTGAAATCTATGGTTCACTTGCATCTTTACCCAACCTGGGTAAAATAAGACATAGATTTTATCACACTTTTACATAGGTTCGTATAAAATCGCCGCATGAAAAAATTTATGATATTGGCCATGTTGGCAAAACTGCTTGTCGCCTCTTTGCCTGTACCTGAATATATAAGTGCCGACTTTACACAGGTTGTACGGAACAAGGAGACAAAAAAACAGCTCTACTACAGCGGAAAACTGTTTATGAAAATGACAGGAGACGCTAAATGGGAGTACTTCATACCGCTTAAAAAGAGTATCTGTCTTACAAAAAACAAAGCGTGGGTAATAGAACCGGAGCTCGAACAGGCTACGCTTTTCAGACTAAAAAAGAGTATTCCTTTGATGGCGATTTTAAAAAGTGCGAAAAAAACCGGCCAAGATAGCTATACAACAGAGTTTGAAGGGGTCGAATATCAATTGAAAGTAGATTCGAAAAAACGTATAAAGTCTATAAAATATTTCGATGAAATGGGAAATAGAGTGATTTTGCGTTTTCAAAACGTAAAGACCACGCCTTTTGATTCGTCGAAGCTGCAGTGCGAAATCCCAGACGATTTTGACGTTATCGACGGACGTTATTAAGAAGCTCTCTAATTTTTTCCAATGTACAGGTATCGATTTTTATATTGATTACATAGACAAAGTCGACCTCTATGCCGTATTTCTTGTCGGCAAGGGATATAACCATCTTTTTAAACTGCTCTTTTCCCTGCGAAGTTACGAGTGTTTCGGCCCAGAAACTCCCTACTGCACTCTGAACAACATCCATCAAAGGGACTTCACTCTCTTTTAAATCGCGTCCCTGCAGTACCAGAGATATCTTTACATCTACAGGCTCTGCAGTTTTTTTGGAGAGTATGGTCGTATCGATATCTCCAAAGCGAAGCTGACCGGCAAAAACGGTGATGGCAAGAAGCAAAAAGATGGAAAAATTTTTCATAAAAACCATTGTAGCGAAAAGTTGCAGGCCGGGCAAAAGCCCGGCTGATGAAAAGGCAGGGTTAACCTACCATGTAGTCGAGAGTCTCTTTGTCTACCTGATGGAAGTTGAGATATTTGTAGACATCCTCCTCTTTACCGGCGATAGCCTGAGGAACGATATCGAGATACTCCTCTTTGGAAGGAATCTTGCCCAGCAGCGCACACACGGCTGCCAGCTCGGCACTTCCCAGATAGACTTGAGCACCTTTTCCAAGGCGGTTGTCGAAGTTTCTGGTAGATGTTGAGAAGACTACGGCGTTATCGTGAACACGCGCCTGATTACCCATACAAAGAGAGCATCCAGGAATCTCCGTTCTTGCGCCGGCAGCACCGTATACAGCGTAGTAACCCTCCTCTATGAGCTCTTTTTCATCCATCTTGGTAGGCGGAACGACCCACAGACGTGTGGGCACCTGTCCCTTGCCGCGCAACACTTCACCCAAAGCCCGGAAAACTCCGATATTTGTCATACACGATCCGACAAACACCTCGTCTATTTTCTTGGGCCTTTTCGGATCCGCGAGAACTTCACTGAGAGTCGCAACATCGTCCGGATCGTTCGGGCATGCGACGATGGGCTCGGTAATTTCGTTCAGGTCGATCTCAATAACGGCGGCATACTCCGCATTTTCGTCAGCCTCCATAAGCTGCGGATTCTCAAGCCATTTTCTCATATTGTCTATTCGGCGCTGAATAGTACGCTTATCTTCATACCCGTTCTCTATCATCGCTTCAAGAAGCTTGATATTGGAGTTGATATACTCTATGACCGGCTCTTTGTCGAGCTTGACGGTACATGCGGCGGCACTGCGCTCGGCGGAAGCGTCCGAGAGTTCGAACGCCTGCTCGCATTTAAGAAACGGTAGCCCTTCGATCTCCAGTACACGTCCGGCGAAAATATTCTTCTTGCCTTTCTTTTCCACTGTCAAAAGCCCCTGCTTGATAGCCGCATAGGGAATGGCGTTTACGAGGTCTCGCAGCGTGATACCCGGCTGAAGCTCTCCTTTGAAGCGGACAAGTACGGACTCCGGCATATTAAGAGGCATGGTTCCTGTAACCGCCGCGAAAGCAACGAGGCCGGATCCGGCCGGGAAGCTGATGCCTATAGGGAAGCGTGTATGGCTGTCACCACCGGTTCCTACCGTATCTGGAAGCACCATGCGGTTTAACCAGCTGTGGATGATACCGTCGCCAGGTCGAAGAATGACACCTCCCCGGCTCGTCCAGAATGGAGGAAGAGAATGCTGCAGTTTTACGTCGGACGGCTTCGGGTATGCCGCGGTGTGGCAGAAAGACTGCATAACGAGATCTGCACCGAAGCTAAGAGCTGCAAGCTCTTTGATCTCGTCACGTGTCATAGGACCTGTAGTATCCTGACTTCCTACAGTTGAAACTTCAGGTTCTACATACATGCCTGGACGGACACCATCCATACCGCACGCCTTTCCCACCATCTTCTGCGCAAGAGTGTACCCTACACCCTCTTTGCCCTCAGGCTGCTCCGGACGTGCAAAGATATTCTCTTCACCAAGGCCGAGAACTTCACGCGCTTTTCTGGTCAGGTTGCGGCCGATTATAAGCGGAATACGCCCGCCGGCTCTGAATTCGTCCGGGAGAGTATTGGGCTTGAGCTTAAACTCGCTTACAACCTCTCCATCCTTGTAGATTTTACCTTCATAGGGCTTGATGGTAATCACATCTCCGGTTTCGAGTCTATCTACAGGAGCTTCAATCGGAAGCGCACCCGAGTCTTCCGCGGTATTGAAAAAGATTGGCGCTATGATTCCGCCTATTACGATTCCGCCGGTTCTTTTATTGGGAACACCGGGAATATCCTCTCCAAGATGCCACTGAACCGAGTTTATACCGGACTTGCGGCTGGAGCCTGTGCCGACTACATCGCCCACATAAGCGACGGGATGCCCTTTCTCTTTAAGCTTTCTGATAGTACCTATGGGGTCTTCCATCTTCGCGCCTAACATGCTGTTCGCATGAAGTGGAATGTCGCTTCTAGTGAAGGCTTCGCTCGCCGGAGATAGATCGTCGGTATTGGTTTCGCCAGGGACTTTGAAAACTGTAACCGTAATCTCTTCCGGAAGCTCCGGCCTGCTCGTAAACCACTCCGCGTCAGCCCAGCTTTGCATAACCTCTTTGGCATATTCGTTGCCGTTTTCGGCAAGCTCTTTGACATCGTTGAACGCATCATATACAAGAAGTGTATGCTTCAACTGATTCGCAGCTTCCTGAGCAATTTTGGAATCTTCATGTCCCAACGCATCTATAAGAGGCTTCACATTGAAGCCGCCGAGCATCATACCGAGCATCCTAACCGCATGTAGAGGCGATATTGCAGCCGATTTTGCACGACCCTGAACGATATCGTTCAAAAAGGCAGCTTTTACATATGCAGCATCGTCGACACCGGGCGGTACACGGTTCTGCAGAAGGTCAAGAAGCTTCTCCTCTTCAACAATTGGAATCTCTTTCAAAAGCTCAATCACCTGAGCCGTCTGCTCAGCAGTTAGTGGAAGCGGAGGAACACCCAGCGCTTCACGCTCTTTTACATGTTTTTCATAATCGGCCATAAAACCCATTATTTCTCCTTCATCATAATTTTGATTTAGTCAATTGTATCAAAGCGGTTCTGTATTAAAGCAAAAGGTGTTACCTTATGTAACATATTTTTCCGACAGTGTGTTAAATGGTAACCAAGCAATCATCTCTTTTCATAATATTACGATTTTTCGATAAGTTCTAACACTGCTCTACGCTGCGCTCTCATATGAATCATACGCTATTTGATCAAATGTGTAGATCGGATTTTTTGAAATTTTACACTTAAGATCACTCGGCGGCAAACTGAATTTTCCGAAAATGGCTTTAGCCATTAAGAACCGTTTTATATAAAAAAAATATAATAACACATCTCAACACAGCAAGGATTGAAATGGCAACTACAAAACTAAAAGGCAAAGAGATCAAATTAAGTGGCAATGAGGTAAATGTCGGAGATATAGCACCAATCGTCAAGGTGATCGACAAAGATCTCAACGAGGTTCAAATAGGGGGACAGCAGGGAAAAGCACAGATTGTTGTCGTAGTGCCTTCACTCGATACAGATGTATGCGCGGCGGAAGCCAGAAAGTTCAATGAAGAAGCGGCAAAAATAGAGAACGCGGAGGTTGTGGTCGTATCTATGGATCTTCCATTCGCGATGAAACGCTTCTGCACAACCGAAGGAATTGAAAATCTGAAAACCGGCAGCGATTTCAGAAACAAAGAGTTCGCCAAAGCCTATGGTGTTTTGATATCGGAAGGCCCGCTTGCCGGACTCACATGCCGGGCAGTGTTTATTATAGATGCGAGTGGAATAATCACCTATAAGCAAATCGTACCGGAGATTACCGAAGAACCTGATTACGAAGAGGTTCTCGCCGCCGCCAGAGCCGCCACTTCCACAAGCTGCTGCGGAACTTGTCAATAATCAACTCTTCAACTCTACATATTTGATATAATTTTTTCCAAAAAGGCTGTAAATACAGCCTTGGAGGATACTCTATGTTCGCTTCATGGTACCAAAAATTCTCATCTCAGCCCCACCAGCCCTTTTTTGCGTTGGGAATGCTCATCTTTATATTTCTGCTTTTTCTTCTGTTTGTTGTCTATTCAGGAATGGCCGCCATAGATGCCACAATTTTTCAGATACATGCATACCCGATAATTTTCACCGTATTCATACAGTTTTTTCTTGGATTTCTTTTTGTCGTTTTTCCAAGGTTTCTGATGCAGGCCATCATACCGCCCTCAGTCTATATGAAACACTTTTATCTTTTTGCCGGCGGATCGGCTCTTTATATGATCGGCTTGATCTTTTTAAAGCCTTTTATCATCGTAGCTTCCCTTATACTCTTCGCCGCACAGATACACTCTTTTTCTCTGTTGTATTCCATATATAAAAAGAGTATTGTAAAAGACAAATATGACACCAAATGGGTTCTTATCGCTTTCTCGTTCGGAATTGTCGCCAACTTCTGCGCTCTGTTGTCATTTCTTGGCCTAAACTCTCCTTTCCTGGAAAGATTGGCAATAAACATAGGATTTTATCTGTTTCTTTTTATGTTGGTATTTGCAATCAGTCAAAGAATGATCCCCCATTTTACTGAGATAAAAGTACCCGGATACAAAGTAAACAAAACCCGATATCTGATGGAAGCACTCTTTTTTTTACTCCTTTTCAAACTCTTTTTCACTCTTTTGGATGTTCCGAAACTCTACTTTTTGGCTGATATTCCAATTGCGCTCTTTTTTATCATGGAATTTTCGAAATGGAAGTTGCCGGCAACCCGGGTACCTCCGATTGTCTGGGTACTGTATCTTTCTTTAGCATGGATTCCGATAGGTTTTCTCTTCTCTGGAGTAGAATCGATATTCGCACTGGCGAGAATCGACCTTGTATTTGAAAAAGCGGCACTGCATATTTTGGCGCTCGGGTATTTTTTGACGATTCTCATTGGCTTTGCCACCAGAGTAGTACTCGGTCACTCCGGAAGAGTGCCTACAGCCGATAGAACGACGGTTGCCATCTTCTATTTCGTTCAGTTCGCCACCGTAATCAGGATTGTAGCCGCATTTTCTCCAAACTTCGGCGATTACGGCTTCTGGATAGCATTGAGTGCCGCCGTTACACTTGCCGTACTTTTTGCGTGGTGTATAAAATATTTCAAAATTCTGGCGATCTCTTTTTAGGAAGCCCATTATGACGAAAGCGGTGGTGACTATATTTATTTTCGCAACCTTCTTATTGGCGTCAGATATGAGTATCTGGATGCGTCCCAATGAAATACCGGCTCCAAAAAACAATCCTATAACAAAAGACAAAGCAGCTCTGGGAAAGCTTCTGTTTTTCGATCCAAGACTCTCAAGAAACGATTCCGTCTCATGTGCCTCTTGTCACATTCCATATTACTACTGGACGGACAAAGTACCAAAAGCGATCGGTATAAACGGTACAAAAGGGACGAGAAACACCCCTACCATCATCAACAGCGCTTACATGAAAACCCTGTTTTGGGATGGCAGAGCCGACTCTCTGGAGGAGCAGGCTTTAGGTCCTCTTGAAGCGAAAGCCGAGATGGATCTTCCGGCAAAAGAAGTGGTGAGAAAACTCAAAAAAATAGAAGGTTATGTTGCTCTGTTCGATAAAACATTTCCCCGGCGCGGTATTACAAAAGATACGATCGCTGAAGCTATAGCCACGTTCGAACGTTCACTCGTATCAGGCGAATCACCATTCGACAGATGGGTGCATGGAGATGAAGAAGCCATAAGCGAAGAGGCAAAAAAGGGATTTGAAATATTTACCCAAAAGGGTCGCTGCAAATCCTGCCACAGCGGATTCAATTTTACAAATGAGAGTCTCAATAACATTGCACTGGGAGACAACGACCCAGGCGCATTTACAATTAACAAAAATCCCATCTGGAAAGGAAGTTTCAAAACCCCGACTCTGAGAAATGTAGCCGAAACTTCACCATATTTTCACGACGGTTCGGTACATACACTTGAAGAAGCAGTATATATTTGCGGCAATGGCGGAAGATATAAAGATCTCAAAGGCCGTTCACCTTTTTTCAGAGACAGAAAGCTCAGCATGAAAGAGGTCAGGAAGGTTGTGAGCTTTCTTGAAACGCTTACGGAAAGTAGACCAAATATAGAGGCTCCTGAAAATTTTCCACAGTAGATATCCGTTGTTTATGGCATTTTTATAGGCTTGCCATCCAGGCTTATACCGTTTCTCTCTTTCCAGAACCTCTTGATTCCTTCCTCTCCTTTCTTTTGAGCCCATATGTTCAGATCGTTCCTCTCTGACACGTAATCGAATAGAGGAACGGACATTCCACATGAGGTATAGACCAGATCGACGCTCATATCGAATATCTGTCGCGCCCCCGGCAGTGGCGGAAACATGCAAAAGAGCTCTTCCCATTTTGGATCGTCTCTATATACGGTTTTTGCATAACCGTATAGTCTTAAAATTTTCGGATCCCCTTCAAATGCGGCAAACATTATTGTCATACGTGGACTCTCCTGCAGGTGAGCGGCGGTTTCATTGGAGCTTCCGGTCACATTCAGCCAGACAACTCTGTTTTCATCCACTACCCTGAAAGTATCCATTCCTTTGGGTGAAAGATTCACTCTCCCTTCCGGCGCCGCTGTGGCAACGAAAAAAATCTTTTGACTCTCTATAAACTCTTTGTGCCTGGTCGATATGGCATCATACTTTTTGCCCAAACTCACTCCTCTTTATCTTTTGAACTATTTTCGCATACGACAGCTTAGCTACCGATGAGATCTAAATTTTTGTTATGATACCGCTATGAAGATGGAAAGAATGTTTTTGAAAATCGCAACGGTACTGACTCTGTTTGTACTGCCACTCTTCGCATCAGATTTTGAAAAAGGGGTTGCAGCTTACCAGAAAGGCAATTACAAAAAAGCCTTTTTCTATTACAAAAAATCTGCTGCACAGGGCAATCCGAAAGCGAAAGTCAATCTGGCTCTAATGTATAAATACAATATAGGTATACAAAAAGATCTGAAAAAGGCTTTCGACCTGTTTCGCAGTGCATCACAAAGCGACTACCCCCGAGTGCTTGTGGAGCTCGGTGTCATGTACGAAGATGGGCTCTATGTGGATCGTAACGCATCACGGGCATTCACTCTGTACAAAAAAGCTGCAATCAAAGGATACGCAAAAGCGATGAACCGCCTTGCCCAGCTGTATGAAACAGGCAAAGGAGTAGAAAAAAATCTGAAAAAAGCTTTCATATGGTACAAGAAAGCCGCGCAAAAAGGTGATGTAGATGCTCAGACAAACCTTGGAGCCATGTATGACAGAGGAATAGGAACAGATGCAAACAGCTCTTTGGCCTTCTACTGGTGGCAAAAAGCTGCAAGATCCGGTTCTGCCGAAGCGCAGAATGCCTTGGGATATTTATATCTTAGGGGACGAGGCGTAGAAAAAGATGAAAAAAAAGCCTTTTCATGGT
>WFUN01000081.1 GCA_015484905.1 Hydrogenimonas sp. | reverse complement strand
GATCCAGCAGCGAGAGAGGGTGTGGCGCTGCTGGCTTCTGAAATAATGGATTGGGCCGACAGGAGAGAAATAGAAACATTCTGTGTCGCCACACCCAGCGGAACCGGAACTACTGCTTTGTATCTCAGGGAGTCTCTTCCGGATGATGTACTCGTCGTGACCACTCCTGTGGTCGGAGATGCGACCACTCTTCGTTCACAATGGTCAAGGCTCTGTACAAATTCGGCGGCAGAGCCGGAAATCCTGTTTTCATTTGGCAAACACCCGTTTGCCAAGCCACATCAAAGATTTTTCGAGACATGGGAAAGTCTGTTGCAAAGCGGAATCGAGTTCGATCTGATATATGCTCCTAAGATGTGGATCGAGCTCGAAAATTTTTATGAGTCGCTGCCTAAACCGATTGTATATGTTCACAGTGGAGGAGTCAGCGGCAACCTTTCACAGTCAGCGCGCTATTTGAGACAATAGTTGTAAAGTAGCATTATTGAAACGGCAGGAAGGATTTTTTTCATATTCAATCTTTTAAAAGTTAAACTGTTTTAAAATTACCAGATACTACAACAAGGTGGGCATAATGGAAAACATGGTATCCGAGAGCTTCAAATATATGATTCTCGGAATGGGAATAGTTTTTGTCTTTTTATACGTAATGGTATTGGTGCTACAGCTTCAAACAAGATTGATCAAGAAATATTTTCCTCCGAAACCTCCTGAGACCGGAAATAAGCCGGATGGTGTGGACAAAAAAAAGGTGGCAGCTGCGATTGCCGCCATTCAACACCATAAAAATTTCGCAAACAAATAGTCAATCAAAGGAATGAAATGGCAAAAAAGAAGAAGTATATCGATGTAATGGATACCACATTCAGAGACGGCTTCCAATCGGTCTTTGGAGGACGTGTGCTTATGGAGGATTTCCTTCCTGCTGTAGAAGCCGCCAAAGAAGCCGGCATAACCCATTTTGAATTTGGTGGCGGTGCACGTTTTCAAAGTCTCTTTTTCTATTTACAGGAGAATGCCTTCGATATGATGGACAAATTCCGTGAGACCGTAGGACCTGAAGCAAACCTACAGACGCTTGCGAGAGGAATCAATACGGTTATGCTTGATACAGGCAGCAGGGAGATGATCGATCTGCATGCGAAACTTTTCAAAAAACATGGAACAACCACAATCAGAAACTTTGACGCACTCAACGATGTCGACAATCTGGCCTACAGTGCGGAATGTATAAAAAAACATGGACTAAAACATGAAGTTGTGGTTACAATCATGGATTTGCCCCCCGGGTGTCATGGTGCACATGATGCAACTTTTTACGAGAAGGTTCTTCGCAACATTGTCGACTCCGGGCTCGAGTTCGACAGTGTATGCTTCAAAGACGCCAGCGGCACTTCGAATCCAAACAAGATTTACGAAACTATCAAAATGGCAAGAAGACTTTTGCCAGAGGGGACCCATTTGCGCCTTCATACCCATGAAACGGCCGGAGTGAGTGTAGCATGCTATCTTGCCGCGCTTGAAGCCGGAGTAGACGGGATAGACATGGCTGCCCATCCTGTCAGTGGAGGTACGAGCCAACCGGATATCCTTACTATGCTCCATGCGACGAAAAACGGTGATTATGATCTTGGAGGGCTTGAACTGGAGAAGATTTTGGCTTACGAAGAGGTTCTTCAAGATTGTCTAAAAGAGTATTTTATCCCACCGGAAGCCACTCAGGTATCTCCTCTCATACCTTTCTCTCCAATGCCTGGAGGAGCGTTGACTGCCAATACTCAGATGATGCGCGACAGCGGGATTTTGCACAAATATCCAGAAGTGATAAGAGCTATGCAAGAAGTCGTCGAAAAAGGCGGATACGGTACTTCGGTTACACCGGTATCGCAATTTTACTGGCAACAGGCATTTAACAATGTAATGTTCGGTCCGTGGAAAAAGATTGCACCGGGATATGGGCGGATGGTACTTGGCTATTTCGGAAAAACTCCTGCAGAACCGGATGCCGAAGTGGTTAAAATAGCTTCAGAGCAGCTCAAACTCGAGCCTACCAGGGAGAATCCGCTCGATATAGCTGATCGAGATGAGACCAAATCCATAGCCTATTGGAAGAAGGTTTTGGAAGATGAGGGGCTTGAGACTACCGAAGAGAATATATTCATAGCCGCGGCATGCGACAAAAAAGGTATATCATTTTTGAAAGGCGAATCACCTTTGATGGTTCGCAAGAAGGATCAAGAAGAAAACAAACAAGAAGGTGGATCAATGAGTAAAGCAACAGGTGTCTATACGGTCGTTGTCAATGGAGAAAAATTCAGAGTGGAAGTAGCTGAAGGGGAAGGAGAAGTTGTCATAAAAGAGAGCATGGCCGCTCCGGCATCTGCACCTCAGAGTGAAGTTCCGGCGGAAAATGCGCCCGGTATGACTGAAGTAAGGGCTCAGGTTCCAGGAAACGTATGGAAAATCGTTAAAAATCCGGGAGAGAGTGTAGATGAAGGCGAAGTCATTATGATTCTTGAAGCTATGAAGATGGAAATCGATATACCCTCACCCAAAAAGGGTACGATAGCCAAAATCAATGTTGCAACCAACCAGGCCGTCCAAGAGGGTCAGATTCTGGCACTTGTAGAGTAGAGGCTGGACTATGAAAAAAAGTTTGGTTGCAGCACTGCTTCTTTTTTTCGCACTATTTGCGGGACAGACCATGGCTGACGAACATCAGGCCGCAACTCACTCTGCGCAAAAGAGCATCGAGGCTGATCATTACGAGAATCATGATAAAAGTATGGGACAGCTTCTCTCCTCCTTTTATAAAACTACAGGAATCTTCGCGTTTACAAATCCAAAAGAGGGTGTGGTAAACGGAGAGGGTGAGAAGGTGAGCATGTTTCATCAAAGTTGGGGCCGGGTAATAATGATCGGTATTACGCTGGTTTTGTTTTATCTCGCGATTGCAAAAGGATTCGAGCCTCTGCTTTTGATACCTATTGGATTTGGCGGGCTGTTGGCGAATATACCTATGGCTAACATGACCAGTGATCATGGATTTTTAGGAGTTATCTACAATGCCGGAATCGCCAATGAATTTTTTCCGCTACTGATTTTTATGGGAGTTGGAGCGATGACTGACTTCGGTCCCATGCTTGCAAACCCAAAAACGGCACTTCTTGGAGGCGCTGCGCAGTTTGGAATATTCGGCACACTTGTAGGTGCAGCTGCTTTGAGTCAGTTTACACCGCTTTTCAATTTTACGCTGCAAGATTGTGCCGCTATTTCGATTATAGGAGGTGCGGACGGACCGACATCCATTTTTATTGCCACAAAACTTGCGCCTGATCTGCTGGGAGCTATAGCCGTAGCCGCCTACTCGTATATGGCGCTCGTTCCTGTGATTCAACCTCCGATCATGAAAGCTTTGACCAGCAAGGAGGAACGGGTTATCGTTATGAAACAGCAGCGTAAAGTCCACAGGCTCGAAAAGCTGTTTCTGCCACTGATCGTGTTGGGATTGAGTATACTTCTACTTCCTGAATCGACCCCGCTTATAGGTGCATTTGCCTTCGGTAATTTTGCGAAAGAGTCGGGTGTTGTGGATCGTTTGAGCGATACTATGCAAAACGCACTCATAAATATCGTAACCATTCTTCTCGGACTTGGAGTAGGTTCCAAGCTTGCAGCAGAGAAGTTTCTTGTAGGGGATACGTTGGGTATTCTGATTTTGGGATTGATAGCATTTGCCGTTGGAACGGCAGCCGGTGTTTTGATGGCGAAGCTTATGAACAGATTTTCTTCCGAACCGATCAATCCTCTGATAGGTGCGGCTGGAGTTTCCGCAGTTCCTATGGCTGCACGAGTGGTAAACAAGGTCGGAATGGATGAAAAACCCGGAAATATTCTTTTAATGCACGCAATGGGCCCCAATGTGGCCGGAGTTATCGGATCTGCCGTAGCTGCCGGTGTTTTGATCTCTATTTTTAACTGATTTAGCCTCCGCCGCCTTTTTGGCGGCAATTATCAAGGAAGGAGGAGTTTTGCATAAATCATCCTCGTCCATATATCGTACGACTCTTATGTTCGCCGCAATCGTAATTATTGTAGCAGGAATGAAAGCTGCGGCATCCATAATGGTCCCTTTCATGCTTTCGGTCTTTATTGCTTTGCTGCTCTCTCCTTTTTTGCATTGGCTGATAAGATTGGGGATCCCCAAAACCGTATCCTTTTTTCTGATAATTCTTTTTATGTTGATTCTATTCATCTCCCTTACCGGATTTATTACTACGCATATAGCCGATCTGTTCGCAAAATCAGATATTTGGCAAAAGGCTATGATGGAAAACCTGCAGAAATTTCATCAGCAGCTTCATAATTTTGGCATAATGGTCGACAAAGAGGCTTTTTTTGCATTTGTCCAGCCTCAGAAAATGTTTGCTTTTACGCTCTCTATCGTAAAAAACACTTCAATGCTCCTTTCAAACTCTTTTTTGATCTTTTTTACTGTGCTGTTTATGCTTATGGAGTCGTTTTCGATCAAAGATAAAATTTTATATATTCAAAAAAGCGGCGCATCCGGTTTCAACGAACGGATAGAGGCATTTGCGGATAGGTTGAATCACTATTTTACATTGAAGGCGCTGACAAGCGCAATTACAGGCATATGGATAACCGCCATTCTTTTTTGGTACGATATCCCATATCCGATGCTTTGGGGTCTTGGCGGTTTTATACTCAATTTTATACCGGTTATCGGCTCTATCATCGCAGCTGTACCTCCTGTGTTGATAGCACTGGCTACTCAAGGATATGCAGATGCCCTATGGATAGCGGGATGGTTTTTGATAATAAATACTGTTATAGGCAATATTTTGGAGCCAAAACTCATGGGTAGAGGTCTGGAGCTTTCTGAATTGGTGGTTTTTTTGTCTCTGGTGTTCTGGGGATGGGTTTTCGGAAAAGTAGGTATGCTGTTGGCCGTTCCTCTTACCATGATAGTCAAATTCGCGCTGGAAACATCCGATTCGGCCAAATGGGTAGGAGTACTTCTCTCAGACAGTGTGAAAAAGAGATAGTCGGAACGAAAAGCTGAGAATACGAAAAATTATTTGAATCTATCCGATATTTCGTATCTGCCGAAAATGAATCCTATTTTCAGCATCAGGCGCAAAGAGGGTCTGAAACTGTTCGTCTCTCTGAACATCACTCCGGTATCAGCCTGGTAATAGGCCCAGTTGCGGTGAAAATAGTGTCTTAACGAAATGCCGGCGTAATAGTATCTCAACTTGAAAACAGATAGGTTGTCGCCGCTGTTGTAGATGGATAGAGAATATCGCAAACCGATTTTCTGATTTGCAAAGTGCTCTAAAACAAGGCTGTTTACAACTTCGTTCGTATAGTGTTCATACTCTAAAAAACGGTAGGCGTTTTGGAATGAAAATCTCAGACTTTCATCTATAATTTTTATAAAAGCGGCCTCGAACGTATTGTCAAGACGATAATCTGCAAAATATCGCATATTGTTACGTAAAAGCAGTTCCCATCTATCGAAAAAATAGAAAGATCTGCTCATATATCCAGAGAGGTATGGATCCGGAGTCATACTTCTAAACCGAACACCTCCACCATATCCTATGCGCGTATATTTGGACTCTTGCTGTCTATATTGGACGCCGAGAAGATAGTCGTTGCTTCTTATCGTATCTGTAAGAGCGTCGCTTTCTGGAAGGTCGACAGAAGATGTCTTTTTAAAATCCTCCAGAAGAAGATTCAACCTTTTTTGTGTTCTTGGAAGATAGAGCCTCAAAGAGACATTGAATCTGTATCTAGGTGATCTGTAGGTTTCGGCATATGTATCGAAAGATGTATCCAGATATGTACCTTTATAGCCGCTCACCTCTTCACTGTTGCCCGAAAAGAAGATATCTATACGATTGGATGTTTCATATATCCACTCGCTCAACCTCTCATGGACACTGTCTATATTGCCGGAGCTGCCTGTCTCTTTATCGTCTGCAGCAAGAGAAAGAGATGATATCAGCAAAAATAGAATAAACAGTTTATGCACTGTCTCTTATACACA
>WFUN01000080.1 GCA_015484905.1 Hydrogenimonas sp. | reverse complement strand
GTTACGACATGAGCGTGAATCTCGTTATGCTCTTTGAGAGTTTTTAAAATTGGTATATTGAGATTTAAAGTGTCTGCTCCACCCATTGCAACAAAAACATGCGTTTTTCCTTTGGGATCGAGTGATATCGTCTCTTTCTCTTTTTTAGCTGCATAGAACTCATCTCGAATCAGCATGAACTTTTTGCCGCATCTAAGCTCGCAATGTTCGGGAACAAGGTCTTTGTAGCGTCTGGTCTCGGCATAGATATTATGGTTAAGCAAAATATCGCAGTGGTGTTTTTCATATGTGTCATCCAAAACCATGATTTTCAATGTGGGGTTTTGTATTTTAAGCTGGTTTTCAAAGATATGGTCAATACCGTAGTGGTCGATAACGATCATATCGATAGAGAGCTTCTTAATATGTTTGTCCAACTCTTCGATGCTATTGGAGCCAAGCCGTATGAGAGCATAGCCTTTCTCTTCGATCTTGTGATTGATATTGCCTGGTAGATTCCGTGTAGCAAAAAAGATGTTGACATCTTGAAATTGCTCTGCAAGCACAAGGTCACGCATGATGTGGCCCGTGCCGATTGTAGAAGAAGAGTCTGCACGAAAAAGGATGTTAGTTGACACTTTGATTCTTTTTTGATATAGTTATTCTGAAATTCGACATTAGTCGCTCCCCTTTCTTTCGGGAAATGGGGTTACTGCTTCACAAAATTTTATTTTCAATTTTTCAAACTCCCTGTTTCCAAGTCTTGCCAATCTGTATTTGATGCGTTTACTGTCAAATGTTTTTGTTTGCAGTAGCAGTGCCGTATTGACCCTACCTTTAAAGTGCACTTGATGAAAATAGTACCCCTCTTTTAACCGACTGCTCAGGGGGACCCCCAAAAAAAGATGTTTGTTGAATTTTTTCAATACGACTACAGGTCGCAGAAACTCCTCTCCCTTGCCATACTGCTCGAAACCGATATTTTGCCCAATTGATAAAAAAAGTATATCGCGCTCACTAAACTGCATGGGTGTATGTTTATCCAGCTTTTTCTTAAGGCTGTTCCATTTATCCAAACGATCCTGATGCAGCACGGTATAGAGCTTTTCTGCCCGCTCCCAATCCTCTATCGTATCGATGTCCTGTACCAAGTATCTTGGCAGTACGATGGGGATTGATGCTTTTGCAAACATGATTTCATTAGACTCTGTGTGCAATCTCTCCCAATAAAACTGCCCCGCATCGTGGTAGGCCTCTTCAAGGTCTTGAGAGCGGCTATTGTAATGCTCCGGAAAAAACATCTCGCATCTTCCCTCTTTCGTGATTTTAAATGCTCTTTGAAAAGGATAGGGCATAGAGGTAGCTGAGAACGCGTTAATTGCATCCGAGTTTTTTAGTGCATTATAGCCCTCTATCAAATACTGCATCTGCAAAAGTGGCGCAGTTGCATAGATAGTACAGACAAACGCGTAGTGTTCTCCCTGAGACTCCAAATACTCAATGGCATGCTTGACAACATCTGCGGTACCTGTAAAATCATCGGAGAGCTCTTTTGGTCTCATAAACGGAATTTCTGCGCCATATTTTTTCGCTATCTCGGCTATCTCCTCGTCGTCCGTACTCACAACGATTCTATCGAACAGACCGCTTCGTTTTGCCGTCTCTATCGAGTAGGCAATCAACGGCTTGCCGTGAAATAACTTGATATTTTTTTTAGGGATGCGTTTGCTGCCGCCTCTTGCCGGGATAATGGCTATGCATTTATTCACGCACTATCTCCTGAAGGTTTTTGATGACATACTTTTGCTCATTATCCGTCATTTTTGGATAAAGCGGCAATGAGAAACAGTCTGCATAATAGCGATCCATAACAGGGGTTTTCTCTTCCCCGTAGCCCAGCCGCCTGTAAAAGGGCTGTCTGTTTATCGGTATATAGTGCAGTTGAAGACCGATGCCTTTTTCGAGCATTTTAACAAAAAGCTGCTCTTTTGATATCTTTAAACTGCCAAAATCGGTCAACACGACATAGAGATGATATGATGAATCGCCATTATAGTTGTAGAGTGGTCGTATTAAAGGATTGCCTGCAAAAGCTTCATCATATGCCCTGGCCAGTTCTTTGCGTCTTTGTATGAAACCGTCCAGCTTTTTTAATTGAGATATTCCAAGGACACATTGAATGTCTGTAATTCTATAATTAAACCCAAGCTCACGCATCTCATACTCCCACGGCTTCATCTTGGGAGTTTTTACCATGCCGTGGTTGCGCAGGATCTTAAGCCTCTCATAAAGCGCCTTGTCGTTGGTCGTGACCATTCCCCCTTCGCCTGTGGTCATATGTTTCACCGGATGAAAAGAGAAGATAGAAGCGTCGCTGTTGGTACAGCTTCCCGCCTTTATGCCCCCATACTCCGCACCGATGCTGTGGGCGCAATCTTCCAAAATATTAATGCCAAATCGCTCTTTGAGTCGTGCCAGCTTCTCCTGTTCTACCGGATTTCCCGAAAAATGAACGGCGTAGAGGGCTTTGATGGAGGGATCTTTTTCCAGAGCCTTTTCGCAAAGATCCAGATCGATGTTACCGTTTTTCTGGATGTCGACGAAAATCGGTTTCGCGCCTGCGTAGAGGATGGCGTTGGAGGTGGCAAGAAAGGAGTTGGGCGTGGTAAGTACCTTGTCCCCGTGCTTTAAAAGGGCGAGGGAGGCGATATGCAGCGCAGCTGTACCGTTGCAGACAGCGACGGCATACTTTGCGCCGCAATAGCCGGCCACCGCTTCCTCGAACTCGGCCACTTTGGGACCGGTCGTAAGAAAATCTGACTTCAGTGTTTCGGCGACCGCTTCGATGTCATCGTTGCCGATCCACTGTCTTCCGTATGGGATAAATGTCATTTAAAGAAACTCTTTTGCCATTTCAAGGAATTGTTCATGTGTCAGCCACTCGGCATTGTTCCCCGAATTGTATTCGAACCCTATTTCGACCGGCTTGCCCTTTTCACCCAGCCCATTGACGGTAAAGTCCGATTTATGAGCGAACTGAATCGTGGGCTGTATGACATAATGGTCTTCGAATTCAAGAGTCAGATGGCTGTCGTCGGCCGGGCACATGATTTCGTGCAGCTTCTCTCCCGGTCGGATACCGATGATCTTTTGTGGCAGGTTTGGCGCCATAGCCTTGGCAAGCTCAGTCATCTTCATCGAAGGGATTTTGGGAACAAAGATCTCGCCACCCTGCATCCGCTCGAAATCTTTGAGAACGAAATCTACCCCCTGCTCCAGAGTGATCATAAATCTTGTCATATCCGGATGGGTAATTGGAAGCTCTTTGGCGCCACCTTTGATGAGTTTGGAGAAAAAAGGAACGACAGAGCCTCGACTGCCTACGACGTTGCCGTATCGGACTACACTAAAGCGTGTCTTCCGTCGGCCTACCATATTGTTGGCGGCTACGAAAAGTTTGTCGCTTGCGAGTTTTGTGGCACCGTATAGGTTGATAGGGTTGGCCGCTTTGTCGGTCGAAAGTGCAATGACCTTTTCCACTTCATTGGCCAGAGCAGCTTTTATGACGTTTTCAGCACCGGTTACATTCGTTTTTATGCACTCCATCGGGTTGTATTCGGCAGCAGGTACCTGCTTCAAGGCCGCGGCATGAATGACGTAGTCGACACCGTCCATCGCCTCTCTCATACGGTCTGTGTCACGGACATCTCCGATGAAGTAACGCATACACGAGGCATTGTACTTTTGCTGCATTTCGAACTGTTTGAGTTCGTCGCGTGAATAGATGATTATTTTGTTGGGAGAATATTTTGAGAGAATTATTTCTGTATATTTTTTCCCGAAGCTTCCTGTGCCACCTGTGATCAAAATATTTTTGTCATTAAACATGGTGTTTGAGTCCTTAGCATAAATCGCAGTTATGAAATTATACCATTCGCTTTCCATCCAGATTACAATGTGCAACAGACATCTGAATTTTTCAGTATGTTTCAAGCGGCTATAAAATAGACGTTACTCTCTTTTGCACGGCCCCACTTTAAGCTGTGGTGCAAGTTTTTTCAGAGTCTTGTGGCCGATACCTTTTACACTTTGCAGCTCTTTGGCCGTTGCGCTGTTTATGTCTACGGCTGCGAAGAGGGCTGCCGGAAACATTGCGGTTATAAGTGGTCAGGTGACAGTCATAGCT
>WFUN01000079.1 GCA_015484905.1 Hydrogenimonas sp. | reverse complement strand
GATGGGTTGGGCAAGATCAGAGAGCCGAAGAGGAGTCCGAAAACCCAGGGGATGGCCGACATGATAGAAGTGGCGCTGCGCTACCTGAAAAGTCCGCCAAAATCGTCCAAAAGAGGCTGTATGCACCGTTCGTCATTGACTGTCGGAGAGTTGCACAGTGGTGAAACAGGCCACTCCTGCAGATAGTCGTCCTCGATGGACTTCAGCAGGTGGCGGAGCACGGAGGTGTCCGTCAACGTTTCATCAAGCCAGAGCCTCGCGTCTTCGAGTCTGAGTATCATCGGCATCCGGTCGTGGATCGGCTTCATCGTCTCGTTCGCCTCGGTCGTGAGGATCGTGCAGCTTTTTAGGGTTCCACCTTCGCCGCGCCACTCGTCCCACAGCCCAGCCAGCAGCAGGTAGGGTTTCTCCTTGGCTCTGAAATACCAGGGTTGTTTGGTTCTGGATCGCGGGATCTTCTGCCATTCGTAGAAGCCGTTGACGGGGATCAGGCATCTTCGCCTTCTGAAGGCGTCCCTGTAGGAGGGACGCCTCGCCACGTCTTCGCTGCGGGCGTTGATCATCGAGTATTTCGTGCTCTTCTCCTTCGCCCAATGGGGGACGAAGCCCCAACACATCGGCTGGAGGATGCCGTGTCCGTCGTGTTCGTACCAGACGGGCAGGTCAGAGGATGGTGGAATATTGTAGCCGATGGCGTCGTAGACTATGTAATCCTCGACGTTCCCTTCATAGTATTTCCTCACGTCCTCCTTGACGGGTTCGAGGTCGTGGATATCGACGCGGCCGCACATGATATACTCATGCCACCCTGTCATCTTTTAGCCATACAACGATCCACAGCCTATCCAGGGCTCGCTTTCGGGATCGAAACGACTCACACAGATGCGAAGGCGATGATCGCTGTCCAGCAAAGAGGCCATGACGCGGCTGTCGGTGCGGGGGATGTAACCGACTCTTTCGTTCCCTTTGTAGAGAGCCACGGCGCAAGGGTCGTGCGGATTGTCGGGTTCTCGAACCGCTATCAGCTCCTCATAGTCCAAAAATGCATGTTCGGCCAGTTCGCCATACTGCAAACCCGCCACCCTGAGCGTCGTCAGTTCGATCCATCTGTTCTTCGTGGACTTTTTCGCGTAAAGAGCGAGCGGAAGCGCTGTGAACAACAATGCCAATTTTAGGAAAAATTCTCTTCGGTACATAAATTATTATAACCTAGTTCTTTTTTAGTATTTCGTTTGCCATAGAATTGATACGGGAAGTAGATTCGACTCTCTGCAAACTTAGATATTTCTTTAGAGTATATGCGTCCATGTGCCCGAGCATCGCCGAAAGGTCTGTCGCAGAAACGCCTTTTGCCGCCATGGCGGATACGGCGAGATTTCTCATCCAATGGAAACTGAACTCTTCGACCCCCGAGAGTTCTCTGATCTTGGCGTACCAGTATTTCGGTTGTTTCACGAAAAAAATCGGTCCGCTTTCCTCCCTGAATCGAATCAACGCCTCTTTCACTTCTCCGGGCAAAGCCAAAGTCATGTCGACCCCGACTTTGCTCGCTTCTTTCCGAACTACGTATTGATCGTTCTCGAAGTCGACGTCTTCCCACCTCAACGCACCGACTTCCGAAAGGCGCCTTCCATAAAAACCGAAGAGGAAAAAAGCACGATGATGAGGATTGTCCGCAAACAGTTCCATGATCGCGGTATGCACTTTTCTATATTTTTCGAGCGCGTCCATGACGACACGTTTCTCTTTTTTCGGATCCCTCTTGGGAACGTGGCTTTTTTTGATCGGACTTTTCTCGATAATCTCGTCTTCCATGGCAAGGTCGAAAATCGGTTTCATGATTTCGTACCATTTTTTTCTTGTCCTGGGCGAAAGATGTTTCAACGCGATATTGAGATTGGTGAAATGATGAGGTTTCATTTCCCTTATTTTCATGTCACGAAACGGTTCTAGATAATAGTCGAAAAAATTGCTGTAGTTTTTCGCCACCCGGGGGCTCCAATTTTTCAGTTTCAGAACTTTTTGCCAATATTCTCCGACCGACACGTCGACGGGTGTGGACAGCTGCATGTCCCGATTTTTTCGTTCCCGGAATTTCTCCAATTCGAAAAACGCGTTTTTTAGACGATCCGATTTTGTATGGGCCACGTTCGCTTTCCAGGTTTTCCGAAATCTTTTGCCCTGTACTCTTATGTCGAACAGAAAAGTGATACCATCCTTGTGGATCTTGATTCCGCTATATTTTGTCCTTTGAAACTCTTTTGGATCGATAGCCATGAAATCTCTCTTACAGTATAATTCGAACGACGATGGGTGTCCTCATGGGTGTCCACTTTTTCTCAATCGTTTGGACTCACGAGAAATCGTCGTATACGAACTATACCCCAATACAGGGCTTTCATCAACCCTCGGAAACTTTAAGGAAACGATACGTTACGGGTTCAAATCCCGCCACTCCGACCATTTTTTGACTGATTTTCAGCCCTTTCGCTTACAACCCTGTTTCTTCCGCCATTTTTCGCTTTGTAAAGGTTCTTGTCGGCTCTGGCGATAAGCGATTCTGTCGACTCATTGCGTTCTCTTATCGCAACTCCTACGCTTGCCGTAAGATTTCCAACTTTTTCAAAACGATGGATCTGTATGTGTCTACGAAGTTTTTCAGCGACTGCTGCAGCCTGATCTTCATTTACGTTGGCTAAAAAAAGCAGAAACTCTTCGCCTCCATGGCGACAGAAAATATCCTCTTTTCGTATATGTGACGAGATAATATGCGCCACTTCCCTCAAAACGGCATCGCCGGTTTCATGGCCATACTCATCATTTATCTGCTTGAAGTGGTCTATGTCTATGTAAAGCAGAGCGTACCTGCTCTCCCCATTTTTAAGCCGCTTCAGACAACCACGGCGGTTGAATATACCGGTAAGAGGATCTATATCGGCCGCATGGGCTTTGAATCTGTAGATATGTACCATAATCGTAAGAGACAAAGAGACAAACACCAAAAGAGCAAGAGCATAATAGGCGATATTTGCGATCGACATTACCTGCGCTATTGCGCCGTTGTCCTTATGAACAATAATATAATATCCCCCACTACTTCCATCTATTAGCTTTATAGGGATAAAGCTGGTGATATAATATTGTGTTTTATTTTTACTCTCGTCTTTCATTATTACAAAAAATTCTCTATAAGGAAACAACGAAGTGTGATATCCGGTTTCTCGAAGAATTTTCAACTCTTCAGACATCTTTTTTCTCACCATGAATGCAGAATCGACGAAACTGGGTTCATATAGGCTGAGAAACTTTTTTTCTATATTCTTTTTCAACAGATTACGGTCGATAGCAAGAACAAATGTACACGCTTTTTTGCTTACGTCTTCCAGAGCTTTTTTGAGCACATCGAACCCGAACGAAAGCTCCGCACTGCCTATATACTTTCCATTGTAAAACAGTGGATATATAGCGCGGTACGCCTCTGTCTCTTCTCCTATTTCAAATCCGTAAAGAGGTTTACGGCTTTTGGCCACTACTGCGATAGAGGAGCGGGAAAACGCTCTGTGTTCACATGGTCCCGGATTATGGACTTTAAGAAAGAGTTTCCCATCCGGTAAATAGAACTGTAGATGGCGAAGGCCATACTTCGAAAGCTTTTCGTATACAGGTCGGTATTTTTCAAGGATATCACAGTGTATCTTTTTGTAATCGGCGGGTTTATTCTCCATCTGATACATTTTTTTGCGCAGATCATCATCAAATATCAAAGACGCTATTATGTTTGATTCGGATCTAAAGGTCTCCTCCTGCAAAGAGATGAGCCGTTTTTGCGTTATAAGAGTTCTTTTTGAAATCGAATCGGCTTCCATTTTGCTGTAAAATTCTATTCCAAAATAAAAGGATACTCCAACCAAAACTATCAGCGCGCACTTTGTCAATGTAACAGGCCATAGATTTTTGTTATACTGTTTCATCGCTCTATTGTATCATGTTCTTTTATGATAGACAACTGGTTTGCAAGGGCTGTTTGCAACAGAATTTGATCGATAAACTACTTTGTTTCAGATTCCGATTTGGCACGAAACAAACGGTCAAATGTGGTTTCCAGCGCTCTTTCGACTTTTTCGCATATCTTTGAAAGATCCGGATCGAGATTCCTGGAGAGCGGACGATATTTCAAATACACACTCCATGTTTTCAAAGCGGCATCCCCTCTGCCCCTTTTGAAAAGTTCAAAAGCTGTGGATGCATTTATGTATCCTTTTAAAAGCAGTATCTCATCTCTTTTTTCAAAACGCAATGGATGCCAGAGCACTTCGAGTGTCTCATGGGCTTTAAAATATTCATGCTCCATAACAAGACGGACAAACATCTCAAAAGCCGGACTTTTCAGCAATGACTCTCGAGTCTCATCGTTTTGCGCCAATACCCACGCCCTCCACGTAAAGATATGCATATCTTGTCAGGAAATTTTCTTCGAAATTCTGGCAATCTCTCTCTGGTCTCTTTTCCTGTGTCACAGTAAAATACCAACACCGTACCTTCAGGGAGAGTTTTCAGTTCATATGGATTGTATAGTACCGTTTCAGTTCCTTCGATATCTTTTGCTATCGTATCCACAAGAAGGACTTTTCTGCCATCCGCTTCAAGCCTCTTTTTAGCTGCCAGAAACTCTTCTTGCGTCCATTCATCTTTTTTGAGTATATCCATCAAAACCGCTATCTATAATTTCCAAAACCGATCGGAAAGTCGAAATCGAGAGATTTAAGGTGTGCCATCACAGCCTGAAGATCATCGAGAGATTTACCGCTGACACGAATCTCGTCCCCCTGGATTGCCACCTGCACTTTGAGCTTCATGCCTTTGATCTCTTTTACAATACGCTTTGCATCCTCTTTGCTTATGGAGTCAACAATCGTAAAATAGGCTCTTCTGGTTCCTCCACTCGCATCTTCACGACCACTCTCTTTGAGTGTTTTGGGCGATAGACCCCGCTTGATGATTTTTCCGATCAAAATATCTATAAGAGCATCCAACTTGTTGTCACTTGAACTGGTAACCGTAATTGTCTTACCCTTTTCATTCAGATCTATCTCTTTTACAAGCCCTTTAAAGTCATATCTGTTTTCAGCCTCTTTCCGCGCCTGCTGAATGGCATTTTTTATCTCTTGCATATCGGCTTTTGCAGTTATATCGAAACTATGCTCTTTGGCCATTTTTTCTCCTTCAATATACGCTTTTGACCGTGTCTACCTTTATGGAGAGAACCGATTTATAATTTACATATAATATCGAATTTCATCTTATTGTCTCATCGCATCCGGCAGAATAACTTTCGTAAAACTCGTCCTGAAAAATTCAGCCCGACCGGTTGGCACAAATCGAGAGTCTTTTAAATCCTTCTTTTGCCTTAAACCGAAGCGGAAGTTTGTATAGTTTTTCAATAACTTTTTTTCCGATATATGCGGGCAGTCCGGATATTCTGATCTTTCCGGTATCTATTATGGCAAACCTGCCACCAAGAGCTATGGCAAGCCCCCTGATTTTAATATCGCTCACCTTCATCTCTCTTTTATCTATAAGTGCCAGAATGTTTTCTGCAGCATCCACGCCACTCTGTTCCGCTGTCTGAGCGGTAGGAGGCAACCTCCTACCCTTTCTGTCTTTTAGATCTGCGGCATCTCCAACAACAAATACTTCATCATAACCGGGGATCTGCAAAAAGCTGTTTACGACAAGTTGTCCAAGACGATTGTGTTCGGCTTTCAACCCTTTTATAAACGGAGCAGCCATGATGCCTCCTGTAAATATCATAAAGTCAAACGGTATCTTGCTGCCATTTTCCAATATCGCCAGACGCTCCTGCACCTTGATTATATGCGATCCTCTATGCAAAATGACCCCGAGTTCGTTAAGCCGTTTCGTGACGGCTCTTATCACAGAAGGGTGCATCCCCTTCAGTACCGTTTCGCTGCCGCTTACAAGATGTATTCTCAAAGAGCCGCAGGCAAGAGCGTTGGAGCGGTAGTATCGATTGAAATATGCCTGCATCTCTGCCGCGATCTCTACACCCGAAAGACCGGCTCCTCCGATAAGAATACTGTAGCACTCCTTGGCGTGTGTCGCACTCTCCAAACGTTTGTAAAGCTCTTGCTCAAAAAACTCCTTGAGTTTTAATGCGCCTCGCAGACTTTTGACTCCATACGAGTAGTTTCGAAGTCCTTCAATATTTTCGAAAAAACGGGTAACCGCTCCTGCAGCGATAACGAGATAGTCGTAAGAGAGCGGCTCTCCTTCTTCGAACAGCACTTTTTTGGATTTAAAATCTATATCTTCTGCAACCGCATGCAGATACTCTATATTGTCTCCAAAACCGGCACATAGAGATCTCAAGCTTATTATTGTAGAGTCGAAGGGGATTTTTCCTGCAATCAGATCATAACCTTCGGTCTGAAGAAAGTGGTACGGGTGACGATCCACGAGAGTCACTCTTATCCCCTTTTTGCCCGCAAGCACCCCGAGCGCCTTCAATCCGCCGTAACCTCCGCCGATAATCACCACATGATGCATGGCATCCCCTTTCTCTTGCATAATAGACCGCCCTTGGACAGAAAACATTATAGCAAAACTACATAGCTTGGGGATATTTGATGTAAGGTCGACGGCCAGCAAAAAAAGACCATCGGTTAAGAGTAGAGACCCATCAGCTGCTCTTTATAGTCTTGAGGGCCTTCTCTTTGAACTCCCCGAGTCTCTCCATCAGCTCTTCAAAGAGTTTTTCAGCCCTGTTTTTACCTCGAATCTCTTTCTCTACCGCCTCTATCGTATCGTCGAGCATCTTGTACGTAGTGTCGCTGCCACTCGTATAGCCCAGCACCTCGGCGATTTTTAGCTCCTTTTTGGCTGCATCGAGATGCTTCAGAGCCTGTTTCTTGTCGCTTTTTGCCACTTTGCTGGCAGCCTCTATGAGCGCTTGCGCCTTCAAAAGAGGCAGGGGGATGACGGTTTCGCTCTTTACAAGAGTATCCAGAGCCATCTGCAAAATGTCTCTCGCCTCATTCGTCTTTCCTTCGTTGATGTATCTCGCAGAGAGCTTTAGAGCCTGCGGATAGGATACAAGAGGCAGGCTTACCGTCACTATATCTATCTCGCTTTGCAGCGTATCAAGCAGCCTTCTGGCCTCCTGAACTTTTCCTACTGCAAGAAGCTTTTTGACTGTGGACAGGGTCTCTTTTGCACTCTTTAAATCGCCCATATACTCCGTAACCTTAATTACCGAATCTATAGGCAAAAGAGCGGGCGCGCTCTTATGGGCAAGCACGACCTCCAGCTTCCCTATCGCCTTTTCAAGTTCACTTTTGGCCTTTTGGATATCGTTTTTCTCCAGTGCATTGAGTACATTTTGGGTAAGCAAAACTGCACTTACCGCCTCTTCCACAACCTTCAGCTTACCGCTTTCCGCCTCGGCTTTGGCACTCTTTACAGCCTTTGACGCAACATTGGCCGACGTTTCGGCCATTACTCCGGCAGAGCCGAGCAGTGCCGCCGTTACGACAGATACGATCACTTTTTTCATCTTTAATCTCCCTCATCTTTTTTACTCTGGCTTCGATCCATATACAGCACCTAAAGTTTTATAGACTAATGGAATTTTATCTTTTTAGCTAAAAGGGTTCTGCTATCTGGGTATCAAAATGCAAAGAAGTACATTTTAAAAGGGTGACCCGAAGCTACAAAAGGAGAGGGCCGATAAGCTGCAAAGGGAAGCTTTTCAATACTCCCACTCCACCTTTTCAAGAAGTTTTTTTACATTGTTCACAGCCAGCTTTTTGCGTTCTATGTTCAAAATACCCTCTTTTTTGAGCTGCTGCAGGTGACGGTTTACCACATGTCTTACTGTCCCGATCATGGAGGCTATCTCTTCGTGGGGGAGGTTGTGCAGCAGGCCCGGATATTTTACAGGTTTGGATATATCCAGATTTTTCAAAATAAGCCTCATCAGCCTCGTAGAGGTGTCGTAAAGCGAAAGGTCGCTTGCAAGCTCCTCGACCTGCCGCATCTGGCTGGCCATGTAAGGGAAAAAGGCGCGATTGAAAGCAGGATTGGTCTCGAGCCACTCCCTTACCTTCTCTATGGGCAGTTCAAGCACCTTTGAATTGTCGATCGATTCGGTCATCACCTCGTGCCTCTTGCCGTCAAGAACCGTCAGAACGTCGAACATATCTTTTGGGCCGAGAAGATAGAGCGTCTGCTCGCGGCTGTTTTGCGGATTGTATCTATACACCTTTATTCGCCCTTCAAGGATTATGTAGAAGTTTTTAATGGTATCGTCAGGATTCATAGCAGGAGAGCCCTTCTGATACTCCCTGATTCTCCCTACTCTGTTTATCTCCTCAATGAGCTGTTTGCCTATCCCTTCAAAAGGCTCCAGTTTCGTAAGATGCAGCATCAAAAATCCAGACCGAAACTACCAAAGCTTCCCATATTTGGGTCCATATGCCCCATCTGTGTACTTTTGGTTCGCAGCATAAGTATGTCCGATTTTGGGTCTATGCCCTGCGGGCATACGGCCGTGCACTCGCCGCATAACGTACAGTCCCATACACCGTTTTTCTGAATCGCATCGACCTTGCTTTTTATATCGTTTTCTCTCGGGTCGGCTACGTAGCGCCAGTCGCGCGTGAGGGCGAAAGGACCCAAAAAGGCGGGGTTCGTCTCCAGTACCGGACAGGCGCTGTAGCACGAGCCGCAGAGTATGCAGTCGCTCTGGCGCTCGGTACGCTTCTCATCTTCCGGCGTCACGATGGCACTCTCTCTCGGCTCCCCGAGCCACGCCTTCGCCAATTTCAGGGTCTTGAAAGCTTCGGTATCATCAACCACAAGATCTTTTATCACCTTCGCGAACCTTCTGGGCTCCACCAGATCCCCCTCTTGGGGCTTATAGGCACACGCCAGCACCTCTTTGCCGTTTACACGCACGGCGCAGCTGCCGCATACACTGCTTCTACAGCCTGAGCGGAAGGTTAGAGAAGGGTCTTTTTCGCATTTTATAAAGGTAAGCGCTTCAAGAAGCGTCGATCCCTCTTTCACCTCCCACTCCTGTACAAGCCCCTGCGGCTTCCTTTTTGCATCGAAACGTCTGATTTTTATCTTAGGCATCTCTTCTTCCTTCCGAAGCTACACTCTTCTTGCTAGAAACTTCAAGCTCTTTTTTTATAGCTTCTATCAGCTCCTCCGTTTCACGCAACCTCTTTTCTGCATTTTCAAGCTCCTTCTCGAGCCTCTTCACGTCCAACTCTTCACTCATCCCTCAATCCTCCAAACTTATTGCAAAGCTCTCCATTCTCTTTCCATGAAAAAGAGTGAATGCCGCCAAATTTTTCATTGTCCTCATCCGGAAACTCTTCTCTTTGGTGGGCACCTCTCGATTCATTACGTCCGATCGCTCCCACAAGAACCGTCTTGGCAAGCTCTATCATATTGCCAAACTCAATGAATTCCACAAGGTTTGTATTGAATTCTCTACTCTTGTCCGCTATGCCCATTAACGGCAACTCTTCATGCAACCGGCGAACTGCTGCAAGTACACCTTTCAAATCTCTCTCATTGCGCACGATACCGACTTTGTGATAAAAAGCATTTCCCAATGAGGTACGTTTTTCATAGAAATCTATCTGATTGGCAAACTGGTATATTTTGCCGATAAATTCGCTGTCTCTTTTCAGCCAAGTATGCATAGAGGGTACTTTTTTGTTACTTTTTAGAGCGAACGAAGCTGCATTCTCTCCCGCTTCATACCCAAAAACGACCGTCTCCAACAAAGAGTTTCCGCCAAGTCTGTTCGCTCCGTGTACATAGGCATTGGCGCACTCTCCGGCTGCAAAAAGCCCCTCTACTTTCGTCATATGGGTTGAATCGACCTCTATCCCACCCATTGTATAGTGAGCTACCGGCTTTATAGGAACAAGCTCCTTTACCGGATCTATGCCTTCATATAGCTTGGCAAGCTTTCGCTCTTGTGGCAAATTCTGTTCGATAAAGGCTTCTCCAAGATGCCTAATATCAAGATAGACCTCTTCACCTTCTTTGATCTGCTCCCAAATCGCCCTGGCTACAACATCACGCGGCTTCAACTCATCCACGAAGCGCTCTTTTTTGGAGTTCAAAAGATAGCCGCCGGCTCCTCTCGCACTTTCGCTTATAAGCACACCGCTTTTTTTGAGTGCAGTGGGATGAAACTGTACAAACTCCATATCACTCAAAACACAGCCGGCTCTTATCGCCGCTGCAATCCCGTCACCCGTTGATGTCGACGAGTTTGTTGTAAAACCGAAATAGAGCCCGCTATAGCCACCGCTTGCGATCACGACACTTTTGGATCTAACCGTTTTTACCTCTCCACTTTTCATCTCTATTGCCGTTATGCCCAGTACACGATTCTCTTCGACTATGAAGTTGAGCATATAATACTCATTTAAAAACCGAACTCCTCTGGCCAAAGCGGTATCATGAAGAGTGTGCAAAAGCTTCAATCCCGTATAGTCTTGGGCATAACAGGCTCTTTTCGCACTTGCGCCTCCCAATTTTCTTTGAGCCACTCTTCCATCATCAAGACGGCTAAAAGGGGTGCCGATCTCATCCAGCCACCTTATGGCTTGGGGCCCCTTTTCACACAATCTTCTTATCATTTCTTTATCCCCGAGCATATGCGACGATTTGATCGTATCTGCCACATGGGCATCTACGCTGTCCGCCCCTGCGTTTCCGAGCGCGGCATTTATGCCACCTTGAGCCATCGAAGTCTGTGACCTCGTCGGATATGTTTTACCAAGTACTGCAACTTCCATACCGACTTCTTTCGCGGCTATCGCAGCACTGAGTCCGGCCCCGCCTCCTCCCACAATAAGAACATCTATCATATCTGGCAGCCTTTTTATTTTATTTTTTACAAAGATACCGGTAAAGATCAAGAGTATCAATCACCCTTCAACAAAGTGGTTTTTGAGCCAATTATAGCAAGCCTCTGTGCTATACTATATAAAAAATTGGATATGAAGATATGAACAGGCTTTTTCTTCCTCTTCTCATTGCATTGCTTATCGCCGGTTGCGCCTCAGATACGGATAAAAAGAGCGAACCAAAAAGCGGTAACGGTATTGCGAATACTGCACTCATGGATAAACCGGATCTCAAAAGCCAAAAAGAGATAGCAGAAATAGAAGCAAAAAAGAGTATAGAGATCGAAAAAATAAGCAGTGAAACCAGGCTTAAGCATCTCGAGCTTGAAAAAGAGAAAGAGCTGGCTTTGATGGAGGCAAAAGAGAGAATGTTGAAAATCGAACACGAGCAGGCAATGCAAAAGTATATGCTGCTCGGTTCCATTTTAATACTGCTTCTAACGGGAGGAGCCATATTATGGTATTTTGACAAGCGACGCAAAGACAAACTTCGCGCCTATGAAGACAACCTCAAAAAGTATTTTCACCAAAAAGAGAATGAAGCACGCGTAAAGATAACCGAAAAAATTTTGGAAACGGTCGCTTCAAAAGATCTTGGCAGCGAACAGAGTGCAAAACTGATAGAAGCTCTGCACAGCTGTACCTCCGATAGAAAAGAGTATTCATCGCCGAAAACAGAGCAACCAAAAGAGAACGATGCGCAAGAGGCCATACTGATCGAGACCAAAGAGAGCGATAAAAATGCAGCAAAACGGTAGTAACGGCTACACCGAAGGTACACTTTTTGTAAAGGCGATAGCCGACTTTTTGACAACGAAGTTTCTTGTACTCTCAACAGCTCCATTTTTTATAACTCTCGTTGTCTCTATAGTGTTTTTATACTACCTCTCGGGAGAGTTTTTTGATATACTCAACACCGTAGCGCAAATATCGCAAAACCCCGATACCGCTGCGGCGCAAAGCGAACTGTCGCAGTTTGCAAAAGAGTATCCGATTATTTCAACAATTATTGGAAGCTTCATATTCAAAACCGTTGCAGGAACTCTGTTTTACGTTATAGGCGGTGGTTTCGCCATTTTGGTCTCTATTCTCTTCGCTGTAGTGATTATCGGCTTTTTCACTCCATATATCGTTGCACAGATACAAAGGCGTCACTACCCCAATATCGAACGAAAAGCGACCGTACCGATATTCGACTACATAATATTTGTGCTTGGGCGGCTGGCTCTTTTCCTACTCTTTTTCTTCGTCTCTTTGCCTTTCTATTTCATCCCTCTGTTCAACATAGTGGCGATGAACGCTCCTTTCTACTTCCTCTTCCATACACTGCTTACAAAGGATGTGGCCGGAGAGATTCTTGACAAACAGGAGCAAAAAGAGTTTTTCAAAAGGGCAAAATGGCGAATAATGACCACAACATTCATTCTCTATCTGCTCTCTCTTATTCCAGCCGTAGGTATATTTGGACAGGTCTTTTTCGTCATCGTGCTCGCACATCAGTTTTTCAGAGAAGCGGCACAACTTAGAAACGTACAAATAAAGAGTGCTACTGCATAGAAGATACAATCATGCCATTGGGTATTTTATGGTTTGCACGGCTACCACCTAAGCCCTATACGTCCACCGCCAAGAAGCGTCAGAGCAAGTGCGCCCATCAGATACAGTAGAGGTGTCTCTATGCTCCAGCCGCCAAATTTTCCCAAAGAAAAGAGATTCGTACCGTATGCCAAAATGATAGCGACCGCCATATTGAAGACTACTACAGCGGCAGCGATGCGAACCCGAAATCCAACTATAAGCGCTATAGGCGCAACTACTTCTCCTATATAAACCCCATAACCGAGCCAGAGAGGAAGAGAGTGTGCTGCAAGCATCTTCTCTATTCCATCTATGCCGTAAAGAATCTTGTGTATGCCATGAAAAAGAAGCAAAACGCCTATATTTACTCTCAATAGAAACTTACCCCAGTCCGCACCCATTTATACTCTCCTTTACGATTACCGCTTCACTGAAATTAGAAACATCGTTACATGCAAAAATCGGTACTCTAAACAGATTTTTAATAACGAAATCCCTTCTAAAATCCGGATCATCGGATTCAACCATTTAGTCCAATCTTTCCATTTTCGATTTTAAAGTGGGAATCTTTTACGGGGGCCACCAGTTTTCGCCGCTTCTTAAGATACTCTACAACCAGGTTTTCACGGATTTTTGCATACTGTCTGGACAAACAAAAGTGTAACGGGCCTTCCACTCCTGAGTATATTGCCAACCTCCCGGGTGGCATATGTATCGAAAACAAAACCCGCACTTTTTTCTTCACTTCTCCTGCACTCACATTATAGCCGATATTTTTATGATGCGACACTCTCTTGTCACCAGCTTTTGAGCCCCTATGCGCAAGCTCTTTGACTATCTGTCTAAACGTTTCACAGGCGGCGGCCGGAATATTACCGATTATCGATTCCATCAATCCAATGAGCTCTTTTTTGAATCTTTTGCCTAAAATCCAATCTTTTCAAGCCAGAAGACAAAAACTCAAGCAGCTCCACCTACTTCCCATTTATTGCCGCACAATCTTTTACTTATCTATGGCTATAATATGTTTAACAGATTTTATGAATAAAAACATACGGATAAATCTACACGATAATATTTCCTATGTTAAAATATAAATTATGCACAATTTTGCACAATCTGGTTTGGATGGCCAATCTCGTTCAAAGCCTGCACGACGCCGAAAAGTTTCAGAAAATCCACGGTGTAAGTACTCTATTTGTAAGTTGAAAGTGAGTGGCCAGGTACTTTTGGGGCCAAAACCGCAGGAGTGAAGTTTTGGAAAGGCCAGCCGATAATTTAGTTGTTTTTTGCCGATTTTCGAGAGGGAGACAGTGTGCTGATGAAAGAGTTGAATATCGATC
>WFUN01000078.1 GCA_015484905.1 Hydrogenimonas sp. | reverse complement strand
GGATAGACACATGATGCGATCATTATGGGCCGGAGTGTCCGGACTGCAATCCCATCAAATCGCGATGGACGTAGAAGGAAACAACATTGCAAATGTCAATACGAACGGTTTTAAATATTCACGTGCCAACTTCGCCGATCTATTGAGTCAGACAAGCAAAATCGCCACTGCTCCACAAGGAGGTCTCGGAGGAAAAAACCCCATGCAAATTGGCCTTGGTACATCGATACAGAATGTAAGCCACATTTTTTCGCAGGGTTCTGTTCAAAATACAGATAAAAATACCGATGTTGCGATTCAGGGTGACGGTTTTTTCATTGTAAGTGGAGATGGTGGAAAAACACAGAAATTTACCAGAGCCGGAGACTTCAAATTTGATGCCAGCGGGAATTTTGTAGACAATAACGGTTATGTAGTCCAGGGATGGGTAAGAGATACAGATACAAACCAGATCGATTCTACGGCTCCTATACAGGATATAAATATTCCTCCAGGACTCACTACGCCTGCCAATGCTACGACATTTATACAGCTTAAGGCAAATCTAAATTCCGGTAACACCATAGTAAACAAAGCGCCTACATACTCTTCTGCAGATATCGCTTCAGGCAAGACTCCGGATGATTTCGGAGTTCTTTTTACCGGAAATGGCGAGGCATTTAATCTTCAGCCGCCTGTAGCCGGCTTGGGAGGGCAGGGCATCCAGGTCTCTTTTGATAGCGGAACCACTACCGTTCTTTTCAGATATACCAATGATCCTGCAGCCGTCACCGCCCCTACAAATACCGCCGATGGCAGTACAAATTATTTCAGAACCACAGAAGATTTAAGAAGACAGCTAGAAGATCTTGCTGTCGCACAATCTCCAAATGCGGCAATTACGATAAACGACCAGGGAAAATTCGAATTGAGCAATGCCGGTGCAGGCGGAAACGATCTTACTATATCGGTTGCAAGCATAGTAGATGCGAATACTCAGGAAAATCCGCTTTTTACTCAAGCTATAGGCTCTCTTGCCGGTTTGCTGCCTGCAAACAGTACAAGTGTCAAGTTGTCACAGCCAATTGATGCCGCTGTACACTCTTCAAGTATAGATGTTTTTGACTCTCTTGGAACCAAACATACGATACGTTTTGATTTCAGAAAGACAGGTTTTACCGCAACAGGAGGGACATCATGGACATATGTCATATCGGTCCCGCAACCTGGTACTATAGCCGGTGCAATCGCTCCAAACGAGAATATTCTGGAAGGAGGAACCATAGATTTCAATTCCGACGGCTCTTTGGCACAGTACAATCCGCCGGGCATAACATATACGGCCAACAATGGTTCCGCTCCCAACCAGCAGATAGATTTTAAATTTGGAACAATCAACGGTTTTGACGGTATAACGAGTTACGACTCGGAATCGTCCACAGCCGGAATAAGTCAGGACGGATTTCCCGGAGGAGATCTTGTAGGTATACGCATAGACCAGAGCGGAACATTGATTGGCTCTTTCAGTAACGGAAGATCGTTCGGATTGGCTCAAATAGCCATGGCAAAGTTCGCCAATAATGAAGGATTGATGAACGATGGAGGAAACATCTTCATCCAGTCAGCCAACTCAGGAGATCCTATCATAGGAAAAGCAAACAGTGGCGGCAGAGGTTTTATAAACTCTTCGTCACTTGAGATGTCAAATGTCGATCTCAGTAGATCATTGACGCAACTGATCGTAGTACAGCGTGGATTTCAGGCCAATTCAAAAACGATTACAACCTCTGATCAGATGCTTCAGACTCTGTTGCAGCTAAAACAGTAATCAGCCCAGTCCATAAATTTCCCGGTACCGCTTAAGTGCGTACCGGTCACTCATACCGGCTATGAAGTCGGCTATTACACGCTCTTTTTTTTCATTTTCGAAACGTTTTTTATATTCGGAAGGAAGAAGATCCACATCGTCATTCATAGCGCTGTAAAGTCTTTTTATACACTCTTTTCCTGCATGCATCTTACTCACTATTCGTTCATGCCTGTATAGTTTTTTAAACATTGTCTTTTTAAGTTCTTTGATATCTTTTGAGAGTTCTTTTTCGAAAGAGATGGGAGGAGCTTCATCGGCTCTAATGGTTTTACATAATATTTTTTTCGATTTCGGAATATTTTTTTTACTATATTCTATCAATTTTGTTACAAGGTGACTTATAAGCATGCCTACAAATCTGTAACGATACAATTTGCTTTCCCTTTCAAGCCCCTCCATTCTGACTCTCATGTCTATATACTCCACAAGTCTATTTTCAAGGATATCATCGAACGTTATCAAACCGTGTTGGATGCCATCATCGATATCGTGGCTTATATAAGCTATTTCGTCGGCATGGTCGACTATCATAGCTTCCAGTGAAGGGTGATAATCCAATTTGAACATCTCATCGTACCATTCACTTAAAAAGGATTTTTTATAAGGATATGAATGTTTAAGTATACCTTCGAGTGTTGCAAAGGTAAGATTGAGACCATCAAACTGGACATACCTCTTTTCCAGCTTGGTCACTACCCTAAAAGACTGAAAATTATGATCAAATCCATTTTCGTTACCGCTCTGTTTAAGACATCTATCAAGTGTATCTCCGCCAACATGACCGAAAGGAGTATGGCCAAGATCATGAGCAAGAGCTATAGTCTCTGCCAGTGTTTCATGGCATCCAAGAGCATTTGAAATGGTACGGGCTATCTGACTTACTTCCAAAGAGTGAGTAAGACGAGTTCTGAAATAGTCACCTTCATGATTTATAAAAACCTGTGTTTTATACTCCAGACGCCTGAAACTGCTTGCATGTATAACTCTGTCACGATCCCTTGCAAAAGGGCCTCTAAAATCGTCTATCAGAGGATGAAAGCGGTCAATACACTTCATTTTACGCCTTTGCTATAATATGGGACAATTTTACCAAAAAGGGCAGGCATGAAAATAACGCTTCTTCACAATACTCCTTTACAGGTTTGTGCACATGCCATCCGTACCTGCTGGCAAAGCTTTGAAAAGAGCGACAGCGGAGGTGAAAAAGACAGAGAACTTATAGATAGAGTCGGCAATAAATTTAAACATGCAAGCACTCTCGAACATCTGGTCTACACATTTTATATACAAGGAATCAGCCGTGCCGTACTTCAAGAGCTGGCACGTCACAGAATGGCGAGTTTGAGTGTGAAGAGTACAAGATACACTCTAAAAGAGCTAAAGGAAGAAGCTCCTTTTTCCATAACCGATATAAAAAGGGTAAAAAAATATATCGTTTTAACAGACAATCCATCCGTAAACGAAATGAGTATTAAAGCACTTGAAAATCTACGGCAGCTTTTGGTACAAGGAGTTGCCAACGATAAAGCCAAATATGCCCTCCCAGAGTGTTATAAAACGGAACTTACCTGGACAATCAATGCCAGAAGCCTTCAAAATTTTCTCTCTTTGCGCAGTGACAAAGCGGCTTTGTGGGAGATTAATGATCTGGCACACGCCATCTACAAAAGCCTGCCGGAAGATCATCGTTATCTGTTTCATATAAAAACCTGAGATTGCATACTTTTATTACCCTTTTACTCTCTGGGCATGGGTAATGGCAACCGCCATAGCTGTC
>WFUN01000077.1 GCA_015484905.1 Hydrogenimonas sp. | reverse complement strand
GACTTGCTGTAGCCAAAAGTACGCTCGAATCCCTACTTATCAACCTTCAGCCTTTTCTCGAAAAAAAAGATACTTCACAGATTACCTCTCATGTACTTCTAATAGCCAGAGAGGATGGAATGACAGCTAAAGCCACCGATCAAGAGATCGGACTGATTATAGATACAAAACATGTCAGTACTCAAATAGAAGGCAAGGCTACGGCAAATGGCAAAAAACTGATGGATATAATCCGTATTCTGAAAGAGGGCGATATAATTTTGGAAAGTATCGAAAATACTTTACATATAAAACAGGAAAACTCAAGGTTCAAACTTCCGATGTTCAATGCGGAAGAGTTCCCGGAATTTCCGGAAGTGGATGATCTTCCATCTATAGAACTGGACTCCATGCAGCTTATTCAAATGTTTAAAAAAGTCTCTCCTTCAATAGATACGAACAATCCTAAATACGAACTCAATGGGGCTCTTTTGAATATCAAAGAGAATGAAATAGATATTGTAGGTACCGATACGAGGCGCCTGGCAATAGGGAAAATAGAAAATAGCAGCGGAACTACTCTTTCAATGATAATTCCCAAAAAAGCGATTATTGAAATACAAAAACTCTTCTTCGATCAGATTGAAATACATTATGATGAGACAAATCTGATAATTACTACAAAAGATTACTATTTCTTTACACGTCTGATAAACGGGAAGTATCCCGATTATGAACGAATAATTCCCAAAAGTGTAAAATTTTCTTTAACACTTCCAAGAAACAAAATTATTGAAGCCATAAAACAGATCACTACGATCTCACAAGAGATAAAAATGACTTTCGAACCAAATTCCATCGTATTTAAAAGTCTTGGTGATGAAAATTCAGAAGCACAGACAGAGATCTCTGTAGAGACAGGATTTGAAGACAAATTTGTGCTTGCTGTCAATAGCCGATATCTCCTGGATTTTTTAAGCAATATAGATACGGAAAATTTCCTAATGGGTCTCAATGAGCCAAACCTGCCTTTCATTGTCGAGAGTGGGAATTTTTCAACAGTCATCATGCCAATCATAATTTAAGGAACAATCCATATGAGCAATCAAAAATACGGTGCAAACAATATCAAAGTTCTAAAGGGGCTTGAAGCGGTCAGAAAGCGACCGGGAATGTATATTGGTGATACTTCTGTAAAAGGTCTGCACCACCTGATATACGAAGTGGTTGACAATGCAATAGACGAAGCGATGGCCGGATACTGCGACAAAATAAAAATAACACTTAAAAAAGACGGAAGTGCCGTAATAAGCGATAATGGGCGTGGTATTCCTACAGATATACATCCTACGGAAAAAGTTTCGGCCGCGACTGTAGTTCTTACAGTTTTGCATGCCGGTGGAAAATTCGACAAAGATACCTATAAGGTTTCAGGTGGTCTGCATGGGGTTGGTGTCAGTGTCGTAAACGCATTGAGCTCCAAACTTCATATGACCATTTTCAGAGACGGCAAAATATTTGAACAGGATTTCGAAAAGGGAATACCCAAAAACGAACTTTCGGTTACAGGAACGACCAGGAAAACCGGAACCACGATACAGTTTTGGCCGGATAGTGAAATATTTGAAAGCGTAGATTTCCAGTTCGATATTCTTTCCAGGCGATTCAAGGAGCTTGCCTATCTGAATCCAAGTATAAGTATAACCTTCGAAGATGAAAGGATCGGGAAAAAAGAGATTTACCATTTTGAAGGTGGATTATGCCAGTTTGTCGAAGATATGGCAAAAAACAAGCCTATATGCTCCGTTATATGGTATTGTGAGAAAATAGAAGATATAGAAGTTGACGTAGCATTTGAATACACAACATCATACGATGAAAAACTGTTGAGTTTTGTAAACAATATACGTACTCCAGACGGAGGTACACATGAAAGCGGTTTCAGGGCCGGCCTGACGAGGGCTGTCAGCAGATATATACAAGACAATGCAAACGCCAGAGAAAAAGATACCAAAATAAGCGGAGAAGACGTCAGAGAGGGTCTTGTCGCCATAATAAGCGTACGTGTGCCAGAGCCGCAGTTTGAAGGTCAGACAAAAGGAAAATTGGGAAGCAGTTATGTAAAGCCTCTGGTGCAGAAGCTTACTTATGAAAAACTGATGAAATATTTCGAAGAGAATCCGAACGATGCAAAAGCGATAATGCAAAAGGCTCTGCTGGCGGCAAAAGGGCGGGAAGCAGCAAAAAAAGCGAGAGAGCTTACACGCCGCAAAGATGCAATGACAATAGGAACTCTTCCTGGAAAACTTGCAGACTGTCAGAGTAGAGATGCTACCATAAGTGAATTGTATCTTGTCGAGGGAGACAGTGCCGGAGGTTCTGCAAAGCAGGGTCGTGACAGAGTTTTTCAGGCTATATTGCCATTAAAAGGAAAAATTTTAAACGTAGAGAAGGCGAGACTCGAAAAGATACTGAAATCTGATGAGATAAAAAATATGATCATGGCTCTGGGGTGTGGCATAGGAGAAGAGTTCAATCCGGACAAATTGAGATACCATAAAATAATAATTATGACAGATGCCGATGTAGATGGAAGCCATATCCAAACCCTGCTTCTTACATTCTTTTTTAGATTTTTACGGCCGGTAATAGAGGAAGGATATCTCTATATTGCACAGCCTCCACTTTATCGCTATAAAAAAGGTAAGCAAGAGATATACCTTAAAGATGACAAAGTTATGAGTGAGTTTTTGATAGAAAGAGGGATCGATACACTTCAAATAGAGGGAATGGGCACCAAAGATCTAATAGAACTTTTCAGACTTGTAGCCTTCTACAGAATGACTCTCAAAGAGCTGGATAAACGTTTCTCACTGGTTGAGGTAATAAGATATCTAATAGAACATCCGGACCTGCTCGCTCTTGATAACAATGCACTTTTTGAGGAGATAAAAGTTTTCCTCGATACCCGTGGCTACAATATTCTCAACAAACATATAAGTGAAGAGTCCATTCATCTTTATATACAGACAGATGAGGGGCTTGAGGAGATCATGATAAATGATCAGCTGTTCACAAACCCGTTTTACAATGAGGCACGCTATATTTTTGAAAAAATAAACGATCGGGATCTCTCCATTTTCGATGGTAAAGATCTGCTTGAAATATTGGATGAGATCGAAAAGAGTGCAAAAAAAGGTGCCTATATACAAAGATACAAGGGTCTGGGCGAGATGAATCCGGAACAGTTGTGGGAGACAACTATGAATCCCGAAAACAGGCGTCTTTTGAAAGTGGCAATAGATGACGCTGAAAAAGCAAGCGATGTCTTCACTCTCTTTATGGGCGACGAGGTGGAACCGCGCCGCCAATACATAGAAGAGCATGCGAAGGATGTCAAGCATCTGGATGTATAACTGATGCTCTATTCCGAATCACAGGAGCGGGCGAGACGTTTCCGTCTGGCTCTTAGAATGGGAATACCCATTCTTCTTTTAATAGGTATAATAGTTACTTATATTGTCAAGCAGAACAGGTTTGTACCTTCCGAATTTGAAATAGTTCTAATTTTAACGGCTCTTTTCATTTCTACATATTTTCTTTTCTTTCTTATAAATCTCGGACAGGCGGAAACATATATAGACCGTATGACAGGGGCGTTCAACAGAGACTCTTTACTGAAAATTCTCAGTAATCGTATGAACTCCCGATCTGTACATAGTATTGTATTGCTACGCTTGGACAACCTTCCTTTTATAAATGACCATTTCGGTATAGATAGAGGAGATAAACTTCTTAGAGTGTTCGTTCATCTTTTGGATGAATTTATAAAGCTAAATGGAATAAAAGAGCCTTTAATAGGACGTTATCACGGAGGTGATTTTATTTTGGGCTTTCAGACTCCGATTAAAAAAAGCTTGGAGATTGTTGAAAAGTTCGAGTCTGCCTATCGGGAAATTGACCAGATAGCGGTGGAATACAAATATGCCGGAATAGATATGGATGGAACATCGGATATGTCCATTATTATAAACCATCTCTATGATACAATATCGCAGCAAAAAAACTCCGTACCACAGAAATCAAAAACGGAAAAAAAGATCAATCCAGGAACTCTCGAACACGAAATAATAGATGCTATAAACAGTGAAAAACTGCTGCTACACTATATTCCGACTCTCGATACACATACAAAAAAAATAGAACTTTTTGAAGTTGGAGTCAGACTTGAAACACTTCACAGCGGTATTTTACCTCCCAAAAAGTTTATACCTGTCGTCAACAGGCTCGGGCTTGAAAGAGAGTTTGACGAGGTACTTTTTAAAGCTGTTTGCAAAGATGCCAAAAGAGTAAGTAAAAATATAAGATTCACTTTCAATATATCACCTTTCTCCTTACGAAACGAAATATTTTTGGAATCGATCAAAAAGATAGCTGTGCAAGAGGGAGTATCTTACAAGCGAATTATTATTGAGCTTTTTGAAAACAGACCTTTTAAAGATATAAAACGATATAAAGTAATACTGGATGAACTAAGAGAATTGGGTATAGAGTTTGCACTCGACAATTTCGGTGCACAGAACGCAAGTTTCGAGTATATAAAGAAGCTGCCGGTAGATATGGTTCAGTTCGATAAAGAGTTCACACTTTCACATACAGACTCCAGAGTCAATAAACTTTTATATGCATATATTCAAGCTTGTAAAAGTATGAAGGTTAAAACGTTGCTTAAGTGGGTTGACAGTGAAGAGAATCTGCAGCGTTTTACAGCTTTTGGTGTAGATTATCTGCAGGGATTTGCAATATCAAACCGCCCCTTTGACAGCGAGACATTGATAAAAAAGTATACAGGAGAATAGAATATGCGTTACGGTGAGGAGACGATTTCCAATTTCGATATAGACAGAGATTTGGAGATATGGCCCAATAAATATAGTAAAAATTATAAAATAAAGATTATACTTCCCGAATTCAGCTGTCTGTGTCCAAGAAGCGGATATCCTGATTATGCCGTTTTTACACTTGAATATATTCCCGATATGTGGGTAGTGGAATTAAAAGCGATAAAACTTTATATAAACTCTTTCAGACAAAGATACATAAGCCATGAAGAGAGTGTAAATGAAGTCTTTGACACACTATACCAAAAACTTCAACCCAGATGGATGAAGCTTACCGCAGATTTCAATCCAAGAGGGAATGTCCATACGATTATAGAGATCGACAGTGAAAGGTTTGAGAAGGAGATCTAATCGATGTTAATGGCAAGATATCTCTTGGCTGCGGCAGCTTTTATACTGCTCTTTTTTACAGGATGTGATACTACTCAGCAAAAACCCAGAATAATGGATCAAGAACGGCAAAAAATAGACTATGCGAAATCTATTCTTCGTCAACGTGTAAAATCGGATGTAAAAAATACCAAAACTATGGAATTGGAATCGCAAAAAGAGATTGCGAAAATAGAGATGCAAAAGGCGATAGAAGTTGAAAAGATCAAAGCTGAGACAAAAAAAGCGGAGATTCTAACCAAAAAAGAGATAGCTATGAAAGAGGCAGAGCTGAGAATGAGTGAAATCGAAAATAAAAAGAGTTCCAATAATTGGTTTATGGCTCTAATAGTGCTGCTTTTTTCTGTTTTTGCAATTTTAATATATAAACTTTTCAAAGAATACCAAAAGACAAAACTCAAGCTGCACAAGGAGAGGATGGTTCACGAAGCACAGATGAAAGAGAAAGAGCTTCAGGCGCAAATAGTACAAAAACTGATAGATGCGGCCGGAAGCGGAAAATTGACCCCCGAACAGCACGAGAGACTTCTTGAGTCTCTAAACAGCTCCAAAAAGGTTACTT